>SXSC01000326.1 GCA_005792355.1 Opitutaceae bacterium
CACGCCGGCCGCCCCCGAGCGAGCGAGGACGTGGGTGCGATAGTTGCCCAACCCGCCCCTTTCCCAGCTGCCTTGAATTCTCTCACGCTTTCGACTTATACACTCGTTTCACCCACGAATTGTGCCCTGGAGCCGAAAAACTATTCCACATGAACCCTCGCCTCCTCCCCTGCCTCCTCCTGCCCACGCTCGCCGTTTCTGCGGCGACCCGCGTGGAACTGACGGGCGACCGCGGCGTCCCCGCGATCGCGTTCGCCGCCACCGAGATCGAACGCGCCGCGGCGCTGGCGCCGGCCGGGGCTCCTCTCGTCGTTTCCCTCGAAATCACTCCTGCCGCTGGAAGCGATCCCCAGGCCTATCGCATCGAGCGCCCGGGCGCCGACCGCGTGCGCGTGGTCGGCGGCGGCGCCCCGGGCGCCATGTACGGCGCGCTCGATGTGGCCGAGGCCCTGCGCATCGGCACGATTGCCAGTCTCAAGGCCGGTCCGCGCGCCCCGCACGTCGCGCAACGCGGCATCAAGTTCAACATTCCCCTCGATCTGCGCACGCCCAGCTACACCGATTGCGCCGACGCCGCGCAGGCCAACATCCCCGAGATGTGGGAACGCGAGTTCTGGCGCACCACCCTCGATGAACTCGCCCGCCACCGCTACAACGTTCTCTCCCTCTGGTCACTCCATCCGTTCCCGTCGCTCGTCAAGGTGCCCGAGTTCCCCGAGGTCGCCCTCGCCGACGTCTGGCGCACGCGCGCAAAACTCGAGGACAACTTTTCCTTCGCCGGCACTGACATGGTGAAACCCGCCATGCTCGCCAATTACGAGGTCGTGAAGAAGATCAGCATCGACGAGAAGATCGAATTCTGGCGCTGGGTGATGAGCTACGCGAAGGACCGGGGCATCGCCATCTACGTCTTCACGTGGAACACCTTCACCTTCGGCGCCGAGGGGAAGCACGGGATCACCAATGATCTCGAAAACCCGATCACCAAGGCCTACTTCCGCGCCAGCGTGCGCGAGATGATCAAGACCTATCCGCTGCTCGCCGGTTTCGGCATCACCGCGGGCGAGGGCATGCCGCACAAGATGGACTCGAAGGTGAAGGAGAAGTGGCTCTGGGACACCTACGGCGAAGGCGTGCGCGACGCCAAAAAGAGCGAACCGCAGCGCGTCGTGCGCATGATTCACCGCTTCCACTGGACCTCGCAGGGCGAAATCATCGACGCCTGGAAGGACTACCCCGGCTTCCCGGCCACGTTCGATTTCAGCTTCAAGTACTCCGTGGCGCACATGTATTCGATTACCAATCCGCCCTTCATCCAGCCGCTGATCGAGGGCATCGCGCCCGGCCTGCGCACGTGGCTGACCGTGCGCAATGACGACATCTACACCTTTCGCTGGGGCGACCCTGATTACGCCCGCGATTACGTCGTCAACATGCCGGCCGCCGAGAAGTGCGCCGGGTTCTACATGGGACCGGATGGCTACACCTGGGGTCGCTCCTTCCTGGAGCGCCAGCCGCCCGCCGCCGGACCGCGCCCCCTCGTGTTCGAGAAACAGTGGTACAGCTTCTTGCTTTGGGGCCGCCTCGCCTATGATCCCACGCTGCCCAACGCCCACTTCGAACGCATCCTCGCGGCGCGCTTCCCCGGCGTGCCCGCGGCCACGCTCTTCGCCGCGTCGAAGTCCGCCTCCCAGGTCATTCCCACCATCACCAGCTTCTTCTGGGGCGACATCGATCTGAAGTGGTTTCCCGAAGCCTGCCTGAGCAGTCCGCGCAACAAGGGGTTCTACACGATCCAACATTTCGTGGAAGGCACCACCATGCCCGGCTCCGGCAACATCGATATTCGCGAGTGGCGGAAGCGCCTGCAGGAAAAAACGCCACTGCGGGACACCACCCCGCTGCAAATCGCCGACCGCTTGCGCGGCTCAGCCCTTGAGACCGAGCGCCTCGTGGCGGAACTTCGCCCGCACGCCGCCGGCTCGGCCGAACTTGTCGCCACCCTCGACGACTACACCTGTTTCGCCCTGCTCGGCCACTACTACGCCGAGAAGATCCGCGGCGCCTGCGCCTTGGCGCTCTACGATGCCAACTCCGATCCCGCCGATCAGGCGGCCTCCCTTCGCCACCTCGAGGTGGCCCTGCAGCACTGGAAGCGCTACGCCGCCGTGCGCGACGCCCGCTACGTGCCCGCGCTGTATAACCGTATTGGTTACGTCGATATCACCGCGCTCACCGCCAAGGTCGCCGCCGACCTGGACCTGGCCCGCCAGTGGCAACCGGGTTCCGTGAAGTACTCCGGCCCGCGCGCCGGCACCGAGAAGGGCTTCAAGCGTTGAGCCCCTCCGCCCGGCACGCGGTGAGCGTGCCGGGTGTGGTCTCAAGTTCCCTCCACCAGCCCGACATGCCCCGCCCGGCCCGCCCCGCGCAGCATCCAGTTTCCATCCCTACAATTCACACCCCATCTTCGCGCCCCGGTTGCTCGCACACCGCCACTTGTTCCTGAAACACCATGTCACATTCACAACTGCGCCTCGGACTAATATCAGCCGCTTTCACGCCGCTTTGCGTTGCTCTTGGCACGCTCCACGCCGCCGAACAAACGCGCGCGCCCTCCAACGTGCTGTTCATCGCGGTGGATGACCTCAACGACTGGGTGGGGGCCTTCGGCGGCGCACCGCAGCCGCGGTCGGCCACGCCCAAGCTGGACCAATTCGCCAAAAACGGCTCCGTCGTTTTCCAACAGGCCAATTGCGCCGGCCCGGTCTGCGGGCCGTCGCGCTCGGCCTTGCTCTCGGGCTTCATGCCGCACCGCAGCGGAGTTTACGGCAACAGCCAGAACATGCGGGGTTCGGAACTAGTGCAGACCCACCTCACGCTGCCGGAGTATTTCTCGAAGCATGGCTACCACACGCTTTCGAACGGAAAAATCTTCCACAAGCATCCGGGCGACGAGGGGCATTGGGCTTTTGACCAGTGGGATGATGCCGCGGGCGGCAGCGGCTCGCGGCCGGACCCGGCCCGCCTCACCTCGCGCCGACAAAACCTCCTGGATGGCAAACCTCTCCCGGCGCTGGCGGCGAAGACCGACGGAAACGAAGGTGGCGAAGGTGAAGGAACAGAGTTCGGCTGGGCCCCCACCAAGGGGCCCAAGGAGGATTCCAAGGACTGGAAGGCGGCCGAATGGGCGGCCGCGCATTTGGCCAAAGCGTCGACCAAGCCCTTCTTCATGGCGCTGGGCATCTCCAAACCGCACCTCCCCTGGTATGTGCCGCAGGAATATTTCGACCGGCATCCATTGGAGTCGATTCAACTCCCGGATTTCCGTCCCAACGATCTCGACGATATTGTCGATGCCAACGGTCGCGTGAAATTTTCGCCTTCGGCCGATTTCAAGTGGGTGCAGCGGGATCCCCGATTGTTCAAGGGAGCGGTGCGGGCCTACTTGGCCGCGACGAGTTACGCCGATGATTGCATTGGCCACGTCCTCGCGGCGCTCGAAAAGAGCCCAGCCCGGGACAACACGATCGTGGTCATCTGGGGCGACCACGGCTGGCACCTCGGCGAGAAGCTCCGATTCCGCAAGGCCACACTCTGGGCGGAATCAACCCGGCTGCCGTTGATCATCCGGATGCCGGGAATGAAATCGCAGCAAGACTGTCCGCGCGTGGTGAATCTGATGGATCTTTTCCCCACGCTGATCGAGGCCTGCGGCTTGCCCGCCAAAACGGAGATCGACGGGCGCAGCATCGCTCCGTTGTTGCGCAATCCGCAGATGCCCTGGCCTTACCCGTCCATCACGGTCATGGGCAGGGGCAACGCCTCTGTGCGCGACGAACGCTGGTATTTCATGCGCTATAAAGACGGCACCGAGGAATTCTACGACATGTCGCGCGATCCGCTGCAGTGGACCAACCTCGCGGGTTCGAAGGATCCGGAAGTCCGAACCCAGCTGCAACGACTCGCCGCCTCCTTTCCCGCCTCCTTCGCCCCCGATGTGGCCCAAAACCAAGGGGGTAGAGCGGAGAAAGCGGCCCAAGCCGGCAACCCGGACCCGACGATCCGGCCCGCCCGCGCCGCGGCGAAGCTGAAGTAATGCAACGGAACGGCCGACCTTTTTCTTCACCTGCTCGAAATCACGAAACCGTAGGTTCCAACCATGAAATCGCTCCGGCACCTCGCTCTCACCTTCACTTTCACTTTCACTTCCGTCCTCGCCACTCCCGTCGACTATGGCCTCGCCAAGCTCGCCGCGGCCGCGGGCACGCCGGCCGCGCAGCTGCCCGTGCGCGTTGTCCGCAACGAGGCCGCCCTCGGCCCTGATGGATTCTCGCTCACGCGCGAAGGGAACCGCCTGCTCGTCTCCGGGGGCAACGAGCGCGGCGCCATGTACGGGCTCCTCGAGGTCGCCGAACAGGTGCGGCGCGGCACGCCGCTCGCCCAAATTCAGCCCGCGACCGAGCGCGCGCGCTTCGGCTTTCGCACGGTCAAGTTCAACCTGCCGTACTCCGCCTACCGCACCAGCCCGACTCTCGAGCAGCATCACGACGTGTGCCGCGACCCGAAGTATTGGGAGGCCTTCCTGGACATGATGGCGGCCAATCGTTTCAACACGCTCACGCTTTGGGGCATGCACCCGTTTCAACTCTTCGTGGTGCCGAAGTCTTTTCCCGAAGCGCAGAGCTATACCTCGGCGGAGATGGCTGAGTGGCGGACCCTCTGGACCCGCCTGTTCGCCCTGGCGAAAGAGCGCGGCATCGAGACCTATCTGATCAATTGGAACACGTTCGTTTCGCCGGAATTCGCCCGGGTGCACAACCTCGGCGAATACCATTCCACCCTGGCGCATATCGGCGAAGGCACCAAAGCCAAGATCGTCGACGCCTACACCCGCGAGTGTGTGCAGCAAACGATCGACGAATATCCCGACCTCACCGGCCTCGGCATCACCCTCGGCGAACGCATGGGCGGGCAGACTCCGGATGAGCGCCGGAAGTGGCTCGACGACGCCTTTTTCTCCGGCATCGCTGCGGCGAAGCGACCCGTGAAATTCATCTATCGCGCGCCCCTTTCGGCCAACACCGGCTCCGGTGGAACCACGAGCGAGGAAAACGACCGCCGCACGCGGGCGCAAATCGAGGGGCTCCGGGCCAATCCCAACATCATTTCGCCGATCTTCACCGAGTTTAAGTACAACTGGTCGCATGGCCACTCGTCGCCAAACCTCTTCATCGTGCACGGCGGCAAGCTGTCCGATGCCTACTGGAATCCCGCGCCCACCAACCACCGGGTCGTGTGGACGATTCGCAACGAAGACTTCTACGTGCTGCGCTGGGGCGCTCCCGACTTCATCCGCGAGTTCATCGCCAACAACGGTGCGCCACATGTGGACGGAGTGTTGGTGGGATCGGAGTGCTACATCCCCGCCAAAGACTACATCACCCTCGAAGGAAAGCATAAGACCTGGAACTGGGCCTTCGAACGGCAATGGCTCTGGTATGCCACGTGGGGACGGCTGCTGTACAACCCCCAGACCCCCGACCGCACCTTCGAAGGGCTGCTCGCCGATCGTTTCGGGTCAGCGCACGCGCCCGACCTGCTCAAGGCGTGGACCCTCGCGAGCCGGGCCCAGCTGCGCTTTGCCGCGTTTCACCGCGGCACCTGGGACGGCACCCTCTACACCGAGGGCTTCACGTCCTGGACCGACCGAGACCACAACACTTCGTTTCGGTTTTTCGACATCGAGAACATCATCACGCATCCCGTGCTCGATACGAAATATGTCAACGTCGCCGACTTCGTGAAAGCCGGCGGAAAGGTCCCCGCCGACAAGATCTCACCGCTGCAACTGGCCTCCGAGTTGGACCGCGACATGGCCGAGGCCCGGCGCCTCGCCGCTGCCGTCCGCCAACGCGGCAACGTCTCGCCCACTCTCGCGGCGGAAATGGCTGATATCGATGCCTGGAGCGCGCACGGTCTGTACTTCGCCGCCAAGCTGCGCGGCGGCGTGGCCCTCGCCACTTTCCGCAAGACCGGTGAGCCCGCCCGGCAGGCCGAGGCGGTGGCCAACATCGAAAAGGCCGCCGGCTACTGGCGCGAGTTGTCGGCCGCCGCCACGCGTTTCAACAAACCTCGTTTTCCCCACAACGCCGGCGAGCTCTTCTCGTGGGCGCGTTTTCTTCCCGCGGTCGAACGCGACATCGACATCGCCCGCGGCACCGCCCAGCCCGATCTCCCCGACGCGAAGCGGCCGCGCTGAGCCGTATCAATTCAATAAAGGGCGGAGCCCGTTGGCCCAACGGGCTGATTGGAGAGCGTACGGATAAAAGACCCGATGAGGACACCGGGTTCCACCTTTCCGTGGTTTCGTTTTGCAAAGGTAAAACGCACCTCGACTGCATGGACTCGGCTGGGAGCGGCGCGCCCACGTCGCCGCCACGAGGACCGTCCCCCTCGACCTGGCCGATTGTCCGCCCGGAACGCCGGGCGTTGCCTCCGCGGTTGGATTCGGCACCCACCAGCCCGCCGTGCACTGGTCGAACCAGGTTGCCGCCTAGTGGCGCGACCAATAACTTTCGTGACGTGTAGCTGCGAGCGCCAGCGCGTGGACCACCGGCGCGCTCCACTCGCTGGCGCTCGCCGCTACTTGTCACGCTACTTTGCGGTCGGCACACCTAGCCCGGACATCCCTGAGGACCGCGAACGCAGAAGAAAATCTCGAACACCGTGTGGCTCCGCTCGCGAGCAGAGTGTGAAATGGCCGGGCTAGCGCGGCGCCGCCAGCCCCCACGGGGAAAAGGTCAGCACCACCGTCAGCCAGACCAACGCGAGCACTCCCAGCGTCAGGTGATAGGTCCTTCGTTCGCCCGGAGTCATCGGTGCGGCGAGGCGTTGCTCCCGCGCGTACTCTTCCGCGCCGGGGCGCAATCCGCCGCCGAAACTGAACACCGTCATCACCGTCGCGCAGATCAGGGTGATGAGAAAGCCGCAGTTCAACGCGCTGCGCAAATAACTCGGCAGCTGCGCGACAACCTCCGGCGTGCTGAGCGCCCAGAACGTGATCGCGCCGAGCACCGTCCCGGTGACGAGAGTGGCGCCGGCGCCGCGGGCTGACGCCCGGCGCGTGAAGATGCCCGCCACGACACACACGAACACCGGGGGCGCGAGCAGCGACCAGAGTTGCACCAGGTAACCAAACACACCCTTGAACTGCTTGATCCCCGGCGCCAGCAGGGTGCACACCACCAACACGCCGATCATCACGCCGCGCCCCAGCCGCACCCGCGTCTGCTCGGACAGTTTCGGGGCAAACCGCAGCACAAAATCAAACGACACCATGGCGGACGACGCGGAGAGCCCCGCCGCCACCGTCCCGAGAATTGCGGCGAGCAGGCCCGCGAGCACCAAACCGGCCAGCCCCGGCGGCACGTAGCTCGAGACCAGGCGCGCATAGGCTTGGTCGGGATGCGCCAGCCCCGGCAGCAGTTTCGCCGCGATCACACCCGGGGCCGCGATGATGAAGAGCGCCAGGACCTTCAGGAACGCCGCGAACAACGCCCCCATCTTGGAATGAAACACGCTCCGGGCCGCGAGCGCCCGCTGCACATAGTCGTGGTCCGTGCAGTGACCATACACGCCGAGCACCAGCCCGCCCGTGATCATCGGCAGCCAGCCGAAAGCGTGGTCCCACGGCTGCAGCACCGACCACAGGCTGCCCCCCGCCTGGTTGTAGGTGGGCAACACCGCCGCCCAGCCCCCCGCCGCCGCGAGACTCAGGCCAAACGTGATCGCGCCCCCGAGAATGAGCAGCGCGGACTGCATGAGATCCGTCCACAGCACCGAGCGCAGTCCGCCAAACACCGTGTAGGTGCCGGCCGCCACCGCGATGGCGCCCACCGCAAGGTTGAACTGCACGGCCGAGCCCCAGCCGAGCAGGTCCGTGACCACCGTCGCGCCGGCGTAGAGCGCGCTCGCGATGTTGGCGCAGAGGATCATCACGATGTTGAGCGCGGCGACGAACATCCGCGCGCCGGGGCTGTAGCGACGTTCGAAAAACTCCGGCGCCGTGCGCAGCTTGAGGCCGAGATAAACGTCGACGAAAAACACCGCCAGCAGCGTGAAACACAGCGCGCCCACCAGCTGAAAGCCTCCCGCCGCGATGCCGATCGTATAGGCCAGGCCCGCCTGGCCGACGAACTGCTGGCTCGAGATGTTGGCCGAAAACATCGACGCCCCGATCACCGGCCAGGTCGCCTCCCGGTCCGCGAGGAAGAGCGCCTCGGAGTTTTTGATCTTTTTCCGGCCAAACCACAGCCCGAGCGCGATGGTCAGCAGAAAGTAGCCCGTGACAATGGTCCCGTCGAGCAGGGTGACGCGCAGGGAGTTCATCGCGATTTAGAATTACTCTGTTACGTCACTGGAGGCGGGGTGCCCTCACCCCGCACCTTTCGGTTCGCAACCCGCAACTCGCGCGGTGAGGGCACCGCGCCCCCATGGGAAGCCTCGGTCTAGTGTAAAACGTAACATAGTAATGTTAGGCGACCCCCGCGGCGCGGCGCCTTTCCGCCCACCACCGATCCCCGTTCTCCGCCTGCCACGCCTCCAGCCGCGCGCACAACCCCGCGATCCGCGCCGCGTGCGCGGGCTCACCCGCCACGTCGCGGCATTCGTCCGGATCGTTCTCCAAATCGAACAGCTGCACCCGCTCGGCGCCGTTCACTCGATACATGATCAGCTTCCAGCGCCCGTCCGTCACCATCCGCTGGCAGCCCATGTAAACGGAGCAAAGCACCTCGCGCCCGTCCCCCGCGCCCGTCAGCGCGGGCACCAGGCTGCGGCTCTCGATTTCGGGCGGCACGCTCACGCCCGCGAGTTCGCCCAGCGTGGCATACAAGTCGAACGAATACGCGAGCGACGCCCCGCGCCGGCCGGCCGGCACGCCCGGGCCGGCCAGGATCAGCGGCACCCGGACGCTGGGCTCATAGAGGTTCTGTTTCCCCAGCAGCCCGTGGCTGCCGAGCGCGAGCCCGTGATCGGAAACATAGACCACCAGCGTGTTTCCCTCCTGCCCGGTCTCGCGCAGCGCCGCGAGCACCCGCCCGAGGCACGCATCGTGATGCGAGATCATCCCGTAGTAATTCGCGAGGTGTTCGCGCACGACGTCGGGCGCCAGCGGCTTCGGCGCCAACTTTTCGTCGCGCACCTCGAGTTCGCCATTGTCGAAACCGTGGTCGGAGCGAAAATTCTTCGGCAGCGGAATCTGCGCCGCATCGTAGCGCGCCCGATACTCCGCCGGCGGCGTCCGCGGATCGTGCGGTGACGTCAGTGCGACCCACGCGAAGAACGGCCGCTCCCGGCCGCGCTCGCGCACAAATTGTTCCGCCGCGCCGCAAAAAATCTCCGACGAAAATCCGCCGCCCACCCGGGCCGGCTCCCCGCGGCGGATCTCCTCCAGGTCGCGCACCGGCACCGCCGTGTGGTCGCACATGCCGCCGTGGAAAATTTTCCGTCCACGCTCGAACGACCGCAGCAGCGCCGGCAGATCGTTGTGCCACTTGCCGGTGACAAACGTCTCGTAGCCCGCCGCCCGGAACCGCTCCGGCAGCGTGCACGCCTCCGCCGGCAGCCGAACTGCAAAGTCCGGCCCACCGTCGAGCCGCGGATCGGCATCGGCGCGAAACACGCCGTGGCCCGTCAACAGACACGCCCGCGACGGCGCGCAGACGGCGGGCATCAGGCCGCCCTGGATCGTCGCGCGCGTGAACGCCGTCCCGCGCCGCACCAGGCCGTCCAGCACCGGCGTTTGCACGGTCGCATGCCCGAGCGCGCCGATGGCATCGGCACGGTGATCGTCGACGACCACGAAAAGAATATTGGGGTGCGAAATGCCATCGCCAAGGGACATGACTCCAGGGTGTGTCGGTCCTTGCGGCGCAAAACAAGACCGCGTCTACTGAATCGCTTAAGTGAACTCCCCGCCCTCCACGACCCTCAAGCACATCGCCGCGCACCTCGACCTGAGCGTCGCCGCCGTGTCGATGGCCTTGCGCGACCACGCCTCGCTGCCCGCCGCCACGATCGCCCGCGTGAAGCGGGCCGCCCTCAAACTCAACTACACGCCCAACTCCGCTGGCAGCGCCCTCGCCGCCCACCGCCAGCAACTGCGCGTGCGGCGCGACTTTTCCGTCATCGCGCTGGTGTCGAACTGGCCCACCCGCGAAGAATGGCTGCGCCAGGCCAGCGCCCAACGCCTGCTCGCCGGCGCCACCGCGCGCGCCCGGGCGTACGGCTACGAGTTGCAGCACTTGTGGGCCCGCGCGGACGGCATGACCGCCGCCCGGTTCAGTCGCGTGCTCACGTCGCGTGGAATTCGCGGACTCATCCTTGCTCCGCTCGCGCAGCCCGACAGCCGTCTCGATCTCGCCTGGGAGAACTTCTCCACGGTCACCATCGAGCGCCCGGTCCGCTACGACCACTTCCATCACGTCCTGCCCAATTACTCGGCGGACCTGCGGCTCGCCTGGACCCGCTTGCGCGAGCGCGGCTACACCCGCATCGGCCTCGTGATCGAGACCACCATGGCCGAGCGCGTCGCCCACCAATGGGAAGCCGCCCACGCGTTCGAGCAAAGCCGGGACTCGCCCGCCATAGCCCCAATCCCCACCCTCATCGTCTCCGAGACGAACCCGTCGCCCACCATCGGCGCGTGGCTCCGCCAACACCGGCCCGACGCCGTGATCAGCCGCTGCAACGACGTGCTGCCGGCGGTCGCGGGACTGCAGCTCCGCGTCCCGCGGGATCTCGGCTACGCGAGTCTCAATGTGGTCGACGATGCCCCCGGCGTGAGCGGCATTCTTCAGCACCGCGACGTCATGGGCGCGGCCGCCGTGGACGCGCTCCACGCCCTGCTCCATCGCAACCACCGCGGCCCGCACGCCGTCGCGCAGGGCACCCAGATCGACGGTTCCTGGCATGAAGGCCGGACGGTCGCCAAGCCCAGCCGGCGGAGCGGAGCGCCGCCGCGCCACCCGGCTTAAGCGTTTCAGTAATACTGCGATTGTCGCGCGACCGCTGACGGTCTTCTAATGGCGCCCGCGCAGAACAAGCTGACCGATGGTGCCCACCCCAATCCTCCGGCCCTGATTTTCCCCGCCGAATTTCGCCATCATGAAAACCCGAACGACCGGCCCCTCACCCCGCCACGACCGCCCGCTGATGTTCGCGTTCATGGGGTGCCTCGTGGCCGCGCTCGCCTCCGCCCAGGTGGCGGTGCCCGCCGCCACCGGGTCGAAAAACCCGGATGCCGACCCGGTCCAGCTCTCCCCGTTTGAAGTCAGCTCAAGCCGCGACCAAGGCTACCTCTCGACTGACACCGTCTCCGGCAACCGCGTCAACGGGCCGATCAAGGACATCCCCCAGCCGATTACCGTCTACAACAGCGAGTTTCTCAACGACCTCATCCCCGCGGATTCGATGCAGCTGGTGGAATATTTCATCGGCGCGCAGAACAACGGGGCGGCCGCCAACGACGGTCGCTACACCATCCGCGGCTTCGATACCGTCGCCGGCAACCAGCTGCGCAACGGCGTCTACGGGATGCACGTCGCCATCGACAATTTCAGCGTCGATCGCGTCGAGCACATCCAGGGGCCGGCTTCGGTGCTCTACGGCAACGCGCAACCCGGCGGCGTCATCAACACGATCACCAAGCAGGGCATCCTCGGCAAGCGGTTCGCCACGATCGGGCAGCAGTTTGGCTCGTGGGGTTTCAGCCGTACCACGCTGGACGCCAACGTGTCGTCCAAGTCCGTCGCGTTCCGGTTCAACGCCCTCTATCATAACAACCACAGCTGGCAGGACTGGGCGTGGAAGAACAAGCAGTTCTACCAGCTCGCGGTCGCGGTCCGCCTCGGACGCTCGACGCTGCTGAGGCTGGAGGGAGAATACGACGACCAGAACCAGACCAGCAGCGACAACTATCTCGGTTTCCAGAATCCGGACCTGTGGGCCCAAGCCTTCATCGACCGGAAGATCCTCCCCCGCTCCAAAGCAGGCGGCTGGAATGGCCCGAATGCCCGCACGCAAACTTTCAGCAAGGTCGGCTCGGTCACGCTCGAACACACCATCAGCCCCCAATGGCACCTCCAAGCCACCGCCGTGTTCCAGAGTTTCTTCGGCGCCAGCCTGCTCCCCGGCGGGTCGAACAAGATTCTGCAGAGCCCGGCGCTCGGCTATTATGTTCAGACCAACTGGCTCTCCAAAATCTCCGACTACCCGCAGCAGGAGTTCATGGTGAACAGTGTCTACAATCTCGACCTCGGCTGGACGAAACAGGCGCTGGTGCTCCAGTACGACTACAGCGCCCAGCAATTCCGACAGGCGCAGGCCCGCGAATCCATCAAGGGGACCACGCGGGCGTTTAATCGCACCCTGCAGCTGGCCGCCGGCAACGGCGCCGCGCAAACCGCCTATACCCCCAATGCCGGCGCCGAATGGCGCTACAACTCCGATGCCTGGGAGGACGCCGCCACCCATGCGTTCTATCTCAGTGCGCGCGGTTCCTATTTTCAGGACCGCCTCAAGTCGCTGGTGGGAATCCGCCGCAATTACTACCGCACCAAGGTCTACAACATCACCCACACCGGGGGCATCCACGTCTTCCGCAAAGGGGCGCCAATCACCTGGGACGACTCACCCGAATCCTACAGGGTCAACAGCGCTTCCTACGGCCAAAGCCAGTCATGGACGCCGAGCGCGGGCCTGATTTTCTCCGCGACGCGCAACGTGGACATGTTTGTCACCTACTCGACGTCCTACTCCGTGCAGGACGCGCGGCGCCGGGACATCAACAACAACCTCCTGCCGGCGGAGGAAGGCATTGGCTACGAAGGCGGCTGGCGGCTGAGATTGCTGAACGATCGCCTGAATCTCTCGGCCAGCCTGTTCACCAACACCCGCAAGAACACGCAGGAGCGGATACCCGACGCCCGCCTGCCACTGGAATTGCAGGGCACCGGAACGTATTTTCAGCCCGGTGTCACCGGCCGGTCGGATGGCGGCGAGATCCGCCTCGTCGGCAACCCGGTGCCCGGATGGACGCTGATCGGTGGCTATGGCTACGTCGACGCCCGCATCACGCAATCGATCTACTCCCCGGCAACGGTCGGACAGCCGTTGACTCCCGCGTTGCATCATTCCGCAAACGTCACGACGAATTACTCATTCCGGCAGGAAAAGTTCAAAGGGCTCAAGATCGGTGGCGGGGCGGTGTTCAAGGACCGGGTGCAACCGCAGGCCGACATTCCCTGGAGGAACCCGTCGGGGGTGATCTATCACGCGATGATCGCCTATAAGAAGCGTTTCGGCGCCTATGCCTGGGAACTGCAGGCCAACGTCCGCAACCTGACGGACAAGGTCTACCTGAACGCGTTTCGTTTTGAAGAGCCGCGAAACATCATGCTTACCACCCGCATTTCGTTTTGAGCCTCTGCGCTCACCTTCTCCCTGTTTCACTTCCTCGCCCCATCATGCACCACCAAAATCGCAGAGCGTTTCTTCAAACCGTCGGGGCTGCTTCCCTCGCCGCCCTGGCCTCCCGGGCCCGCGGAGCACCGGCAACGCCGGCCGCCTCCGGGGCCGTTTCCCGCGCGGCGACGACGGGCGCCGCGATGCCCTCCTATCTTCGCGGCTACGAAACCCAGTATCGCACCAACCCCCGTGCCGCCGCCGTCGAGTGGCATCGCAACGCGAAGTGGGGAATGTTCATCCACTACGCGCTCGAAAGCCTGCGCGGGCTCACCGCCGCCAGCGTGCTGGCCAAGAAGGCCGGCGACGAGTGGAAGAAATTCAAGGCCGGCGGCGACGTGGACTACCAGGCGCTGCGCGATCGTTTCACCGCGGCGAAATTCGACGCGGATTTCATCACCGACCTCGCGCTCTCGGCCGAGATGCGGTACATCAACTTCACGACCCGCCACCGCGGCGACATGTACCTGTTCCGCACGCGCGTCTCGGACTTCACGAGCCTGAACTCGCCCGCGAAGCGCGATCTCGTCGCCGAGCTCGCCGAACAGTGCGCGAAGAAGGGCCTCGGGTTGTTCCTGTACTGCCCGCCCGACGTGGCGCGCACCGAGCCGCCGGAGATGTTCGAGCGCAACTCCACCGTCGTGCGCGAACTCCTCACCCAATACGGCCCGGTGGCCGGCATCTGGCTCGACGGCATCGGCTCCTATTACGACGAGCCCGAAGCCTACCGGCGCATCAACGAACTCTACGCGCTCATCCGCTCGCTGCAGCCGCAATGCCTGATTTCGTTCAAACAAGGGACCGGCACGGAGGACTTCGTCGCGCCCGAGGGCCTGATGCATGCCAAGAGCGACGCGATCGCCCAGAAGGCGTGGGCGCTCAACGCCGGCAAACGCGGCGATATCTGCACCAACATGCAAACCTCGCCGCCTTCCTGGCTCTACCTCGACGGTTGCGAACACATCAACGCCGACGAAACGCTTGGCCTGCTCGCCGACGCCTTCGCCCAGCAGGCCAACCTCACGCTCAACACCGGTCCGCTGCCCGACGGCTCGATTCACCCCGCCGACGTCGCCGCGCTGCTGCAGGCGGGCGTGCGCATCCGGCGCGACGGCTATCCCGCCCCGGACCGCATGGATCGCACCAAGCGGAAGAAGATGAAGAAGCTGAAGTAGGAGGCCCACCATGCCACTGCCCAAGCATCGCCATCCGCTCGCGCTTCATCGCCGGGCCTTGTTCGTTTTCGCCCTGGCCGGCTGTGCCTGCCCGGTGGCGAACGCGGCCGCCATCCTGCATGTCGCCCCGGCTGGTCGCGACACCGGGGACGGATCGGCCGCCCGACCCTTCGCCTCGCTCGCCCAAGCGCAAGCCGCCGTGCGCGAACTCCGGCGCTCCAGCGCCGTCGGCCCGATCACCGTGCAGCTCGCCGCCGGCACGTATCGCCTCGCCACTCCGCTCGTGTTCTCCGCCGAGGACTCCGGCGGACCCGACGCTCCAATCACCTATGCCGCTGCGCCCGGAGCCGTGGTGCGGCTCAACGGCAGCGTCGCGCTGCAACCGCAGTGGACTCCCTGGCGCGACGGCATTCTGCAGACGCCCGTACCGGCCGGCGTGGTCTTCGATCAGCTCTTCGTCAACGGCACGCGCCAGGTGCGCGCGCGCTTCCCGAATTTCAACCCCGCCAACCCGCTCCGCGACGGCCCGGGCTACATCCAGATCGTCGACGGCACGAACAGGCGTCCGGACAAATGGGTCAGCTACCACCCCGCCACGTTCTCGCCGCGCGAATGGAAAACCCCGGCGACCGGCATCGTCCACGGTTTCCAAAGTCACAACTGGGGGAACCTGCAATATCGCCTCGCCGGCGTGGACCGCGCACAAAACCGCCTGCTCCTCGGCGAGGGTGCCTGGCAACTCCAGCGCAGCCAGGGCCTCGGCCGCGCCCGCGAATCCGGCTCGCCGATTTATGTCGAAAACATCCTCGAAGAACTCGACGCGCCCGGCGAGTGGTTCCTCGATCCGGCGACGAGCACGCTCTCTTGGCTGCCCCCCGGCGGCCCGAATGTCGCCTCCGCCCTGATCGAAGGTGTGATCACCAAGGATCTGATTGTCGTGCGTGGCACGGCCGCCGCGCCGGTCCGGCATCTCGCGTTTCGCGGACTCACTTTTTCCCAGACCCGGCTCACCTTCATGGAGCGCTCCGAGCCGGTCAGTCGCGGCGACTGGGCGATTCATCGCGGCGGCGCCATTTTTGTCGAGGGCGCGGAGGACACCGTCATCGAGGACTGCGATTTTGATCACGTTGGCGGCAACGCCGTTTTCCTCAGCGGCTACAACCGCCGCGTCGCCATGCGCGGCTGCCGCTTTTTCCACACCGGTGAATCCGCCGTCGCCCTCGTCGGCTCGCCTGCCGCGGTGCGCAACTACCAGACCTGGGACGATCAGGATCTCCTTGGAAAAAAATGGATTTCCGATCCGGCCAGGATCGATCCGACCCCGGGCCCCCGCACGCCCGACTATCCCGCCGACTGCGTCGTAGAGAACTGCACGATGTCCGAGATCGGCGACTTCGGGAAACAAGTCGCCGGCGTGTTCATCGCGATGAGCCACCGGATCACCGTGCGGCATTGCACCATTTACGGCACCGCCCGCGCCGGCATCTGCATCAACGACGGCACCTGGGGCGGCCACCTGATCGCCGATTGCGACATCTGGGACACCATCCGCGAAACCGGCGAGCATGGTCCGTTCAACTCGTGGGGCCGCGACCGCATGTGGCTCCGGGAAGGCGGTCTCCAAAAATCGCTCGTGGCGCTCGACGCCCTCGACCCGACCGTCATCCGCCACAACCGCATCGCCAACTACCGGCCGAGCATTTCCGCCGGCAACTGGACCATCGATCTCGACGACGGTTCCAGCCGCTACGAGATCACCGACAACCTCAACCTCGGCTCGACCCTTAAACTGCGCGACGGCTTTCTTCGCACCGTGTGGAACAATATCTTTGTCTCCGCCGTGCCCCTCGGTTTCCACGTCTGGCCCGCCGAATCCGGCGACCGCCTCTTCCAGAACATCACGGTCGTGGCCGGCGCGCGCCCCGGCCAACGCGAGGCCGAGGCCACCATGATCCGGCCCATCCGCATGCGCGACGCCAAGTGGGCCGCCGGCCTGGATCGCAATCTTTATTGGAACGCCAACACCCGCGCCTTCCGCGTCGAGGGCGACGACTGGGCCGCGTGGCGCGCGAAGGGCTTCGACCAGGCATCCGTTTTCGCCGACCCGCAGTTCGTCGATCCGCTCGCGGGCAACTACCAGGTGCGCGCCACGTCGCCCGCGCTCGCGCTCGGTTTCAAGAATTTCCCGATGGACGGCTTCGGTCACCGGATGACCCGCCTCGCGCCCTTCGGTGGCGAATTCATCGACCGCGTCACCGTCACGCTCACGCCCGATGCCCGCGGCGGCGAAGTCCGCTACACGCTCGATGGCGGCGAAGTGACTGCCGCCTCGCCGCGCTACACCCGGCCGCTCGATGTCGCCGCGACCACGTTCGTGCAAGCGCGCACCTTCCGCGCCGGCGTGCCCGTGGGTTTTGTCGAGACCGCCCGCTTCACCCGGGTCGAAAAACTCACGCGGCCGAGCTGGCTGCAGGTCCTCACCACCGGCCCGGCGCCCGGCGCGAGCGCGCAGAAATCCGCGACCTTCGAATGGCTTGGTGCCACCCTCCAGCCGGTCGCCGGCGACGGCGATCTCATCGACGCCACCGGCGGACAGGATTTCGGCCTCTTCGTGCGCGAGGCGCCGAAAAAATCGGCCGCGCTGCGCGCCGGCTTGCGCACTTCGGATGTCCTCAGCACCGGCAACGGCCAACCGCTCCGCCAGCGGGCCGACCTTGAACGCGTCTGGCGTCAGGCTCCCGGCGAACCCGTGCGGCTGACCGTGCGTCGCAACCAGACCACGCTCACCCTCGTCGTGCCGGCGGGCTCCGCGCCCAACGCTTCACTCAAATGAAATTCACGAAACTCCTCGCCGCGATGATCGCGGTGCTACCCCCGCTTAACGTCACTTTGCGCGCGGCCGCGCCCGCCGCCGCCTCGCGTCCCAACATCATCCTCATGATGGCCGACGACCTGGGCTGGGGCGATCCCGGCTTCAACGGCAACCGGATCATCAAGACACCCCACCTCGATGCGATGGCGAAGGCCGGCCTGCGTTTCGATCGGTTCTATTCCGGCGCGCCGGTGTGCTCGCCCACGCGCGGCTCCGTGCTCACCGGCCGCCATCCGTATCGCTACGGCATCTGGACCGCCAACGAGGGCCACTTGCGCAAGGAGGAGATCAGCCTCCCGGAAGTCCTGAAAGCGCAGGGCTACACCACCGGCCACTACGGCAAATGGCACCTCGGCACCCTCACTCCCAATTTCTCCGGCAAAGGCGCCGGACGTGACGCCGCGAAGAATTTCATGACGCCCGCCATGAAGGGTTCCGACGACTGGTTTGCGACTGAGTATGGCGTCCGGCTTTGGGATCCGTTCACCGACGCCGCGGCGAATCCCTACTACCACAACGGCAATCTCGAAACCGAGAATCTCGCGGGCGACGACTCGCGCGTGCTCATGGATCGCGCGATTCCGTTCATCCGCAAAGCCGCCGCTGCCCAGACCCCGTTTCTCGCCGTGATTTGGTTTCACGCGCCGCACGAACCCGTCGTCGCCGGTCCCGAGTATTTGCAAATGTATCCCGGCCTCAGCGAAGGGGAGCAGCACTACTACGGCTGCATCACCGCCCTCGACGAGCAGGTGGGCCGCCTGCGCCAGGAGCTGCGCGCGCTCGGCGTCGCCGATAACACGATGGTCTGGTTCACCAGTGACAATGGCCCCGAGGGCAACACCGGCGATGCCGGCCGGCAGCGCGGCTCGGCCGGTGGTTTGCGCGGACGCAAGCGCAGCCTCTGGGAAGGCGGTGTCCGCGTGCCCGGCGTGCTTGAGTGGCCGGCGCGCATCATGCCCGGCACCATCACCACCGTCCCGTGCAGCACGCTCGACTACTTCCCCACCACGCTCGAGGTTCTCGGCTTCAGGATGAAGGGCCAGCCCGAGCCCATCGACGGCGTCAGCCTCGTGCCGCTCTTCGAAGGAAAGATGACCGAGCGCCCCGTGCCGATTCCCTTCGAGACCATCGGCGGCACCGGCAGCAACAACTCGCGCGGTTCGCCGCGCCTGGCCCTCGTCGACAATCGCTACAAGTTTCTCACCGACATGGACGGTTCCACCAAGACCGACCTGCTCTTCGATTTGCTGGCCGACCGCGGCGAAACGAAAAACCTTGCCGCGGAGCGCGCCGACCTCGCGCAAGCCATGAAGGCGAAGCTCGCGGCCTTTCGCGAGTCGTGCAAACGCAGCTTCGCCGGCAAGGACTACGCGACTCCGTTCGCCCTCGAGGCCGGCGCCCTCAGCCCAAGTGATCCCGGATACAAGCGCGGAGTGCGCGCTCCTGCGGAGCCGGCCGAAAAGACGGCACCGACAACACCCGCGGCGCGGCCGAACCGCCGGGCGAAGGCCGGCCCGGCTGACGAAACGCCCGCCGCCGCCGGCACCGCCGTCCCCGCCAAACTCGCGCGGCAAAACGACGACTCCGGCATCGTCATGCTCACCGCCGCCGTCGCGACGACCCACGGCGATCTCGCCTACCGGGCGGATCAGAACAAGATCGGCCGCTGGTCCAGCGAACAGGACTGGCTCAGTTGGGAGTTCGAAATTCGCCGGCCCGGCAAGTTCACGGTCGAGGCCAGCATCGGCCACACCGAGGACGGCAGTGTCTACGAAGTCGTCGTGGGCGATCAAAAAATCCGCAGCACGGTCGCCGCCTCCGGCAGTCACCAGGAACCGAAAGCGCAAGTCGCCGGCTCGCTGGCTCTGACGCCCGGTCGCTACACGCTGGCACTGAAGCCTGTCAGCAAGCAGGGACCGGTGGTGATGTCGCTGTGGAGCGTCAGTCTGATCCCAACCGAAAAGTGAGGCCCGCCATGTCCTCTTTTACTTCCCGTTTTTCCCGCCTCGCCCCGCTGGGCGCGGCGGCGCTGTTCGCTCTCGCCCAGCCGGCCTCGAGCCCCGCCGCCGAGTTCCACGTCGCTCCGGCCGGAAATGATCGCAACCCGGGCACCGTCGCGGCGCCCTTCGCGACGATCGAGCGCGCGCAACAGGCGGTGCGGCAGCGCGCCGCCGGCGAGGCGGCCACCGTGTGGCTGCACGGCGGGGTGTATCGCTTGGAGCGTTCCCTCCAGTTCACGCCAGCGGACAGCGGCACCGCGACCGCCCCGGTGGTCTATGCCGCCGTCGCGGGTGAGACCGCGGAACTCAGCGGCGCCCGGGAACTGGCGCTGACTTGGACGCCGGCCGCCGCAGGGCGCTGGGAGGCGCCGGTGCCCGCCGGTCTCGAATTCGATCAGTTGTTCGCCGATGGCCGGAAGATGATCCGCGCGCGTTACCCGAACTTCGATCCCGGCGAGGGGTTTTTCGGCGGCTACGCGCGCGATGCCACGGAGCCCGCGCGTCTCGCGCGTTACGCCGATCCCGCCGGGATGTTCGTACACGGGCTGCATGGCCTTGGCTGGGGCAGTTTGCATTTTCAGATTCGCCAAAAATCGCCCGATGGCCGCTACACGTTTGAGGCGGGAAAAGATCCGCGCGTCGCCGGCGGCTGGCAAAACAAAGGCCGCGCGATCATCGCCGAGGCGCCGTTCGATCCGGAAAAACGTTTTGTGGAAAACGTGCGCGAGGAGCTCGATGCCCCGAAGGAGTGGTTTTTCGATCGCGCCGCCGGCACGCTGCATTTCATCCCGCCCGCGGGCGCCGACCCGCGCGCGATGCGATTCGAGGCCGTCGGGCTGAAACAACTTGTCGAACTGCGTGGCTCCGCCGAAAAGCCGGTGCGGCACCTCACACTGCGCGGTCTCACGTTTCGCCGCGCGGGCTACACGTTCATGCAAACCGACGCGGTTCCGAGCGGCGGCGACTGGCGCATCTACCGGGGGGCCGCGATTCTGCTCACCGGCACCGAGTCATGCGCGATCGAGCAATGCCGCTTCGACGGCATCGGCGGCAACGGCATCTTTGTGCAGGACTACAATCGCGGCGTCGAAGTCGCCGGCTGCGAGTTCGTCCGCATCGGCGCCAGCGCCGTCCTGTTCGAAGGCAGCGACTCGGCCGTGCGTTCGCGCTGGGCCCACTCGTGGGGCTGGCCGGCGGCGGAAGTCGGTTCAACGCCGCAGGTGAACGGCCAGCCGTTTGACCAACGCTTCGTCGCCCTGCTCCCGCCCGCGATGCTCGACGGCGCGGTCACCGATCCGCACCTCGATCTCCAGCCGGGGCCGAAGAACCAAAATTACCCGGACCGCTGCATCGTGCGCGACTGCCTGATGACGGAGCTCGGCACGGTGGAAAAACAGATCGCCGGCGTCTTCATCGCCAAGGCGCGCGGCATCGTGCTCCGCCATCTCACGATCCACGACGTCCCGCGCGCGGCGATCAACATCAATGACAACATGTGGGGCGGCCACGTCGTCGAGTGGTGCGACGTCTTCAACACCTGCCTCGAGAGCCGCGAGCACGGCGCCTTCAACAGCTGGGGCCGCGACCGCCATTGGATGCGCATGAAGGGCGACGCCACGCCGGCGCAGTTCGCCCGCATGCGCGATCTCGCGCGGCTCGATGCGGTGGAGATCACGACCCTGCGCTACAACCGCCTCCAGTGCGCCAACGGCTACGACATCGACCTCGACGACGGCTCGACCCACTACCTCATCGAAAACAACCTCTGCCTGCAGGGCGGCATCAAGTTGCGCGAAGGTTTCTTCCGCACCGTGCGCAACAACATCTCGCCCCTGTTCAGCCCGCACGTCTGGTTTCCCGACAGCCGCGATGTAGTCACCCACAACCTTCTCGTCGGCAAGAACGCCTACGACCCGCGCGGGATGACGATGGACCGGGCCAAGGACGGCACCTTCGATTTCAATCTCTTCGCCACCTACACCGTGCCGGAGGACTTGCGGCGGCTCGGGCTCGATCGTCATTCCCTGACCGCCGATCCCCAGTTTGTCGCGCCGACCTCGGGAGACTACCGCGTGAAACCCGGCTCGCCGGCCGAGAAAATTGGCTTCGTCAATTTTCCGATGGACCGTTTCGGCGTCGTTTCGCCGTCGCTTCGGGCCCGCGCCCGAACCTGGGCCGGCCTCGGCCAGGCCTTGAGCGGCGGCGCGACTGAGATCGCCACCGCCGCCCCGCTCCATCGCTGGCTGGGCGCCACCCTGCGCGATCTGGTGAACCGTGGTCGCGAGTCAGCCGTCGTCAGCAATATGGAGCTATCCGACAACCGCGGCGTCCTCCTCAAGGAGGTAACGCCCCAGTCTCCCGCCGCGCTCGCCCAACTGCCGGCCGATGCGGTCATCGTCGCGGCCAACGACGTGAGCATCGGCGACCTTGCCGGCCTCGCCTCCGTCTTGCGCGAGGCGAAGGGCAGCGACGTCCGCCTGAAAATTCTCACCGCCACCGGGCACATTGAAATCACCCTGCCCACCCGGGGTGAACTGCCTCAGCCCGAAGCCGGCGCCGGTCCGCCCGCCTCCCGCCGGCAAAATCGGGTTCGCGCGAAATAGCGGACGAGGTATTGATATTCGCGCCCTGTTTACGGCGTCTTCGCCTTCACCGAACCTCACCTCGCCCATGCAACCGTTCATTCGTCCCGCCGCCCCTCCCGCCGCCTCTCCCGCCGCCTCTTTCGCCGCCTCTTTCGCCGCCTGCGCGCTCGGTCTGTTGGTGTCCTCCACCGCCGCCCAAACCGCACCCCCGCCAACGCCGCCCGCCGCCACCGCACCCGCGGCCGGCGAGGTGGTGCGGATGTCCGTGTTCGAGGTCTCGACCGACAAAGACATCGGCTACCGCGCGGTCTCCTCCATCGCGGGCTCCCGCACTGGCGAGGACCTGCGCAACGTCCCCATGCCGATCAACGTGCTCACCGAGGAGTTCCTCCGGGACATCGACGCCACCGACCTGCTCGAGGCCGCGCGCTTCTCGACCGGCGGCCGCGGCATGCCCACCGACGACAACGACCAGCAGGCGTATCAGTTCCGCGGATTCCGCTCGCAGTATCAGACCCGCAACCTCTTCGTGTGGCAGGCCCCCGCCGACGCCTACAACATCGAGCGCATCGATATCGCGAAGGGTCCCAACGCCCTGCTTTTCGGCTCCTCCGAGCCCGGCGGCGTCGCCAACTTCAACACCAAGCGCGCCCACTTCACCAACCGCCACGGCGCCACCTTCCGCGTCGGCTCCGGGGACCAGTATCGCGGCACGCTCGATGTGAACCGTCAGCTCGGCTCCACCGTCGCGGCCCGGCTCAATCTCGTGCACGATTCCCGTCAGAGCTGGGAAAATTGGGTCGGCGGCACCCGCCAGGCGGCCCACCTCGCGCTCACGTTTCGCCTCGGCCCGAACACCACGCTCCGCGCCGACGGCGAGGTCGGCCGGCTCGCCCGCGTGCAGGCGATTTCCCTGCCGATCGACGCGTTCACCGCGTGGAACGGCACGACGCCTTTCGTCGTGACGGCCACCGCCGTCCCGGCGGGCACGGCCCGGCTCAGCACCGCCACCGGCAACGACTATCTCGTGTGGGACCCACTCACGGCGCGGTATCAAAACTGGCGCGGCTTCGGCCAGACCAACGGCGCGGTGCAGAGCCCCGCCCGGCCGGTCAAGAATCCCGCCATCATCTCGCGCGGCGCGCAATTCACCGGACCCGACAAGGAACAAGCCACGGATTTCCACACCTTCGGCGGCGCGCTGGAGCACCGCGTCGGCCGCGCGCTCTCCCTACTCGCGTCGTTCAACGCCCAGAACATCACCGAGAATCTGCTCCGCCCCAACAACAGCAACGTGCGCCGCGATCCCAACCCGACGCGCCCCGACGGCACGCCCAATCCGTATTACGGCGGGCATTACATGGAGATGACCTGGAGCGACACGCGCAGCCACGACCTGGTCTACGATTTCCGGCTTGATGCAGTTTTCGACTGGAAGCCGGCCCGCTGGATGAGCCAGCGGCTCTACTTCACGGCCGGCGCCACCCTCGGTCGCAACAATTCCGCCGCCCTCAATCTCGTCCGCAGCAACAATCCCGCCGCGCCGACGTTCAACGCCGCCCCCAACACCATCCGCCGCCGGGTTTATTTCGCCGCGGGCGACACCGCGCTCAACAGCGGCCTCGGCGTTCCGGCCGCCGATCCCGTTTCGGGCATTGCCACCGCCTTCATGCCGACCGGCGGCAAGACGCGCCTGTGGAGCGAGTCAACCTACGAAGGCATCGGTGCCGCCGGCACCTACTGGGGCGGACTGCTCCGCACCAACCTCGGCCTGCGCCACGACGACTACGCCAACGACATCCAGTCCGGCGTGCGCGACGCCGCCTCGGGCCTCCTCAGCTTCACCGATCCGCGCCGCAGCGTGAACAGCCTGAAGAAGTATTCCCCCACGCTCGGCGGCACGCTGACGCCTTGGAAGCCGCTCACGGTTTTCTTTAATTTCGCGAAGACTTTCCGGGCGCCCGGCACCACTGGTACGAATCCGCTCGGCGAGTCCACCACGCTCCGTTTGGGCGAGGGCCGCGAGGGCGGCGTGCGCGTGGAGCTGCTCGAAGGCCGCTTCTACCTCACCGCCAGCGCCTACGATATCACCCAGACGGGCCAGAACCACAGCGTCGCCGGCGTCGCGACCGCCATGAACGGCATCTGGACCGATCCCGTGCTCAATACCCTCAATCCCACCTACGCCAACCGCGCCCTCACCGGCGGCAACAACGAGAGCCAGACGCTGCACGCCACCGGCTACGAAATCGAGCTGCAGGCCAATCCCACCCCCGCGTGGACGCTCACCGCCGGCTACGGCAACAACATCAACCGCGTGAGCGAGCAGGACGTGAGCACGATGCGCTACGTGCGCGCCAACCTGCCCGAATGGGAGCGCCTCGCCGCCTCCAACCCCGCCGTCGGGGCCTCCATCGCCGCCGAGATCGCCGCCATCTACGACTTCATCCGCGACGCCGCGCCGGGCCTCGTGCGCGGCCGCTCCTACCGCGACACGGTGAATCTGTTTACGCGCTACACGTTTCGCGCCGGCAAGCTTCGCGGCCTCACCGTCGGCGGCGGCATGCACTACCGCGGCCCCGCCGCGCTCAACAGCCAGATGATCAATGGCAACGTCGTCACAATCTGGGGCTCCCCGTTCGCCGAAGGCGAGGCGATGGCGGCCTACGCCTTCCGGCTCGGCGACCGCTACCGCGGCCGCGTGCAGCTCAACGTGCGCAATCTCCTCGACCGCCGCCGCTACGAGGAAATCAACCTCAACCAGACCCGCTACGAGGCCCCGCGATCCTACAGCCTGACCACGTCGCTGAGCTTCTGACGCATACCGGCGTCGCCCGCGGTTTAAGGGGTCATGCTTTACCCTTTTGCTTCATATCCGCCAAACGCGATCTCAAGCCCCTTCAAACCGATCAGCGAGCCGAAAGGTCGTCGTCCCGCTCGTGGGAGCTGAGGTCCAAGAGAAATGGCGAGGACGGCAACGGCACCGCCCTTGCGGGGACCGGCGGCGGGAGACTCCGCAGGTCTTTTTTTCCAGTTTCCGCGTGCAAGTGCGCCAGCCAGCGGCCCGCCTCACCGTTGGGGGAGCGTCGCAGCAGCCCCACGTGCTTGCTCACATAGACGGGAGATCCCATGTCGAGTTGGTCGGCGAGCCAACCGTTCGGCACATCGGTCGATTCCTTGAGAAAGGCCGCAACCGCGACTTTCCACGGCGCGGATTTAAGACTGCTCGTCCGGGCACCGGCCGGCAAACAGGCATGACAGGCCGCGAGCGCTGCCGCCCAGCGTGAGGCCCGCACTTCACGTACCCCTTGGCTTTCCCAGGCCCTCGTGTCGACGGATACCGAGTCGTCCTGCAGCAGTTCCTTTTTGAAGTCATCCCCGCCGATCACCCAGCCACGGCTGAGCGAGACATAGGCCTCGTTCTTTCCGGCCGGTCCGTCGGTTGCCTGCCACGCGAGGTGGTCGGCATACGAGCGCCAGCCCGCCGCAGTATCAGGCAATTCGCCCGCGTCATTCAACGCGGCCTCCGCCCGCATGAACGCCGGACGCTGCTTCGGTCGCAACAAATACCAGTAGCTCGAAAAGCGGTATTCGGCCAGCGCCTCGACCGCTACCATGCCCGCTCGCACCGGATTAAGATGCACGTAATGGCAGACGTGGCCGAGCGGCCCACCGGCCTCGACTGCGAGCGCCTTGAAACGGCCTTGGAAGAGATGCCCATGTTCGCCGCGCAGTTTGTTGAAGCGGTTCGCGAACGTCGACTGCAGCCACTGCATCCCCGCGACCAAATTCCCCTGAGGCGTCTCGACCGCCAGATGATAATGATTTCCCATAATCACGAACCCGTGGAGCAACCAACCGCACCGGCCGCACGCCTCGAACAGGCACGTTTCGAACGCTGCCTTGGTTTTTTCATCCCCGAAAATCAACGTGCGGTAGTTGCCACGATTGATCACGTGGTAGATCGCGCCGGGATACTGCAACCTCAGCTTTCTGGCCATGAGCAACTCTCCACGGCACCGTCGGTCATCGTCAAGATAAACAGTACAGCATGACCCCTTTTTCAGGTCCCCCGCGTTTCTTGGGGCAAATAATGCGTGGGCGACAACGTGCTCCACCTCCCATCGCCTCGACCCGGCTGGGATCAAAACCGCCGAGCCCGGACATTTCCCAACGCGGATACCGCGCTGCGAAACACGCGGGCTACGCCATCTCCAGCCCGCGCATCGTGCCGGTCGAGGTTGCGAACTTGTCCGCCTCGATTCCCATCCGCTGCAGCATCGAGACGAAGAGATTCGGCAGCGGATAATTGTGCGTCGTGTCAAACCCGAGGTGCTGCCCGTGGCGGAAGCCACCGCCCGCAAACAGCGTCGGCAGGTTCGTCGTCACGTGCGTGTTCGCATTCCCCAGATTCGAGCCGTAGAGCACCATCGTGCGGTCGAAGAGCGACTCGCCGTCCTCCTGAATGCTCTTCAGTTCACTGAAGAGATTCGCGAGGAGCTTCATATGCCACTGGTCGATGGCCTTGAGCTGGGAAATCTTCGCCTCGGAGCGACCGTGGTGCGACAGATTGTGATACGCGTCGGTCAGCCTGACCTCAGGATCGAGTTCGATCGTCGGCGAATTCACACTGTCGAGGAGCAGCGAGATCGAGCGAGTCGAGTCCGTCTGAAACGCGAGGCGCGCCATGTCGTACATGAGCTTCACCTTTTCCATGTATTCCTTGGGGCTGGCCGGATCGAGCGGGACGACGGCCGAAACCGTGGGCTTGGGCCGCACCTCCCATTCCTTGGACAGCTCCAACCGCTGTTCGAGATCGCGCACACTCGTGAAGTACTGGTCGAGCCGATCGCGGTCGCGCGCCCCGACACTGCGCTGCAGATCCTTCGCCTGACTCCCGACGGCGTCGAGGATGCTCTGGCCCTGCGCAAGTTTGCGCAGCTGGGTCTGCACCTCGGCCGGCGAGCCCTGCACGAAAAGCCGCTTGAACACATCCGACGCCTTCTCCTCGCACGGAATCAGCACGCCCGAACCGGTCCACGACAGGCTGCGCTGGCCCTGCTGCACGTTCACGCCCAGCGTGAGCGACGGAAACCGCGTCTCATGCCCGATCCGCTCCGCGATGTATTGGTCGAGGGAGATCGTGTTGCGAAAACCGCCGCTGCCCGGATGCGGGGCCGCGGTCAGAAAGCAATTGTCGGCCGGATGCCCGCCATCGACATCCGGATGCCACACGCCGCTGAAGACGGTGAAGTCCTCGCGGTGCTCTTTGAGCGTCTCCAGGTACGGGGACAGCGCGTAGCCGCGACCCGTCTGCTTCGGAAAGAACTGATCCGGGAGCAGGCCGAGATTGTTGCAGATGCCGAGCATCCGGCGCGGCTTCGCGGCGGCGGAGGCTGGCGCGGCGCGGCCAGAGACTGGGAGGAGTGAGTCGAGTAACGGTAACGCCAGTGCCACACCGGTGGTGCGCAGGAAGTGGCGGCGGGAAAGGGGACGGCAGGTGGAGACGGGGAGCCGCGGAGCGGGAGGAGTTTTCATGGGGTACAGGCGAAAGTAATCAGTAATCGGTAATTAGTGGGCAGTTATCAGCAGCAGTGAGGACCACGGGGTACCGATTACTCAGGATCGAACACTGATGTCTGATTGGCCACTGACAATCGATTACTGCTTACTGGACACACCTTATTTCTCCAAGAACAACGCACTCAACACCACCTCCTGCACGAGCGTCCGCACGCCGTAACCGCCGGCCCGGGCTCGTTCCAAGATTGACTCCACCGCCGCCCGGTCGCTGAAGCGCACTGGCGCACCCGTCGCGTAGACCACCAGCTGGCGTGCCAGATTCCGCGCCACTTGCGTCTCATCCTCCAGGAGGAGCCGCTTGAAATCGCGCACATTCGCAAACGGCCGCCCGTCGGCGGTGTTCCCCGAAGAATCCACCGGCAGTGCGAGATGAAACGCAAATTTCTGCCCGCCACGCCCGAGGCCCGGCTCCGACTTCGCGCCGTCGCCGATTGCCCGATATCGTTCCCGGTATCCGCCCATCACGTCGAAGCTCTCCAATGCGAAGCCCGGCGGATCAATTTTCATGTGACACGTCGCGCAGCTCTCGAGCGTGCGGTGCTTGTCGAGTTGCTGGCGAATCGTACTGGCCCCCCGGATGTCAGGTTCCACCGCCGGCACACTCGGCGGCGGCGGCGAAGGTGGCTGCCCCAGGAGCCGCTCCAGAATCCACGCCCCGCGCAGCACGGGCGAGGTCGTCGTGCCATTGGCCGTCACCTTCAGCACACTCGCCTGCGTCATCAGTCCACCCCGCACACTGTCGGGCGGCAGCGTCACTCTGCGCAACGCCACCCCCTCCACCGGCGGCAGGCCGTAGTGCTCCGCGAGCTTTTCGTTCAACATGGCGAAGTCCGACGCCACGAGGTTCCGCGCGGGCAGATCGCCCCGCAGCAGCTCGGCGAAAAACGCCGCCGTCTCGTCCAGCGCCGACTCCGCGAGCAAATCGTCGAGATAGTAATCCGGATACAGCCCTTCGTCCGGCGCCGTCGCCACGATCCGCCGCAAGTCGAGCCAGTAGTCGAGAAAGGCGTCCACGAACCGCCGCGATTTTGCGTCGGCGAGCATCCGCTCGGTTTGCGCGCGCAGCACGTCGGGTTGCTGCAACCGGCCCGTCGCCGCAAGCTGGCGCAGTTCGTCGTCCGGCGGAGAGTTCCAGAGAAAAAACGCCAGGCGCGACGCCAGCGCAGGGCCGTCGAGGCGCCCCGGTTTTTCTTCCACGCCCAAAAACTCCGGCGAGCACAGCACCGCGGTATAGCCCGCCAGCATCGCCTCGGTGAAACTGCCGCCGGCCTTTAATGCGTGCTCCACCACCGGCAGAAAGCGCCCCACCTCGCCGGCGGGAGTCGGCCGCCGGTAGGCCCGCCGCAGGAAATCGCCCAGGAGCCGCGCCGCGTCCGCCGGCGGATTCGCCGACTCGACCTCGACGCTCCCGCCGGACCGCGCGGACTTCGTCAGCGGCAAACGGCCAAAGAGCAGCTCATGTCCGGCGGTCGGCCACCGTTCGTAGATCGGCCCTTCGACCTCGAGCCAGCGAAAGACGACACCCGGCGTGCCGTCTTTCTCCGCGAGCGGATTCTGCCAGCGGCTCGCGCCCGGCCGGGAACGGAAAAAACGCGCCGCATCCGGCCGAATCGTTTCGCCCGCCAGCAACCAGACGTCGAGCTCCCGCACCGACGGATCCGGCGTCACATCAAACGTGCCCAGCCGGCGCAACAGCCGCGGGGGCGTTTCAGAATACACCGTGATCGGCTCCAGGCGACGGCCCGGGGAAACGTCATCGAGGTCGGGAATCCACCAGCGGTCGGGCTTGCCCGCGACGGGTTTGCCCGGGCCGACCCAAACCGAAAACGCATTGAACCGCAGCCGATACCTCCCGCCCACCGGGGCCTTGAACTGGCTGAACTTCGGTTCGAGCGGCTCGTAGGTGCTCGCGATCAGGCCGACGCCCTCAAGGTCACGCACCGCGGGTTCGGCCGCCCCCACCGTGGCGGGCGCAGTGCCGGCGCGCACCGCAGGTTGCGCCGCGCGATCCAGGACGGGAAACGTCGCCCGCTCCGGCGCCGTGTTGAACACCGAGAACTTCATCGGCCCGACAAAACTTCGCTGCTCGCGTGCGTAATAACGCGCCACCTTCGTCTCCGGGCGCTCCACCTGGTGCGCGGCAACCTGCCGCAGCGCGTAGTCCGCCGCGCTGAGATAACGCGCCATTTGCACGTGCGATACATCGAGCGCCTCGCCAACCTTGTTGAAACGAAACGCCTCGCCATCCTCCGGCAGCCATTCCTTCACCTGCAACCACGGCGCCTGCAGCAGATCCCGCACGGCGTTTTCATATTCGTACCGATTCAGCCGGCGCCGCGTCGCCCGGCCCTCGGCCGCGAGAGTTCCGCGCTCCGCCGCTGTCAGCGAGGTGGCCAGCGCGCCAACGAACTGCCCGAGCTCTGTCGCCGGCGGCCGCGTCTTCTTTTTCGGCGGCATCTCGCCGGCGACGACGCGGTCGTGCACCTTCACCCACCGTGCGAAGTTCTTCGGGTCCGTCGGATTGAAAGTCAGCGCGGTCAGATCGAGCTCGCCCTTCTTTTCCAAATCGTCGTGGCAGCCGGCGCAATGCTGCTCGATGAACGCCGGCACCGGAGCGGGCGGCGGTGCGGCGCGCAGCGCCAAAGCGATCGCAGCCAGGAACAGGCTCGCAACGATGATGACGTGTGGGCGCACGGGAGGGGAAGAAAACGGGCCAGCTTCGACGGGTTTTCGCCCGTCGTCAATTGTCCGCAAAACGGATCCCCGTGCGAATAAGTCTCCGGGTTGAGTTTGAATTCATTGGGGGCGGGGTGCCCTCACCCCGCAATCTTTCGAATGGCGGGTGAGGGCACCCGCACTCCATCGGCGGGTTACGCTCAACTAACCCATGCGTCCGGGATCTCGCGCAGCATTGCCAAGAGCTGGTCGAAGCATATCACCAATTGCATGGACGCTAATCGGGAATCCATCGCGAGTCGCTGTTGGATCGAGGGTCGCCGTGTCTGGATCGAATTATCGGACCAACGCATGGTGAGTTTCCCGGCCAACAAGTATCCGCTGCTGGCAAATTCTTCCGCGGCCGAGCTGGCTCAGGTAAAGTTACGGGTGGGTGGACGAGCGCTCCGCTGGGAATCGCTCGACGAAGATATCTGGGTGGAAGATGCTGTCGCCGGTCGTTTCCCCCGCACTTTGGCGACCGCCTGATCCTCGCGCACCCACGGCGCTAACTTGGATATTTAATGGGGACGCGACGCCCTCGTCGCGTTTCACTCGGAAACCGCGACGAGGGCGTCGCAGCCCCAGTCTACGGCGAGCCTCCCGACATCGTAGTCACTGTGCGAAATATCCCGGCTAAGCCTTCGCCAGCGCCGCGAGCACGCCGCGCACGTAGCCGAGCGACTCGGCGAGTCCGGTGACGGGATTGCCGGCCACCTTCTCGTATTCGAACGAGACCACGCCGTTGTATTTGATGTCGAGCAACGCGCGCAGCATCCCGCGGATGTCGAGCCGGCCGGTGCCGACTTCGATCGGGATGTCCTTCATCGCGCCGGGCAGGGCGACGGAATCCTTCATGTGGACGTCGTACACGCGCGCCGCATATTTCCGGATCGCCGCGATCGCATCCTCGCCGCCCCGTACGGAATGGCCGACATCGATGCAGAGCCCGATGCGCGAATCCAGCGACTTGATTGCTTCGAACGCGACCGCGGGAGTCGGGTACACCTTGTCTTCGGGACCGTGATTGTGGATTGCCAGTTTCTGATCAAATTCCTTCACGAGTTTTTCGACGAGCGGCAGGGCGCCGAGATCCGGCTTGCAAACCATCGCGGCCATCCCGGCGGCCTTCACATTTTCGAACGCCTTGCGGCACTTGGCCTCGTCGTTGGGCAGGTTGACGACACCCGAGCCGGTGAGCTTGAGCCCGGCGGCCTTGAGCTTCTCGCCGACGGCACGACACTCCTCGACCGTCGCACCCTCCCAGTTGCAGTGCAGCCTGAAGAGCGCGATGTTCGAGACGCGCATAACCTTGACGGTGGCGATCGCTTCATCGAGCGGGAGGTTGCGCAAGGAGTAGGAGGCGATCCCGAGCCGGAGACCGTTCTCACGACCGTCCGGAAACGACGTGTACGTCGGCAGCGCGGCCGCCGCCGGTGCGGCCTTCGTTTTTTCCGCCGCCCGGGAGGTGACCCCGATGATTGGGATGACAAGGGCGCCGAGTGCGGCGGTTTTCAGGGCTTCGCGACGGGTGCATGTGAGGGGAGCAGTCATGAGGAGGAGGTTGGTGAAGCCGAGCACGGGAGCGCGGCGAAAAAACCGTACGATTTCCGCAACCTCATGCGAGCCTTCTCGCGCTGAAAGCGGGGAGGACTCACCTGGCGGCCTGAAATGGGACGGTCAACCGCGTGATCGCCAAGGCGGCGGGATTGGGAGCCACCGGTGCGTCTTCCGACCCGGAGAATGCCCGCGTGCCTCCTCCGGAGGCCCGCCGCAACGACCCTGTTTGCGGAGGAAGTGTAACCTAATAGGATACACTCTAGCGGGGTGATTTTTCTTCCGGAGGGCGAAAGAGCAATTTTATCCCCGGAATCCCGCGAATTTCCGCAGAAATTTCAGCGCCACTTCGAACTCGTGCGGCAGGGGCGACTGCAACGTGAAGGGCTCCCGCGTGGTCGGATGGTTGATCGTGAGCTCGCTCGCGTGCAACGCGAGGCGGCCGATGAGCGGCTTCTCCTCGTCGCGCCCCTTGTAGCCCCGCTTCAGATCGGACAGGAGCAACGTGATGTCGGGATTGCCATAGAACGGATCGTTTAAGATCGGCGCCCCCGCGGCGGCGAGGTGCACCCGCAGTTGATGCGTCCGCCCCGTGAGGGGCCGACACTCGACAAAGGCAAAACCCGCCGCGGCCGCCGGTGCCTGGTCGCCTCGCGGGGCGCGCGCGCCCGCGGTGAGCTTGCCGAAGCCACCGCCGAAGCGTTCGAGCGTGCGAAACTCGGTGACGCACTCCTTGCCCCCCCGACCCTTGAAGACCCGCATGCGGCCGCGCTGGCGCTCATCCTCGCCGAGCGCCAGTTCCAAGGTGAAAGCGTCCGGCAGCGCCCCCGCCGCATCGCGAATCGGTGCGATGACCTTCATCGCTTGCCCGGCGGCGAGGACGACGACCAACGCGTGGTATTTCTTCCCGACGGTTTTTGACTGGAACTGGCCGGTGAGGAAGTCCAGCGCCGGCTTGGATTTGGCGCACAGCAGCAGGCCGCTGGTATCGGCGTCAAGTCGGTGCACATTGGCGACGCCGTGCCCATAGCGCGGGTGGGCGTGCACGAGGCCCATGAGGTTCTCGCGCTGCTTGTCCCAGCGATCAGGGGCCACGAGCAACCCGCTCGGCTTGTCGAATGCGACGAGAGTATCGTCTTCAAAGAGGATGGGAGGGAGAGGCATTTTGCGCGGCACGCTGGTACCGCCCCGATTCAGAGCCGATGAAACGCCTTCCGGCAAGCGGCGCGGAGCGGCCGGCCTTCGGCACCCCGACGCTCTGGATCGGGGAAAACCCGGTTAATCTTCCGCGCAGTCGATCGCCCCGAAGCAAATTCACTTGCGGCTGAGCCGTGCCGGGAGTCGCCTTGTTGCTCACACACGATGCCGGTCTGGCCCAAAAGCTTCTATACGTTTGGTGTCAATCTGAAGTCTGCGGCGACTGAATGGAAGCTGCGGCACAAACTCGCCGCATCCGCCGACCAATCGCGCGCCCTCGCGACGCTTCTCCCGCGCCTCGCCGCCGCCTCGCACTGGCAGGCGGCGGGCATCGAGGCCGGCCTGACCTACGAAAAATTTCAACGGCGGGTTGCGCCCCGCACCTACGAACAACTCGCACCCGCGATCGAACAGATGAAACGCGGCGAAGCCGATGTGCTCTGGCCGGGACGATGCTCCCTGTTCGCCCGGTCGTCGGGCACGACCACCGGGTACGCCAAGATGTTGCCGGTGACGGAAGAGATGCTCGCCCACTTCCGCCGGGCCACGCGGGAATCACTGCTGTATTACACCGTGCGGGCTCGCCACGCCGGTATGTTTCGCGGGCGGCACCTGCTGCTCGGCAGCTCGACCGCCCTGGTTCCGGTAGACGGAGCCAACCCGCCGACCGCCTTCGCCACCGAGCTCACCGGGATTGTCGCAATCGGCCTGCCCACTTGGGTCGAGCGGCATCTCTACGAACCCGGCGCCACGGCGGCCGAAATTTCCGACTGGGAGGAACGGATCGATGCCATCGTCGCCCGCACGTGCAACTGTGATGTCACGCTCCTCGCGGGCCTCCCGAACTGGGCGTTGCTGCTGAGCCGGGAACTCCGCGAGCGCGGCCAGAACAGCGGTCAACCGTCTGCCCGGCTGCAGACGTTGTGGCCCAATCTCGAGTGTCTGGTGCATACCGGAATACCCCTCACCCCGTTCACCGACCAACTGCGCCAGGCGCTTGGTCCCAAGGTACGGTTTCACGAAGTCTATGCGGCGGCGGAAGGGTTTGTCGCGACGCAGGACACCGATGCGCCCGCCGCGGGACTACGGGTGATGACCGACCTCGGAATATTTTTCGAATTCATCCCCGCGGCGGATTTTGACGAGGCCCGGATCGAACAACTGGGGCCGAAGGCGGTGCCCCTGGCCGGAGTGAAGCCGGGGATGGATTACGCGGTTCTGGTCACGACTCCGGCCGGCTTGGTTCGCACCGCGTTGGGCGACGTGGTGCGTTTTGTCTCCACCGAGCCGCCCCGGCTGATCTACGTCGGCCGAACCGCCCTCCAGCTCAATGTCTTCACAGAACGTGTTTCGGAAAAAGAAATCACCGACAGTCTGGTGGCGGTTTGCGTGCGGCACGACTGGACCATCGTGAACTTCCATGTGGCCCCGCTCCTCGCGAAAGGCGGCATGACCGGCCAGATTCGAGGATGTCACGAATGGTGGGTTGAGCTGATCCCGGGCACCGTCACCACACCGAAGGGCCCACAGATCGGGGAGGCCGTCGATCTGGAACTGCAACGGATGAATCCCGATTATGCGGCGCGGCGGCGGTCCGGTGTGCTCGGCGCTCCGACGGTGCGTCTGGTGATGCCGGGCGTTTTCGAGCACTTGTTGCGCCATGTCGGAAAGTGGGGTGGACAGCACAAGCTCCGCCGATGCAGCAACGACCGCGGGTTCGCCGACCCGCTCGCGCAAATCACGAATTTCGCCCGCGATTAGCCCGCGTTGTTCCCCCACCCCTTTGGGCCAATAAAAAAGGGTCATGCTTTACCTTTTAACTAACTCGGTTCGCGCAGCTGCAGTGAGAGCGAAAGGCGAACCTGCGAGGGCGGCGGGCGCATTGCAGAGCCGCAAGAAAGGCTGAGCTCACGAGTCGGCGCCGTGACCTGTCCGGCCTTCGCCCACCCGGGGTTTTCTGTGCACCAGGTGAATGGCACGGATGGTGCTTTGATGATGCGTTCTGCCCATGCAGGGTTTGGGCAGCATGAATCCGGTCGCGAGGCCGGAAGACAGAAAAAACTGGGGCCGGCGTTAAGGGGTTATCGCCGGCCCCTTCTGTTTTTTCGGGCGCACCGCACCCGAAAAAGCACCGCGCCGAAGGCTCGGCGAAGGCGGGTGTCCACGAACACGGCCGCCGCCAAATCACCGGCGTGCCCGCCGACCGACCGCGGAATTCCCTGCTCTCAGTTCAACGCCGCCTGGATTCTCCCCTCGTACTCCGCGGTCGCGACGAGCCCGACCTTGCGGTCGCGAATCTGGCCGGTCCGATCGATCAGAAACGTCGTCGGGATGCCCTCTACTCCGCCAAAAGCCGCCACGATATTTTCATCGCCCATCACCAGCGGGTAGTTGATTCCGGCTTTCTTCGCGTACGCCCTCACCACGTCCGGCCCGGCCTGATCCAGCGACACCCCCACGATCACCAAACCATCCTTGCCGTACTTGCGCGCCAACTCGATGTAACCCGGGATCTCCTCCCGGCACGGCGGGCACCACGTCGCCCAAAAATCCACGACGACCACCTTGCCCTTGAACTCGTCCGACGACACCACGGCGCCGTTCACGTCCTTGAGCTGCCAGGCCGGCGCCGGGCCCAGCTTCGGCAGCACCAGCGCCGATTTGGCCGGCGTCGCGCCCCCGCCGGCCTCGGGCTTGGTCGCCTTGGACGGAGTGGGCGACGCGGTCTCGCTCTGGCGCGAACAAGCCGCCGCGCCGAGCAGCAGCAAGCCGACGGAAAACCGGAGCGCGGGGGATAGTCTCTTCATAAAATAATGTCGCGTGACCATGGCCATGAGAGGCGCCACGGCAAATTTTCTTTCCGGATAAATCAGCGCACCATCGGCCGGCTCACGAATCACGCATCTCCGGCAAATCCAGCCCGAGCGTCTCGATGAATTTCTTCATGGCCGGGGTCAGCACCCGCCCCTTCCGGTGCAAGATGGCGAGGGGCCGCGTGAAGGTCCGTCCCTTGAACTGCATCACCGCGAGCGTGCCCTGTTTGTGCTCCTGGGTGACCGTCGCCTGCGGCACGATTGCGATGCCGTGGTCAATCTCGACGGCGCGTTTCACGGTTTCGATGTTGTCGAACTCCATCACGGGTTCGATCTCCAGCTTGTGCTCGCGGAAGATGATATCGACCGCCTTGCGCGTCGGGATGTCGGGGTCAAACCCGATGAACTTTTGCCCCACGAGTTCCTTGATCTCGATTTCGGTCCGTTTTGCCAGGGGATGCTGCGGGTGCGAGATGAGCACCAGGTGATCGTTGCGAAACGGGAGCACTTCGATCTGGCGCTGCTTCAGGGGAAAGGCCACCAGCCCAAAATCCACCGAGTTGTGCAGGATGTCCTCGTACACGAGATTCGAGCGGCGGTACTCGACGCGCACGTTGACCGCGGGAAAATCATGCAGGAATTTCTTGATGAACGGCGGCAGTTCGTGGAGGCCGATCGAATAAATGGTGGAGATGCGAATCGTGCCGCTGATGACCTTCTTCATCTCCTGCAGCTCGGAGAGGAGCTTCTCGTAGGTGTGCAGCGTTTCCTTCGCCGCGTCGTAGACCCGGTGACCTTCGCGCGTCAGCTGAAACTGTTTCTGGCTGCGATCGATCAACAGCATCTTGAAGTGCCGCTCCATCGCGCGCGCCTGCTGGCTCACCGCCGACTGTGTGATTCCGTTCAACTTGGCTGACTTTGAAAAACTCTTGGTTTCCACCAAGTCCGCGAAGATTTTGAAATTTTCGATCTGCATGATTAGCTGGCGTTGAGTTAAGTAGAATAGAAACTGTTTCCAGTCGTAAACCACTAATTAGTTCCGCTAACGCCATGTTTCCCGCTTACGAGGAGTTCGTCCGCCGCGCCAATGCGCTTCGCGCCGAGATTGCCGCCACCTGCGCCCGCGCCGGCCGCGACCCCGGCACCGTGGAGCTGCTCGCGGTCACCAAGACGCATCCGGCCGCCGCCGCGGACTACGCCGCCCGCTACGGCCTTCGCGCCGTCGGCGAAAACCGCGTCCAGGAAGGGATCGAGAAGCGCGGACAGATCGCCCCGGCCTCCGCTCAACTGCGCTGGGAACTCATCGGCCATCTGCAATCCAACAAGGCCCGGCTCGCGGTCCAACACTTCGACCGTGTGCAAAGCGTCGACAGCGAGAAGCTGCTCCTCCACCTCGACCGGGCAGCGGGGGAACTTGGGAAACCCCTCCCCATTCTGCTGCAAATCAATGCCGGTCACGATCCGGCGAAATTTGGCGCCGATCCCGCCGACGCCCGGCGCCTGCTCGAGACTGCGCTGGCCAGGGCGCATCTCCGCATCGACGGCCTGATGACGATCGCTCCGCTCGGCGCCACGCCGGCTGAAACCGCCGCGCACGCCGAGCGGACCTTCGCCGCCCTCCGCATGCTGCGCGACGAGCTCGCGACGCGCTGCGGGGTGCCGCTGCGGGAACTCTCGATGGGCATGACGGCGGATCTCGCCCCGGCGATCGCCGCCGGCAGCACGATGTTGCGCGTGGGCACCGCTCTATTCGGCGCCCGCTAGCGAATATCTTGCGCCCTGATCCGTTTCCGGGTTGCGCCGCCGGCGAAAAGTTTTTCGTCTCAACCCGTGGAAATCGAAACCCTCGGCGCCGAAGAAAGTGCCGCGCTCGTCAGCCTGCTCGACGATCCGAGTCCGGTCGTGCGACGCGGGCTCCTGGCCCGGTTCACCCAACTCGGGCTGGCCGCGGCGCCGGTGCTCCAGGCCACCGCCCGCGGCCCGAACCGCGCGCTCGCCAGCCACGCCGCGTGGTACCTCGCCGAGTTGAAGTTCATCGACCCGGTCGCGGAGTTTCGCGATTTCATCCGCTCCCTCAACTACGAGCTCGAAACCGGTGCCCTGTTGCTGGCGCGCACCGTCACGCCGGAACTGGATGCGGGCGCCTGCCTCACGCAGCTCGACCAGATCGCCGCGCGCTGCGGCGAATTGATCGTCGAACCCTCGTCGGCCCGCGAAAAATGCCGCGTGATCAACCGCGTGCTCTTTCACGAGTGGGGTTTTCGCGGCAACGTGGAGCACTACACCGATCCGCGGAACAGTTTTCTCGATCAGGTGCTCGCCCGCCGCACCGGCATCCCGCTCTCGCTGAGCATCGTCTACCTGCTCGTCGCCGGGCGGCTGGGCCTGGAACTCGCGCCGGTCGGCCTGCCCGGGCACTTCATCGTCGGCTGCTTCTCCGATGACCTGCCGTTCTTCGTCGATCCGTTCGACCGCGGCCTCTTCCGCGATCCGGACGAGATTTTCGAATTGCTGCGGGCCAAAAAAATCCAACCCAAGCTCAGCGATCTCGCGCCCACCCCTGTGCGCGAAGTGCTGTGTCGCAACTGCCGCAATCTCGTAAACCACTATACCGCCTCGGGCGAACCCGCGCGGGCCCGGCTCTTTGCCCAGTTTGTCGAGGAGTTCGAAGCCGCCTACGAAAAACACGCGAAGTCGCCCTAATCTCGCTCGTTTCCCTTTCCCGCCCTCATGCTCCTGTCAGCTTGAGTCCCGACGAAAGCCGAACCGACGGAGAACGCGGAACGATGTCCGGCCCAGATCCAATTTACCGCCTGCCCGATCTGGAGTCCTGGTCGCGCCCCGGCACGTCGCTCGCGGTGCTCGGCCACCCGATCAAGCACTCGATCAGCCCGGCGATGCACAATGCGGCCCTCGCCGCGCTTGCGCGCACCGATCCCCGCTTCGCCGACTGGCGGTATTTCCGCTTCGAGGTCCACCCGGATGACCTGCCGCGCGCCCTCGCGCTTCTCCACGCCAAACGCTTCCGCGGGATCAATCTCACCGTCCCGCACAAGGTCCTCGCCTTCGATCGCGTCGCCGGGATCGACGCAGCCGCGCAGCCGGTCGGTGCCGTGAACACGCTGCTGTTTGGAGAAGAGGGCTGGCGCGGTTTCAACACCGACGGTTATGGCCTCGCCAGCGCCATCCGCGAGACCCTTGCCCGCGAACTGTACGGCGCCCACGTCATCTTGCTCGGGGCCGGCGGCGCCGCGCGGGGCGCGGGGGTCGAGTGCCTTCAACGCGGCTGCGCGTCGCTTTCCATCGGCAATCGCACCCGTGCCAATCTCGAGAAACTCCTCGTGACCCTGGCTCCCGTCGCCAGCCGGACTCCCGTCCGCGGCTTCGATCCGTCCTCTCCGCCCGCGGATCTTCCCGCGGACGCCCTGGTGATCAACGCCACCAGCGCGGGCCTGCGTGAAACGGATCCCCTGCCGATCGCTCTCGGCACCCTCCCCCGCCCCGCCGCGGTCTTCGACATGATCTACAACCCGCCGCAGACGCCGTTGCTCCGCGCCGCCACTGCACTCGGCGTGCCCACCGCGAACGGCCTCAGCATGCTCGTCCATCAGGGGGCGAAGGCACTCGAGATCTGGAGTGGAATACCGGCGGCGGAAACCGCTCCGACGATGGCCGCCGCGGCGCACGCGGCGCTCGCTTGACTACGCCGACAGGTGCGCAAATCTACCTAAATGCCGCTGTCGTCCAGTCCTACTGCGAAGAAGATTGCCCGTAAACCACGGCCCCGGGCGCGAAGACGTTTCGGGCGCCGCGTCGGGCCGTCTTTCGCGGACGGCATGAGACCCTTCATCGGCATGATCAAAGACGCACCGCCCGATCTCTCGATGCGTGAAGGCTTCGGCGATTAGATACATCATCGACGCCGGGCCGTTGGTCGGTGCGCTCTCGCGGTGCGACCAGTGGCACGCTCGGAGTGCAGGTGTCATCGCCACGCTCGATGAGCCGGGTTTTTCCACGGAGGTCGTGTTTGGCGAGGCTTGCCACCTGTTGAAGTTCGAGCGCACCGCCATGCACGCGCTAATCCGACAAGTTGCCGAACGACGGCTCAATCTAATCCCTATTTGGGAAGTCCATGGGACACGTGCGGCCGAATTGCTGGCGGCCTATCCCCAGATGGATGCCGGCGACGCGTCGCTCGTGGTCCTCTCAGAGCAATTTCCCAAGGCGAGAATCATCACGACCGACGTGCGTGATTTCACCGTCTATCGTCGCTTCCGCCACGAACCCCTGCCGCGGATCCACCCGTAGTCACCCAGCCAACTCTCTCGCCACACGATGTTCGACTACGCTCAATTCTCCGCCGCGTTTCCGTGGTTCTTTCCGCTATGGGCCCTGCTGTTCGGGGCCTGCGTGGGAAGCTTTCTCAATGTCGTCATCTACCGCCTGCCCAAGGAGGAGTCGATCGTCTCGCCGGGCTCGCATTGCGGCTGCGGCCAGCCGATCCGGTGGTACGACAACCTCCCCATCCTCTCGTGGCTTCTCCTGCGCGGTCGCGCCCGGTGCTGCGGGCGGGCGTTTTCATTCCGCTATCCCTTTGTCGAGCTGCTCACCGCGCTGCTCTTTGTCGCCTGCTGGTTGAAGTTCCCGCCGCAGGTCGCGGTCTGCGGCTGGATTTTTCTCAGCTGCCTCATCGCCGCGACGTTCATCGACCTGGATCACTTCATCATCCCGGATGTGTTCACCATCGGGCTCGGGGTGTGCGGCGTGCTGCTGTCGTCCCTGATCCCCGCGCTGCACGGTCACGGCGGGGGGGCGACGCTCGATAGCAGCCTCCGGTCAGGGCTCGCGTCGCTCCAAGGCCTGCTCATTGGGTCGAGCTTGGTTCTGTGGATAGGAATTCTCGCCGAGGCCATATTGCGAAAACAGGCGATGGGCTTTGGTGACGTAAAATTTGTGGGTGCGATTGGGGCTTTTTGCGGCTGGCAAGGCGCGGTCGCCGCGGTGTTTGGCGGCGCCTGTGTTGGCACCGTGTGGGTCGCGCTTGCGATGGCTTGGCAAAAGGTCTCCGGAAAACGTTCGCCAATGAATCCCCCGACGGAAGCGCCTCAGGAGGAGGATTCCACGCCCGCTGTGAATTATTGGGATGTTTCGACCACAGGAGCGGGAGTCATCGGAGTCGGGATTTCGTTTCTTTGGCCGGCTTCGTACGGCCAAACCAGCGATCTTCTTGCCGTAAACAGCTTGCGGGCGGGAACATCGTCGCTGCACGGACTCCTGATGTGCTCAGGCGTGATGCTGTGGCTCACGCTGCTGCTGCCGTTCGCGTTCAGGAACGACACACTCGCGTTTAGCATCATCAGATTCGCCGGCGCAATCGGTGCCTTCTGTCGTTGGCAAGATGGCGTGAAGGGTCTGGCGGTGGCCGCACTTTGGGCCGCAGTTGCTGGATTGTCGGTTGCGGGAGCGTGGTGGATTGTCGCGCTGGTCAGGAGAAAATTTCCAGCGCTGGAGGTAACCGGCTCGGGAAGTGTTGCACCAGTGACGGACGAACCCGTTCCTCTGGGCTTTGGAGTTCATGTACCATTTGGCCCGATGCTCGCAATCGCAGGCGGTCTCTATTTTCTGTTCGTCCGCGAATGGGTGGCCGCTTGGTTTGACGAGGTGGGGATGTTGTTCTGAACCCAGATTCCTAAATTACGCTGCCTGATGAATGATTGGTTCGAGCAAGCCAAGCGAACAGTCTGTCAGCTTGCTTTCAGATTGCCAAGGGCCCGCCCCAGGCCGAGATTTCAATCGTGACCCAACTGCTAGAAAAGGCCATGAAGCGCGTCGCGGCCCTCCCGGTGAATGAACAGAACGCTTTCGCTTCGTTCATTCTAGCGGAATTGGAATCGGAGCGACGCTGGGACGAGCTTTTTGCATCGTCGCAGGACGCGTTGTCCGAAATGGCGGCACTGGCCGTAGCAGAGGAAGCCGACGGGAAAACAGCGGAGCTGGATCTCGAACGTGATTTCGCGAAGAACTGAGGGGTTCAAGCAGCAACTCGCTGCCCTCCCACTTCAGATTCAGAAACAGGCGCGGGTCGCCTATCTCTTCTGGCGGGACAACCCGAACCACCCCGGACTGCATTTCAAGAAAATCCACGCAAAAGAACAAATCTGGTCGGTCCGTATCAATAACGACTATCGCGCGGCGGGAATCAGATCCGGCGGTCGGATCTTATGGTTTTGGATCGGCTCGCACGCCGACTTCGACAAACTCCTGCGGACGCGGAGGTGACGAGCGAGCGCAGCCAGTGAGTAGTGCCCCGGTCGCACCCTTGTCAGAAATATTGCGCCATGAGGCGCCGCAGCACGGGCCGCACCGTGCGCGCCAGAATCGGGTTGGCGTAGCCCATCCACGCCACCGGTGTCGTGGTGTCGAGCGGCACGCGCAACGCCGCCCCGCCGGGGGCCTCAATCACACAGCCCGCCTCGCGCGCGATCAGCTCGGTGCAGATGTCGTACGGGTGGCAGCAGAGGGTCGCGTTGGAATATCCGAGTTTCGAATACGCCGGCGGTCGCAAATCGCCGAGCATCCGGTCATGGCCGGCGATGAGTTCGAAGAGCTGGCCTCCCGTGGAGAGATACTGATCGTCGAAGACCAGCTGGCCGCCGTTTTTCCCCAGCACCCCCAGCTCGCGCCACAGCGACTCCTCAATCGTGCCGAGCAACCCCTTGCCCTCCGGGAAAAAACGCGCGATCGACGCGAAGCCGTGCTCGAAGTGGCGGGCCCGCGAGGGTCGCGGCCTCCAGCGGCGCCGCGTGCGGGCCGCGAGGTCGAGCGTCTCCGCGACCACCCCCCGACCGACGATCGCGCTCAGCTGATCGGCGAAACCGTGTTTGGTGGTCGGCAATTCCGTCATCGCCGCCACCACGATGTCACCGAGGTGGGTGCGCGCCCCGCGCTGCGGCGCCAGGGCGGCGAGAATCCACGCCGACCGTTTGTCATACATGAGGCTCCGCGTGCCGTCGATCGGGTCGAGGATACACTTGACGATCGTCTGCCGCGCAGCGGTGCCGCGCGGAAACGTCGTCGCGCCGTCCTCCAGCCCTTCCATCACAATCTCCACCGGCCACGCGCGCGGCCAGTGCCGCTCAAACCACCCGAGGATGGCCTCCTCACTCAGCCGATCGATGTAGTAGATCGTGTCGGCCGCCGTGACGGCCGCCACCCGGGAGAATTTCGCCGCATGTTTGGCGCGCGCGGTGACCAGGGTGTCGCGAATGTGGTCCTGCAAGGCGCACAGCAGCCGGCGCGCCTGGACAAGTTGGGTCCCGGTCATGGTTGGTGCAGGGCCGCGCCGTCGCCGGTTTGCAGATGCAGGATCTCGGGCCGCGCGCCGAATTTCTCCGCATAGGCCGCGGCCACCGGCTCCGCCGCGGCCTCGTCGAATTTCCCGGAGGCCAGCGACATCACTGCCCCGCCAAACCCGCCACCCGTCAGCCGGGCCCCAAAGATGTGCGGCGCCGCGACGAGGGCATCGACCAGGAAGTCCAGCTCCGGCGTGCTGTTCTCAAACAAATGCTGCGAACTGCGGTGTGACGCCGTGAGCAGTTTTCCCACGGCCACCAGATTCCCGTCGCGCAGCGCGGCCACTGTCGCCGCCACCCGGGCGATTTCCTCGACGATGTGGCGCGCGCGCTTCGCCGCCAGCGGCGGCAGCCGGCCCGCGTTCGCCGCCAGCACCGCCGGTGACACGTCGACCAGCAGCGCCACCCCCAGCGCCTGCGCGGCCTCCAGGCACTCGCGATGTCGCGCCGCGTAGAACCCGTCGACCAGCGCGTGTTTCGTGTGCGTGTTGAAGATCCAGAAATGCGCCCCGGGCGGCAGCGGCACCAGCTCGAACCGCGGACCGCGGCAATCGATGAACACCAGATGGTCGTTTTTTCCGAAGCCCGAAACACCCTGGTCCAGCACGCCGCAGGGCACACCCACAAAATGATTCTCCGCGTGCCGCGCCGCCTGCACCAGCACCTCGCGCGACGGTTGCTCGCCCGCGGCCTCCGCAAACGCAAGCGCGGAGGAAAGCTCGATTGCCGCGCTGCTGCTGAGCCCGGCCCCCGCGGGCAGGTCGGACATCGCCAGGTAGTCGAATCCCGCCGGCTCCCGCAGCCCGAAGCTCGGAAACGCCGCCAGCACGCCCAGCGGGTAGTTGGCCCAACGCTTGGCCCCGGAGAGCTTGAGGATCCGCGCCGCCGGGACCGTGATGATCTGGCCGCGCCGGTCGCTCGCCAGCCGCCGCTGGCCGTCGTCGCGCCGCGCCAGCGCGACCCAGACCCCGCGATCAATGGCCGCTCCCAACACGGAGCCACCGTTGTAGTCGGTGTGATTTCCGATGAATTCGATCCGGCCGGGCGCCCGCGCCAGGATTTCCGGAGCCCGGCCGAAGATGGTCTGAAATTTCTCGATCAGCGCGGACTTCATGAATCAATCCCGACCAAAAGGAACCGTTGCCGCCGTCGGGTCGATCCCGAAACACCACCGCCTGCCATCTTCAGCCCAGCGCGCGCAACTCCGCCCCCGCCTTGAAGCGCACCGTCTTCATCGCCCGAATCTTCATCGGCGTCTTGGTGTGCGGATTGAACCCGTTGCGCGCCGGGCGCACGGCGAGCGCAAACGTGCCGAAACCAACGAGTGAGACTTCCTTGTCGCGTCGCAGCCCGCGCTTCACCGCCGTCAACACCGCGTCAGTTGCCCGCTCGGCGGCGGCCTTGGACGCGCCGCCATTCATGAGTTTCTGAACTTCGTCAACGAGAGCGGCTTTGTTCATCGGCAGTTGGAGAGTCGCAGAGAAGAAACCTCCGCCACTCCGGTCAAATGCAATTCTAACGGCGCGATCCATCGAGGCACCGCCTGGCACCGCGCTTTTATCGCGGCTCCGTTTCGCTGGACCGCGCCAGGAACTGCGCCGGCACCTCTCCCGCGCGGCCCTTGACCACAATCTCGAGCAAACCCCTGAGGGCGTCCTCCCGGGTTAGACCCCGCTCCACCACCAGTTGATCCGCCCGCTTCAACAACTGCGCGGCCATCGTCGCCGCTTGGGCTCGCGACGCGCCCAGTCGCTCGCAGAGCTGGGTGAGTTGCGCGGGGTCCGTCATGGCGCATCCAACCAACGCATCCCAGGCGCTCCGTCCGCGGCAAACGCCAGTGCGGCGCCGGCTGTCACCTGCAACAATGAAACCATCGCCAGCCCAATCCAGCCACCCGTTCCGTCGCTCTCCGCTGATCGTAGTTCGCCCACCTGCCGCGCCCCGAGAAAAACCGCCGCGGGCAGCGTCGGAAAGCCCTCCCCCCAGCCTCGCACGCGCACGAGACGCCGCCGCACCTGGCCCATCGCTCTGAGGCGCGCCATCACCTCCTGTCCGAGAAAACACCCTTTGGTGAACGAGATCGCGTCAGCCTCGAGTCCCGCCTCGTTGGGCAGATCCCCCGGCCCGATGTCTGCAGGAATCGCCGGAATACCTGCGGCAATCCGCCTACGCGCAACTTCGTCTTCGCCGACCACGGTCAAACCCGCGCCCGCGACCCAGACCGGCTCACCCAGCGCCACCCGGTGGAGCCACTCGATATTTTCGCCGCGCTCCCTGCGCCCCGGAAACGCCAGCCCGCCAAGGCCGGCAAGCTGTTCGATCAATTTCGCCGCACCCTCGCCGATCACACTCACCCCTGCCCATTCGACCGTGACATCCTCGATGACCACATCATCCGCGATCACATGGCTCTCCAAGCGCTCGCGAATCACCGACGACGACGAGAAGTAACTGCCGATCCAAAACTCATTCGGCGCCCCGCCCCGCAGCACAAAACTATCCGCCAGCACCTTTCCTTTGAGCGAGAGCCACAGCCCGTAGACGGCACGCGCACTTGGCTGCGTCAATGGCCGCAGATCGCTCGTGAACTGTCCCTGCAGAAAATTCGCCGCGTCCTCCCCCGTCACCCGAAGCCAGGCAGCCGGGCGCCACCTAAAAATCACGGGAGAAGTAGAAATGTTGATAGGCATTAAAATGTTCTATTGTAATCTTTTAAAACAAAAGTGATAGAATTTGAAAACTAAATATTGACCGAAGTCATCTAGGGAGTATTCCTCTGTTCAGCAAGTTTAACACTTCTCCCCGCTTAGCGGGGAGTTTTGGGGTAACTAAGAAAGCAAAGGCCGGCCGCTTAGGGGTAAGCGGCCGGCCACTTTTTTTAGCTCTTCGCCAAGCGAAGCGCTCATTGTTTCAGGTTCATCTGGAAAACGAGATTTCCCGGGTTGGTGCTACGCTGGCTCCGCTGCAAGCCACGCGGGCAACAAAGCCGTTCCAGGAAAAATAGTCGACGATTGAAACAAGAACCTTGCCGGCGCAGTCCCCAGCAAGCTTTTTGCGTAGCAAAAAGCTCATGCAGAAAACATCCGACATTAATGTCGTCGAGTCCCGTGCCTTGCCGTCGCCCCTGGCCTTGCTGGCCGAGCTGCCCAAGACGGAAGCCCAGGCTGAATTCGTCACCCGCGCCCGCCGCGAAATCCACCGGCTCATCTTCACCGACGACAAGCGCTTCCTCCTGATCGTCGGCCCATGTTCCATCCACGATCTCGACGCGGGGCGCGACTACGCCCGGCGCCTCGCCGCCCTGGCCCGCCGGGTGTCCGACCGCGTGATGATCGTCATGCGGGTCTATTTCGAAA
>SXSC01000327.1 GCA_005792355.1 Opitutaceae bacterium
ACGTCGATCAGGCCGAGCACGCTCAGCATGATCACGGTCGGCGTATCGGGCCCCGGTTGCGGCGAACCGTTGATGGCGACGCCAATCAGGTGCCACAATTCGACGAAGAACTGGTACACATACACGCCTTGGGCGACGATGAGTCCCACGTAGAGCGGGGCCTGCAGCCAGCGGCTGCCGAAGATCGCTTTTTCAAGGAGGCCTTCGAGGAAGTTGTTGGATTTGGACATGGAGGAGGGAAAGTGGAGAAACGAGCGCGCACACAACACGGACGGCGGCGGGTCTCGCAAGCAAAACGTGACCGGCGCTTAGCCCACGGCCTGGCGCAGGGCGCGGGCTTCGGCCAGCATGGCCCGCGCCGCTGTCAGCGCGTCGCTGCCCGGAACTGCTGCGCCGTCAGCGGCCGGGGCGGCCGGGGCGTCGTCGGGATCGCCGAGGCCGGTCGCGCGGAACTGGCGCAGCCGTTCGAGGATCAGGTCGCGGATTTCAGCGGCATTGTCGACCCCGTGGAAGACGCCGGAATGCAGCGAATCGCCTTGGCCTTTCCCGTGGGTATCATCACCACCGCCGCCGGCGGATTGGACGCGGACGTCGGCGATGCCGAGCAGGCGTTGGATCGGGCCTTGCGTGACGACCACCTGCTGCACGTTGGCGAAACTCATGGTCGATTCGAGCACCGATGCGAGGCCGGTGCGGATCCGCAGGCTTCGATCCGTCACCATGTACCAGCGCAGTTCGTAATCGAGTCGCACCATCGCGTAGGTCAGCGGAATCTGTGCGAGGAAAGTCAGGATGGCGCCAAATTCGAGCAGCTTGAGCAGCGGAAAGACCCACCACGGCCAGCGCTCGATCACCCGGACCAGGGAGGAAGGCACCCGCTTCCTGGCGGCGGCCGATGACTTGCGCGCCGGAGTTGACGGCGCCGCCTCGACCCGATCGTCGCCGGCGACGGGAGCGACAACGGTCGCGGTCGCCGGGGTGGGGGAGGCCGCCGGTACCGCGGCAGGAGAGGCGGTGGCGGTCGTTGGTTGCTGGCGCGCGCGCAGTTCCTCGTGGGTCTTTTCGATCCGAGTGAGAAAGACGACGGAGAACACGATGCCCGCCAGTGCGCCGACCTGGCCGAGGCCCCAGCGGAGCAGTCGCAGTTTGTAGAGATTTCGGCCGGCGCGAAAAACCCGCAGGGAACCGGCCGCACCGACCGGTGGCGCGGGGTCGTGCGGCACGCGCAGGAGGCGCAGGGTGATGGTGCGCAATCGTTCAAACATCGGGATCCTTTCGCGGAGTCGCGGCCGGGCGCGACCCCAGCGCGACGCGCGTGGCGCGCAGTTCGCTGGCGACTTCCCGCAGTGCGGCGGCGAGCTCCCCCTCGGCAGCCGCGGCGGGAGACGGTAGGCCACCGGCCGCCGCCGCAAGGGTCGGCGGGTGAGCGTGATCTTTTACCCCGCGCATCCGGTGATAGAGAAAATCGCGGACGGCTTCGAATTCCTTGAGACCCTCCAGGGTGAGTTCGGCGCCGGCGTTGCCGCTGGCGGTTTGCACGAGCACGCGGGCGATCCCGAACCAACGTTCCACGAAATTCGAGCGCAGGTGGATGTCCTGGATGCGCGCGTAGTTCACGATGATCTCGCGGCGAAACAGAATGCCCCAGCTCATCGAGATCCCTTCGTCGGTGAACTTGTAGCGCATCGTGTGATAACGAAACCACATTGGCAGAATGAGCACGGGCAGCAGCGGGGGAAACACGAGCAGCGAGATCCAGTAGTAAGTGAACAGGCTGGGATGTGGTCGCTCGATCGCGAGGATCGCGGCGTCGTGATGGGGACGGGGATTCACCTTGCGATTCAACGACGCGAACCCGGGCAACGGCAAGGCCGGAGCGGCACCGGCGTGAAGAGCCCGGTCAATTCGCCGGATCCAGCCCACGCACGGCCAAATGCGGCGCGAGTTTCGCGCGCGACCAGCAAGATTCACTTTGGGGCTCGCTCTGGACCTTCGGCGTGAAAGGCTCGTTTTGATTCCATGAGAGTTCTCGCCGTCGCCTGCCTCGCGTTGCTGTCCGCCTTCGCGCGCGCCGCCGAGCCGCCGCCCCCTGCGGTGAGCCGGTCGAACCCGACCATCATCTTCATCCTCGCCGACGACCTCGGCTACGGTGATCTCGGCTGCTACGGCTCAACCACGATCGCCACGCCGCATCTCGATCGCATGGCGCGCGAGGGTCTGCGCTTCACGGATGCCTACGCATCAGCGCCGTTTTGCAGCCCGTCGCGCGCCGGGCTCCTCACCGGCCGGCTGCCCGCTCGCGCCGGCCTGCCCTACGTCCTGTTTCCCACCGAACACCACGGCCTACCGTCCGCCGAGACCACGATCCCCGAGCTGCTGAAAACGCGCGGCTACGCCACGGCCTGCATCGGCAAGTGGCATCTCGGTTGGGCGCCACCGTTCCGCCCGCTCGCGCAGGGCTTCGACCGCTTCCACGGCCTGCCCCACACGAACGACGTGCGCGAGTGGAAGGTCGGCGATCCATTCACGCAGCTCTCGATGTTCGGCCCGCTCACGCGCGTCGAGGGCGAGCGCGTGGTCGAGTCGCCCGTGGATCAGGCGGAGCTCACGCGACACTACACGGAGCAGGCCGTCGCGTTCATCCGCGCCAACCGCGCGCGGCCGTTCTTTCTCTACCTGCCGCATACGATGCCGCACGTGCCGCAATACGCCTCGCCGCGCTTCGCCGGCAAATCCAAGGGCGGCCTCTACGGCGACACCGTCGAGGAACTCGACTGGAGCACCGGCGTGATCCTCGACTCGCTGCGCGAGCTGCAGCTCGACACGCGCACGCTCGTGATTTTCACCAACGACAACGGCGCTCCCTTCCGCGGCGGCGCCAACGCCGCGAAGAAAGCGCCCGCGAAGGAAAACTTCCCCGGCCGCCAGCTCGCCGGCAGCAACGGCCCGCTCCGCTCCGGCAAGGGCACGACCTTCGAGGGCGGCGTGCGCGTGCCCTTCATCGCGTGGTGGCCCGGCCGCATCGCCCCGCGCCCCGCGGTCAGCAATCCGGTCTCGCATCTCGATTTGTTTCCGACCTTCGCCGCGCTCGCCGGCGCGAAGCCGCCGGCCGACGTCACCCTCGACGGCGCCGATCTCACCGCGCTCCTCCTCGGCACCGGCCCGCGCGCCCCGCGCCCGATCCGCCACTACTTCGGCTACCAGCCGCAGGCCGTGCGCGACGGGCAATGGAAACTCCTCCTGCCAACGGACACCCGCCCCACCCCGCGCCCCGTCAGCCTCTGGTGGGAGCACAACCCCGCCGGCTTCGACCATCAGCACCGCCTCCTCGCCGCGCCCGAACTCTACGACCTTGCGGCCGACCTCGGCGAAAAGAACAACCTCGCCGCGCAGCACCCGGAGCTCGTCACCCGCCTCACGCGCGAAGCACGCGATTTCGACGCCGCGCTGCGGCGCGACCAGCGCCCGATGCACTTCGTCCCTGGCCCGCGCCCGCCCGCACCGGGCGCGGTGCGCACCGCGGAGACGGACGTGACGGTTTACCGCCGCGCTCCCTAGCTCGAAGTCAGGGCAGGAACCGCAGTGACACGCGTGGGAAGCCAAGAAAATACCTGTCCAATTTTCACGCCGCCCGCGGTAACAGGATATCCGCACCCACATGTCCGACTCCCTCGACCCCACCGCCGGCAGCGGCCCGACTCCGCCCTACGAGGACTTCGTGCGCCTGTTCGTCGCGCATGAAGGGCGGCTGCGGGCGTTCATTCGCACGCTTCTGCCGACTTGGGCCGATGTCGACGAGGTGATGCAGGAGACGAGCCTCGTGGCGTGGCGGAAGTTCGCCCGCTTCGAGCGGGGCACGAACTTCCTCGCCTGGGTCTTCACCATCGCCCGCTTCGAGGCGCTCGACCACCTGCGCCGTCGCGGGCGCGAACGACTCGTCTTCTCCGACGCCGTCGCCGATTGGATGGCCGAGGAAGCCGCACAAGAAGGCGACACGTTCGAGCCCCAGCGCCGCGCGCTCGATCGGTGCCTGGCCAAGCTCGGGGATACTCAGCGCGAACTGCTGCTGCTCTCCTACCAGCCCGGCGCCCGCCTCCACGAGGTCGCCGCGCGCGCCGGTCGCAGCGTGCAGGGTCACTACAAATCCGTGCAACGCCTCCGCGCCCGCCTCCTCGCGTGCATCGAGGGTGAACTGAAACACGAAACCCCATGAGCCTCGGCGATCCACTCGAACGGCTCATCGCCGACTGGCTGGACAACGCGATCTCGCCGGAGGATTTCCTCGCCCTCGACGCTCGCCTGCGCACCGATCCCGCCGCGCGCGCCGCGCTGCGCCGTGCCGCCAACCTCGACTCGGCGCTCCGCGACTGGGCCACCCGCCAAGAGATCACCGCCGCGTGGACGGATGCGGAAGCACCCGAGCCGGCACCGGCAACCGCCCCCACCCGCGCCGCCGCCTCGCTGTTTCGCCGCTGGCGCTCGCCGCTCGCCGCCGCGGCGGCCGTGGCCCTGAGTGCCGCGACCTATCACTTCGGCACGCTCTCCGCGCCGCAACCGGCCGCGCCCAGCACGCGCGTGCTGGCCGACGGCACGGTGGTGGAGCTCAACGGCGCCGCCGTCATCGTCTCCGATTTCACCGCCACCGAGCGCCGCGTGCGGCTGGAGCAAGGCGAGGCGCATTTCACCGTGACGAAGGACGCCGCCCGCTCCTTCACCGTCATGGCGGCGGGCGTCTCCGTGCGCGCGGTCGGCACCGCGTTCAACGTCCGTCTCGCGGACACTGCTGTCGAAGTCCTCGTCACGGAAGGCCAGGTGCGCCTCCAAACGCCGCCCGCCGCCGCCGTTCCCGCCAGCGCTTCCGCCGCCCAACCCTCGGCGCTCTCCGTGCCCGCCGCGCCCGAGCGCACGCTAACCGCCCGCCAGCGCGCCGTCGTGCCAACTACCTCCACCGCCTCCGCTGCTGCGTCGCCGGACGTCGCCACGCTCACGCCGAGCGAGATTGCCCGCGTGCTCGCTTGGCAACACCGGCTCTTGAACTTCACCGCGACGCCGCTCGGCGAAGTCGTCGCGGCTCTCAACCGCCGCAACGCCACGCAGCTCGTGCTCGCCGACCCGGAACTCGCCGCGCTGCGGGTGAGCGCCTCGCTGCGCTCCGATAATGTCGACGGCTTCGTGAAGCTGCTCGAGACCGGTTTCGACGTGCGCGCCGAGCGCCGCGGCGACGCCGAGATTCTGCTCAGCCGCGCACCCTGACGCCTTTGTTTCGTTCGTTTTGACCAAGCCCCACCCAAACCCCACCCGCTCCGCCTCCCTCGCCTTCGCCGCGCCAGCCCGCGTGGCCGCGGCGTGGGTGGCATGGCTGCTGACCTTCTCCTGTGCCCTCGCCGGTCCCGACAACACCGTCCGCCCGTTTCGCATCCCCGCCGGCCCGGCCAGCGAGGCGCTCAAGCAGTTCGCCGAGCAGGCGCAGCGCGAAATCCTGTTTCCCTCCGAGCCCGTGGGCGATGTGCGCACGCCCCGCGTCATTGGTGATTACCCGCCGCGCGAGGCGCTCGACCGCCTGCTCGCCGGCACCCGCCTCCGCGCCGTCGAGGCGGCCGACACCGGCGGCTTCGTCATCTCGACAGCCACAGCTGCACCCAAGAACGCGACCGACGCTCCCCTTTCCCAGAAACCCATGAAAACAAAAGATACGAAATCAATCCTCGCCGCAATTGCTGGCTGGTTCGCCCTCGGTGCCGCCACCGCGATGCCCGCTCAAACTCCCGCCGCCCCGGCGGCCGGGACCGCTACTGAACAGACCGTCCAGCTCACCGCCTTCGAGGTCGCGAGCACGCGCGACTCCGGCTACCGCGCGACCAACTCGGTCTCCGGCACCCGCGTCAATGTGAAGCTCATGGACGTGCCGCAGACGATCTCGGTGCTCACGTCCGACTTCATCCAGGACCTGGGCGCCAACAACCTCGACGAAGCCCTCATCTACACGAGCGGTGTCGGCACCTCGGGATTCTTTGCCGGCGAATACACCATTCGCGGATTCCAGATCGGCTCGCCACGCCGCAATGGCATCAGCTTTTCGACGACCAACGCCATAGATACTAGCGTGGTGGACAGGGTCGAAGTAGTGAAGGGACCGTCGAGCGCGCTCTACGGAACCGGCCGCCCGGGCGGCGTGCTCAACATCATCACCAAGCAGCCCCAGGCCCGTCGCTCCTCCAGCGTCGAAACCTCGGTCGACAGCGAGGGCTCGCTGCGCAGCGAGCTTGATCTCACCGGCCCGCTGACGAAAGAAAATGCGTTCCTCTACCGCATGATCGTCGCCGGCCAGAATCAGCAGTCGACGCGTGATTTCGGGAAACGCGAGAGCTGGCACCTCGCCCGGTCGTTGCGTTGGAACGTCCGCCGCGGTCCTCACCCCACCACGGTCAACGTCACGGCCGAGTGGCTCCGCGTGCCGAACATGACGTCCTCCGACGAGCGTTTCCCGCAGGTCGTCGAGTCCCGCTCCGCGCCCGTCGGCAGCAACCTTACCCGCGTGATCGACATCGCTACTGGCTACGTGCCCGGCCTGCCGCGCGATTTCAACATTGCCGGTCCCAATGCCCGGCGCACGGACGACGAGCAGTATTTTGAGGCCACCCTCACCCACACCTTCAACGACCACCTTTCCGCCCGCGTGGTCTACTCGGACTCGCAGCGCCACCAAGTTCGCTTCACCCAGTTTGCCAACGGCTCACTCAAGCGCGACGCCGCCGGCAACCTACCGCGCACGATCCCGATCCAGTCGTGGCGCTCCGACGGCGACCAATGGAACCGCACCCTGCGCGGCGACCTCAGCTACGCCCAGGCTTTCTCCCACGCCAAAGTCGACGCCGTCCTCGGCGCGCAGGACACCCGCGCCGCCGGCGACAACTCGATCTTCCGCAACCTGCGCCGCCCCGTCTTCAACCTCTTCGCGCCCACCGCGGCCGACTACAACCTCGGCAGCTTCCCCGCTGACTACAACCACCTCGTTCTTCAGCGCACCGCGAGCCGCGGCCAGCAAGTCAACGGGGTCGCCCATGCGCAACTGTTCGGCGACCGGCTCAGCATCATCGGGGCAGCGAACCGCGATTTCGTTCGGTCCGGCGTCCAGATCTCGCCCGACCTTCGCGCCTCCGGCGGCCAGGCCCCCAGCGTGGTAACAGTGCCGCGCGCGGCGTTCGACAGCTTTCAGGGCGGCTTCGCCTTCCGCGTCTTGCCGGGGGCCACCCTGTTCTATTCCTACTCCGAGTCGATCCAGTCCAATGGCGCGCAGTTCCCCAACAATCCGCAGGAAGGCACCGGCCACGAGGCCGGCGTGCGCATCGAGGCTCTCGGCGGCCGACTTTCCGGCTCCCTGTCCTTCTTCAATGTCGAGCGCACCAACATCCCGCGCCGGGATCCTAACCTACCCGTGCCGATCGACCGCCTCAGCGGCAAGGAGCGGAGCAAGGGCCTCGAGATCGACGTGTTCTATTTCCCCACCGATGCGCTCCAGCTCGTCGCCAACTACACGGACATGGACCCCGTCGTCGTGAGCAACACCGCCTCGCCCGTCACCGAGGGAAGCCTGATCGACTCGACTTTTCCCCGCGCCTTCAACGCCTTCGCCAAATACACTTTCAAGCAGGGCCCGGCGCGCGGCCTCTACCTCACCCTTGGCGGCAATCACCGCAGCCGCATGCGGCCCTACGGCACGCTTGAGAACCTCTACCTGCTCGAGCACCCCGCCTACACCGTCGTCAACGGCAGCATCGGCTACACGTGGAAGCGCGGCGCGCAGGACTGGCATGCCTCCCTCGCGGTCAAGAACGCCGGCGACAAATTCTACTACACCGACACCTCGATCCCGGCGGAAAGCCGCGTGGCGGTGTTCTCCGTCGGCGTGAAGTTCTGAAGCCCCATCGGCCCGTCCCGGCCACGCCGGGTCGGGCCAACCAGCAAGCCGGCCCCTCGCGTTCGTCCATCACCACATGGAACCACGCTCCTCGCCCCGTTTGCTGCTCGCCGCACTTTTCTGGTGCGGTCTGCTCGGTCACGCCCTCGCCCAGTCCGCCGCCACCGGCAGCATTGAGGGCCGCGTATCCAACCCGGCCACCGGCGAGTATCTCGAGCTGGTGCGCATCACGATTGAGGGCACCGCGCGCGAGGCGTTCACCGACGCCAGCGGCGCCTATCGCCTCGCCGCCGTGCCCGCGGGGCAAGTCCGCGTGCGGGCGTTCCGCACCGGCGTGCCCGCGCAGATTGAGACGGTCATGGTCCCACCCGGCGGCAACGTGCAGCGGGATTTCTCCCTCGCGATCGATGCTGCCGCCCGCGATCCGATCCAGCTCGATCGATTCGTCGTCCGAACCGCCTCGGAGATGGACGGCGCGGCCATCGCCATCAACTCCCAGCGCTTCGCGCCCAACGCAATGAGTGTGGTCGCGGGCGACGAGTTCGGCCCGGTCGCCAATGGCAACGCCGGCGAGGTGCTCAAGTCCATGCCCGGGATCACGCTCAGCCTCGGCACGCAGGGCGAGCTGTATCAGGTCTCCCTCAACGGCGTGCCGCCGAACAACGTTCCCATGACCGTCGGCGGCTTCGACCTCGCCAACCCCTCCGGCACGCAGCGCGGCGCCGGGCTCCATCTGGTCTCGATCAACAACACGTCGCGCATCGAGGTCGCCTACACGCCGACCCCCGAGACGCCCGGCTCCGCGCTGGCCGGCACCGTGAATCTCGTGCCGCGGAGCGCCTTCGAGCGCGCGCGGCCGGTTTACAACCTCAGTGTCGGCGCTGTGCTGCGTGATCACGAGCGCAGCCTCGGCAAATCGCCCGGCCCCCAGCACGAGCCCCGCCGCAAGGTCAATCCGGAGCTGATGTTCTCCGCCATCGTGCCACTCAACAAACGCCTCGGCTTCACGGTTTCCGCGAGCATGTCCGATGTCTACACGCCGCAGGATTTCATGCAGACGACCTGGCGCGGAGCCAGTGCGCCGACCAACGGCGGCACGCTCCCCGACACGACACCCGACCGGCCCTACCTCACCGACTACGCCGTGCGCGATCGCACGGCCCTGCCCTTCCGCCGCGCCTTCGGCGCCACGCTCGACTTCCGCGTGACGCCCATCGACCTGCTCTCGCTCTCGTTTCAATACGGTTTCTCCGGCGCCATCCAGTCCGAGCGCACGCTCACGTTTCTTGTCAACCGCGTGGCGCCCGGCAATTTCACGCCGACCTCGACCCGCGGCTTCGCCGGGGCCGGCGCGACGCAGCTCACGAACACGACCTTCGACGTCGCCCAGCATCTCTTCATGCCCACGCTCACCTACCGGCACAACGGACCGGTGTGGCGCCTCGAAGCCGGCGCGGGCATATCGCACGCCACGCGCGACAACACCAGCCTCGGCGAAGGCTTCTTCAACCAGACGGTCGCGCAGCGAACCGGCCTGACCGTCTCCTTCGACGACATCTTCTATCTCCGTCCGCGCGTCATCACCGTCACCGACGCCACGGGCGCGCCGGTGAACCCCTACTCGATCGATACCTATTCGCTCAGCTCCGCCAATGGCGGCACCAACGAGCAGCTCGCCGTGCAGCGCAACCTCTTTGCCCATGCCCGACGTGAGTTCCGCGGGCGCGTGCCCTTCACGCTGAAGGGCGGCCTCGATTTCCGGCAGACGATCAAGGATATCCGCAATGACAGCCCGGCCTTCACCTTCGTCGGCACCGGCGCCGACGCCCGCGCCAGCCGCGTGCTCGACGAGAGCCTTTCCCAGCGACCCGCGCCGTTCGGCTTTCCGCGGATCGACTGGGTCAGCAATCCCGAGACGTATGCGCTCTACCGCTCCAGCCCCGCGCTTTTCACGACCAACGGGGCCGCGAGCCACAATTCGCACGTCGCCGCCTCGAAGTATGCCGACGAGATCGTGTCCGCCGCGTTTCTGCGCGCCGACCTTCCGCTGCTCGCCGGCCGGCTGAAATTGATCGGCGGCCTGCGCGCCGAGCAGACCAACGCCAAGGGCGAGGGGCAATTGGTCGATATCACCCGCAACTACCGGCGCGACGCCGCCGGTCGCGTCATCCTCGGCCCGGATGGTCGCACCCCCCTGCCGATCACGACCGACGCCCTCGAAGCCGCCCGCCTCACGCGCATCGACCGCGGCCTCCGCGCGGAGAAGGAGTATCTGCGCTGGTTCCCGAGCTTGAACGCCACCTTCGACCTCCGCGAAAACCTGATCGCGCGCGCCGGTTACTACGAGTCGATCGGCCGCCCGGACCTCGTGCAATACGCCGGCAGCCTCACGCTGCCCAACACTGAGCAGGATCCGGCCGACAACAACCGCCTCAGCGTCAACAACGCCGCCATCAAGGCGTGGCAGGCGCAGACCTTCAAAGTCGGGCTCGAGTATTATTTCGAGGGCGTGGGCATGCTTGCGGTCAGCGCGTTCCGGCGCGAAATCGAGAATTTTTTCGGCAACACCGTGTTCCGCCCGACGCCCGAGTTCCTCGCGCTCTACGGCCTCGATCCCGAGGTTTACAGCCGCTACGAGGTGCAGACGCAGCACAACGTCGCCGAGGTCGCGAAGATGTCGGGGCTCGATGTGAGCTACAAGCAGGCGCTCACCTTCCTGCCGCACTGGGCGCGCGGCATGCAGGTGTTTGGCAACGGCAGCTCGCTCCGCACCACCGGGCCGGCTGCGGCCAATTTCGCCGGCTTCGTGCCGCGCACCGCGAGCTGGGGCGCCAGCCTCACCCGGCCCGATTACAACGTGCGCCTGCGCTGGACCTACAACGGCCGGGCGCGCCGCGGCCTCGTCGCCGCGGGCCGCGGCATCGAGAGCGGCACCTACAACTGGGCGTCGAAGCGCCTCCTGGTGGATCTCAACGGCGAGTTCCGTTTCCACCGCCGCTACGTCTTCTTTGCGAACCTGACCAATCTGCGCGACGCCCCCGTGGACCTCGAAATCCACGGCCCGAACACGCCGGCGCACGCGCAGTTCCGCCAGCGCCAGCAGTGGGGCGCCGTCTGGACCCTGGGCGTGCGCGGCACATTCTAGGAGTTAACCACCCGTTTCCATGATCCCGTCTCTCCCGCCGCTCCTCGCCGCCCTGTTCCTGCTCGCGGCCGCCACCGCCGCCGGGGCGGCGCCCCCGCGCAACGTCCTGCTCATTGTCGCCGACGATCTCCGGCCGCAGCTCGGCTGCTACGGCGATCCGATCGTGCGCACGCCCCACCTCGACGCCTTTGCGCATAGCGCGCTGCGCTTCGACCGCGCCTACGCGCAGATCGCGATCTGCTCGCCCTCGCGCAATTCCTTCCTCAGTGGCCTGCGCCCCGGCACCACGGGCCTGCGCGGGTTCGGCACCGCGCTCCGCACGGCCGTGCCTGACGTGGTCACGCTGCCGCAGCACTTCAAACAGCACGGCTACCGCGCCGCCGCGCTTGGGAAAATCTTCCACGTCTATGCCGAGACCGGCCTCGGCTCCGAGGACGATTCCGCGTCGTGGAGCGAACCGCTCTGGCTGCCGACCCGACCGGCGTGGGGCCCGGAACAGGAGGCCGTGCGATTGCGGCTCACCGCCGAGGCGCGGGCCGCGGGCCGTGAATTCAAGCGCTCGGCTGACTGGCCGTTCGCCGCCGCGCTTGAGGCGCCCGACGTGCCGGACGAGGCGCTGCGGGATGGTGAGACGGCTGTCCGTGCGGCGGAGTTTCTCCGCGCCCGCGCCGCCGCCAAGGACGGGCCTTTCTTCCTCGCGGTCGGTTTCTTCCAGCCGCACCTCCCGTTCGTCGCCCCTAAAAAGTATTTCGATCTCTACGATCCGGAGAAACTGCCCTTGCCCGCAAACGACACTCCGCCGCGCAACGCCCCCGCCGGCACCCTCAATGTCGGCATGGTCGGCCCAAACTTCCACGGTTTCCCGGCGCCGGAACGGCAGGACGCCGCGTTCAAGCGCCGCTACCTCCAGGCTTATCTCGCCTCGATCAGCTACATGGATGCGTGCGCCGGCCGCGTGCTCGCCGCCTTGCGCGAGACCGGGCTCGATCGCGACACCATCGTCGCCGTCATTGGCGACCACGGCTACTTCATGGGCGAGCTTGGCAGTTGGGGCCACAAGCACGCCAGCTACGAGATGGCCGTGCGCGCGCCCCTCCTCGTGGCGGCGCCCGGCATGAAGGCGCGCGGCCAAGGCACGCGCGCGCTCGTCGAATTCGTCGATCTCTACGCCTCGCTGGCGGACCTCGCCGGCCTGCCCGCGCCCGCGCGGCACGAGGGCCTCAGCTTCGCCCCCCTGCTCGCCGAGCCGGCGCGGCTGTGGAAGTCCGCCGCGTTTTCCGAGATGCAGCGCGGCGGCCGGCTCGGGCGGGCGATGCGCACCGAGCAGTTTCGTTACGTCGAGTGGATCGAGAAGTCCGGCGCGGTCGTCGCGCGCGAACTCTACGATCACCGTGCGGATCCCGGAGAGAGCGACAACCTAGCCGCCGTTCCCGCGCACGCCGCCACGATCGCACGATTGGAAAAACAACTCGCTGCCGGCTGGCGCGGGGCGCTGCCGCCGGCAAAGACAAGATAGCCCCGTGTTTTCTTTCATGAACCCAAGATCAAGACTCCTCGCCGCGCTTCTCGCGCTTGCGATCGCGGCCGTGGCCGCGCTCGCCCAATCACCCACCACCGGCATCGTCGAGGGCCGCGTCTCGCACCCCGCCACTGGCGAAAACCTCGAGCTCGCGCGCATCACCGTCGAGGGCACGGCCCTTGAAACATTCACCGACGCCGACGGCCAGTATCGCCTCGCCGGCGTGGCCGCGGGCACCGTGCGCGTGCGGGCGTTTCGCACCGGCGTCGTCGCGCAGACGCTCACCGCGACCGTCGCCGCAGGGCAAAGCGCGACGCTGAATTTCGCCCTCGAGAGTTTCGGCGGAGAACCCGCCGCCACGTCCACCGCGGGCGGCCCGATCAAACTCGATCAGTTCACTGTCGGCGCCTCGAAGGAGATGGACGGCGCCGCCATCGCCATCAACACGCAGCGCTTCGCACCCAACGTCATGAGCGTCGTCTCCGCCGACGAATACGCCGCGATGACCGAGGGTGGCATCGGCGAGCTGCTCAAGGCCGTGCCCGGCATGGCCGTCAACATCGGCGGCGGCGGCGAGCCGTATCTGCTCACCATGAACGGCGTGCCACCCAGCGCCGTGCCCGTCAGCGTCAACGGTTTCAGCGTCGCCAACGCCACGGCCGGCACGTCGCGTCAGGTCGGGATCGAGCAGCTCTCGATGAACAACATCTCGCGCATCGAGGTCGCGTTCACGCCCACGCCCGAGACCACCGGCTCCGCGCTCGCCGGCACCGTCAACATGGTGCCGCGCTCCGCTTTCGAGCGCACGAAGCCCGTTTATACGCTCACCGGCTACGTCGCGCTGCGGGATCACGAGCGCACCTTTCGCTCGACGCCCGGGCCCGTGCGCGACCCGCAGCCGAAGATCCGCCCCGGCCTCGATTTCTCCGCCGTCGTGCCGGTCAACGCCCGCTTCGGCTTCACGCTCTCGGCGAGCCGCTCATCCGTCTACACCGGGGCCGACTTCATCCAGCGCGGCTACCGCGGCACCGCCCTCCCGACCAACGGCGTCGCCCTGCCCGACACCACGCCCGACCGCCCCTATCTCACCGACTTCTCCATCAGCGATCAGCCGAAGCTCACGAAGCGAAATTCCTTCGGCGTCACGCTCGACTTCAAGGCCACGCCGCGCGACCGGCTTTCGCTCGGGTTCATGCGCGGCTTCATCGATTTCTACAACAACAACCGGGTCCTGAATTTCTTCGTCAACCGCGTCGCGCCCGGCGATTTCTCCCCGGCCGCGGTGCGCGGGTCCGGCGGCGCCGGCGAGATCCGGCTCACGAACAACATCGGGGTCTTCGGCGGGCGCGTTTACATGCCCACGCTCACTTATGTGCACACCGGCCCTGTGTGGCGCATCGAGGCCGGCGCCGGCCACTCGCACTCCACGCGCCACAACAAGAACATCAACCACGGCCACTTTAACAACAGCCAGGCCCGTCGTCAGAACGTCAACATCGCCTACGCCGACCTCAACTACCTGCGCCCCGGCTCCATCACCGTCACCGACAACGCCACCGGCGCCGCGATCGATCCCTACGCGTTGGGCAGCTACACGCTCAACACCACGAACGGCTCGGCGCTCAACGCCGCCGATCTCCAGCGCAGCGCCTACGCCAACCTCCGCCGCGACATTCCGGGCCTGCCGCTCACGCTCAAGGGCGGCCTCGATGTGCGGCAGGTCATCCGCGACACGCGCACGGACTCGCCCACCTACACCTTTGTCGGCGCCAACCGCACCGCCAACAACGCCGACGACGCCGCCGCGCCCTACCGCGACGACAGTTTCTCCCAGCGCATCGCGCCCTTCGGCTTCCCGCGCATCGATTGGGTGAGCAATTGGCGGCTCTGGGACGAGTGGAAGGCGCGCCCGGAGTTTTTCACGCTCAATGAGGTCGGCCGCCACACCGCCACCGTCGCCGCTTCCAAGCATGCCGAGGAAATCATCTCCTCCGCTTACGTCCGCGGCGACCTCGCGCTCTTTTCCGGTCGGCTCAAGCTCGTGGGCGGCCTGCGCGCCGAGCAGACCAACGTCAAGGGCGAGGGCCAGCTCGTCGATCTCACGCGCAACTACCAGCGCGACGCCGCCGGCCGCGTCGTCACGGTCGCGAGCCCGACGCCCGCCGATCCCAACCGCCGCGTGCCCGCACTCGTCAACGTCGCCGGCACGCTCGCCGCCGCGCAGCTCACCAACGTCGACCGCGGCCTCCGCGCCGAAAAGGAATACCTGCGTCTCTTCCCCAGCCTCAACGCCGCCTACAATGTCCGCGAAAACCTCATCGCGCGCGCCGGCTACTACTGGTCCGTCGGCCGGCCCGACTACGTGCAATACGCCGGCAGCCTCACGCTGCCCGACACCGAGCAACTGCCGGGACCCAACAATTTCATCACCGTCAACAACGCCGCCATCAAGGCCTGGAGCGCGCGCACGATGAAGCTCTCGCTCGAGTATTATTTTGAGCGGGTGGGGCTGTTCTCCGTCGCCGCGTTTCGCCGCGACATCGAGAATTTCTTCGGCGCGACGCGCTTCCGACCGTCCGCCGATTTCCTCGGCCTCTACGGCCTCGATCCCAGCATCTACGACGACTACGATGTCCAGACCCAATTCAACCTCGCCAAGCCCGTCCGCATGTCCGGCGTCGATTTCAACTACAAGCAGGCCCTCACGTTTCTGCCGTCGTGGGCGCGCGGCGTGCAGGTCTACGCCAACGCCAGCGCGCTCACGGCCAAAGGCGACGAGTCGAACAGTTTCCAAGGCTACGTGCCGCGCACGGTCGCGTGGGGCGTGAGCCTGTCGCGCCCGCGCTACAATCTTCAGGTGAAGTGGAATTACAACAGCCCGCGCCGCCTCGCACCCGTCGCCGCCGGCCGAGGCATCGAGCCCGGCACCTACAACTGGGGCTCGAAGCGCATGCTCATCGACGTGATCGGCGAATACTATTTCTACAAGCGCATCGCCCTCTTCGCGAACCTCAACAACATCGGCGACGCCCCGTCCGACAATGAGATTTACGGCCCGAGCACACCCACTCTCGCGCAGTTCCGCCAGCGCATCAACTTCGGCTCACTTTGGACGATCGGCGTGAAAGGGACGTTCTGATTTCGCCCATGAATCTGCCCCGCGCTCGTAGTTCCGGCTTCAGTGGGTGCCTTGTTCCAACCTGCCGACCCTTCCGCCTGAAGGCGGAACTACGAACGCAAGCTGCGCTCTGCTTGGGCCTGCTCCTCGGTCTCAGCGCAACCGCCCAGGACGCGCCGAAGAAAAAAGCCGCCCCCCCCGCCCAGAAAACCGCCCTCGCTCCGGCGCTGCTCGCCGCGCTCGAGTCGCACCCCGGCCTCACCTACGCCCGCTACGGCCCGCGCGAACTCGAACTCGATCTCCATCGTCCCGCCGCGCGCGGTGCACCGTTACCCGCCATCGTTTGCCTGCACGGCGGCGGCTGGTCGAAAGGCGAGCGCGGCAACCTGACCCAACTCGCCCAGGCCCTAGCCGCGCGCGGTTTCGTCGTCGTCACGATTTCCTACCGGCTCTCGGGCGAGGCCACGTTTCCCGCCGCCATTCACGACGCCAAGGCCGCCGTGCGTTGGCTGCGGGCCCAAGCCGCGACCTACGGCATTGACCCCAAGGCAATCGGCGTGACCGGCTTGTCCGCCGGTGGCCATCTCGCCGCCCTGCTCGCGACGAGCGGCGGGGTCAGCGCCCTCGAGGGCGAGGGCGGCCACGCTGCGCACTCGTCCGCCGTGCAAGCCGCGGTGGCGATGGGCGCGCAGACCGATTTCGAGACCGATCGCATCCGCGCGCTATCTGAGCGCCCCGACGATCCGCATTACACGCCGTTTCTCGGCGCCACCCAGCGCGCCCAGCCCGCGCTCTACGCCCTTGCTTCGCCGCGCCACCACGTCGACCGCGCCGATCCGCCGCTGGCGTTCGTGACCGGCGAGTTGGACGACGCCAGCACGCGCGCCGACGACACGCGCCGCGACCTCATGCGCCTCGGCGTCGCCACCGGCCTCACCGTCATACCGCAGGCACCGCATGCGTTTCTCGGTCAGCAGCGAGCGTTCGACCTCGCGGTCAATGCCACCGCCGCGTTCTTCACGCTCCACCTCACCCACCGCGGCCGCCCGCCCGTCGAGACCACGCTTGCGGAATCACCCTTTGCCGTCGGCGCCTGCTGGACAACGATCGGGGGCGGCTACGGCGGCAGCGAAGGCGCCCAGTGGATCGGGGAAAAGTTGCACTTCGCCGCGCACCACGATCGCTTCGCGTTCACGTGGACGGAGCGCGCCGGCCTCGCCGTGTGGCGCGACGACTCGCCCGAGGCCACGTCGTTCCGGCCCGATGGCCGCGGCGGTTTCTATGTCGTCGAACAGACGACGCGTCAGCTCGCGCGCTGGAATGACAAAGGCGAGCGCGCCGAGGTCCTCGCCGACCGCTTCGAAGGCAAGCGCCTCAACCGCCCCAACGACTGCGTCGTCCGCGCCGACGGCACGGTGTGGTTCACCGACCCCGATTTCCTCTTCACGCAGCGTAAGGACGAGGTGAAGGAACTCACCGAGCAAAATCTCTACCGCTACGACCCGCGCACGCGCGCGCTCACCGCCGCCGCGCGCGGCTTCGGCAAACCCAACGGCCTCGCGTTTTCGCCCGACGAAAAGTTTCTCTACGTCACCGATAGCGCCGGCGCCGACCTCCTGCGCTTCGCCGTCGCCGCCGACGGCACGCTCGGCCCGCGCGAGATTTTCGCCACGCTCAAGGTCCGCGGACTCGACGGCCTCGCGTTCGACGCGCAAGGCCGGCTCTGGTGCGCCGCGCTCGACGGCGTGCATGTCTTCGACGCCGCCGGCCGCGACCTCGGCGTGATCGCGCTCCCCTCCAAGCCCACCGCCATCGCCTTCGCCCCCGCGCCCTCGCGCCTCGTCTGCATCACCACGCGCGACGCCGCCTTCGTCACGACGCTCCGCTAGTCTCTCCGTCTCTCGTTCCCTCCCTCTCGCGGTTTCCGCCCATGGTCCCCTCCCGCCACGCCACCGAACTCGACGAGCTCGGCTACACGTTGATCCCCTCGTTCGCGTCCGCCGACCTGCTCGCCGAACTGCGCGCCACCGTCGCCCGCCTGTACGAAATCGAGGGCGAAACTGCCGGCAGCGAGTTTCGCCTCGAGCCCGGCTGCCTGCGCCTCGCCAACCTCATCGACAAGGGCGAGGTCTTCCAGCGCGTTGTCGCCGCACCCGAAATGCTCGCGTTTGTGCGCCACGTCATCGGCCCCGACTTCAAACTCAGCTCGCTCAACTGCCGGACCGCGCTCCCCGGCTGCGCGCCCCAGCCGCTGCACGCCGACATGGGTGGCGTCGCCGACGAACGCGGCCCGTGGGTTTGCAACATCATCTGGATGCTCGACGCCTACACGCCCGACAACGGCCCCGTGCGGGTTGTCCCCGGCTCGCACCGCTGGCGCCGCCTCCCCGCGAGCGAGCTGCCGGACCTGCGCGCGCACCACCCGGCCGAGATCGCCGTCACTGCTCCGGCCGGCTCGGTCGTCGTGATGAACGCCCATACGTGGCACGGCGGCCTCGACAACCGCACTTCGGGCCAGCGCACCGCGCTCCATGCGTTCTACTGCCGGCGCGACAAGCCGCAGCAGCAGTATCAGAAGAAACTCCTCCGCCCCAAGGTGCAGGCCGCGCTCGCGCCTGAACTCCGCGTGCTCCTCGCCCTCGACGATCCGCTCAACGACGAACTCGCCACCTCCACCGTCCCACGCAGCGGCTTCCTCGCCGCGCCCGAGCGCCCACGCGCCTTTTGAGCAACAAATTCCGTCCAATTTCCCACGTTCCACCCGTTACTCTTTGGCCGGGACTTTCTCTCGCCCTGTCTTCCCCGTCTCCCCCCGCATCTCCTCGTTTCCCAGTCTCCCCTCTCTTCCGCCCATGCCCACCACCCGCCGTTCCTTCCTCAAGACCTCCGCTGCGGTCGCCGTGCCCGCCCTCATCGGTCTCCGCCCCAGCGTCCGCGCCCAGTCCGCCCGCGAGGGTAAACTCGGCGTCGCCCTCTGCGGCCTCGGCGGATTTTCGAAGCAGAGCATCGCCCCCGAATTGCCCTCGGCGAAAAACGTCTGGTTCGCCGGCGCCATCACCGGCGACACCGCCAAGGGCCGGGAGTGGGCCAAGCAATACGGTTTCCCCGAGAAAAACATCTGGAGCTACGCCGACATGGCGCGCCTCGCCGACGCGAAGGATATCGCAATCGTCCACGTCGTCACACCCAACAATCTCCACGCCCCACACACGATCGCCGCCGCCAAGGCCGGCAAGCACGTGATGGTCGAGAAGCCGATGGCCACGAGCAGCGCACAATGCGAGCAGATGATCGCCGCGGCAAAATCCGCCGGCGTGCGCCTCGGCGTCAGCTACCGCCTGCACTGGGAGCCGCACCACGTGCAGGCCGCCGCGCAGCTCGCGGGCGGCGCCGTCGGCAGCCTCGCCAACGGCAGCTACGAATTCTCCTGGGGCTACGCCGGCTTCCTCGCTGATCCGGAGCGGCGCAAGACCATCAAGCTATGGCTGCTTGATCAGAAATTGACCGGTGGCGGCGCGCTCTTCGATACCGGGGTCTACCCGATTCAGGCTGCCTGCATGATGACAGGAAAGGTGCCGGTCGCCGCCCGCGGCTTCGCTTCCACCCGGCACAAGGATCTCTTCCCGGCGGGTGTGGAGGAAACGATGAGCTTCGAACTCACGTTCGCCGACGGTTTCCAGGCCCTCTGCCGCGCGAGCTACAGCGGCAGTTTCCACCAATGCACGACCTACGGGCCCAAGGGCGTCGTCGAAATCCTCCCCGGCCTGCCCGCCGGCAGCGTGTTCGGCCAGAGCAGCAACGGAAAACCCAACCCGAAGCGCCTCGTCGTAAATCGCAAGGACATCCCCGCCGACGACACGCTCCAGCTCGGCGCGATGCTCGATGCCTTCGCGCAGGCGATCACCGCCGGCACGCCGTTCAAGGCCGACGGCGCGATGGGCCTGCGTGACATCCGCATCGTCGAGGCCGTCTACGCTTCGGTTGCACAAGGCGGAAAAAGCGTTTCCATCAAGCCATGAAAGTGCCCCGCCTGCCGGCCTGCGCAGCGTTGCTGCTTGCCCTCCCCCTCGGCGCCGCCGCTGCCGAAGCCGAGAGCCTTTTTGTCCGCCGCGTGTGGCCGATGATGCAGGACAAGTGCATCGCCTGCCACGGCCAGGACGAGGCCAAGATCAAGGGCGGCCTCGATCTGCGCTCGCTCGCCGAGACGCTCATCGGCGGCGACAGCGGCAAGCCGGCGCTCGTCGCAGGCAAACCAGAGCAGAGCCCGATCTACCTCGCAGTCACGCGCACGCACGACGCCTGGGAGGTGATGCCACCCAAGGAAGCCGACAAACTCTCCGCTGAACAAATCGGTTGGATCAAGGACTGGATCACGGCCGGCGCCCCATGGCCCGACGCCGCGAAGCAAAAGCAGATCGCTGCCGCCAACGCAGAACAATGGTCCGCCGAGGACGGCATCCTCATGCCGACCAGCGGCGGCCTGTCCGCCGATTGGACGAACCGCCGCTACAAGTCCGAGGGCATGTGGGCGTATCAGCCGGTGCGGAAACCGGCCGTGCCCGCTGCTGGCTCTCAGCCCTCAGCTCTCGGCTCTCAGCCTTCAGCCAATCCCATCGACGCCTTCCTCGCCGCGAAGCTCCCCGCCGGCCTCACGCCCGCGCCCGCCGCCGACGCCCGCACTTTCATCCGCCGTGCGACGTTTGATCTCACCGGTCTGCCGCCGACCCCCGAGGAAGTAGCGGCTTTCGTTTCCGCCTCAGTCGCCCATCCACAATCGGCCATCGCCCATCTCATCGACCGTCTCCTCGCCAGCCCGCACTACGGCGAACGCATGGCCCAACACTGGCTCGACGTGGTGCGCTACGCCGACAGCAGCGGTTTCGCCAACGACTTCGAGCGCGGCAACGCGTGGCGTTACCGCGACTACGTCGTGCGCTCGTTCAACGCCGACAAACCCTACGACCGCTTCGTCCGCGAGCAGATCGCCGGCGACGAAATGGCCGACTCCTCTCAACTTTCAGCTCTCAACTCTGAGCTCTTGGTCGCCACCGGCTTTCTGCGCATGGGCCCGTGGGAACTCACCGGCATGGAAGTCGCCAAGGTCGCGCGCCAGCGCTTCCTCGACGATGTCACCAACAGCGTGGGCGAGACCTTCCTGGCCCAGTCCCTCCAGTGCGCCCGCTGCCACGACCACAAGTTCGATCCCGTGCCGACGCGCGACTACTATTCGATTCAAGCCACGTTCGCGACAACCCAACTCGTCGAGCGCCCGGCCTCGTTTTTGCCCGCCGAAAACACCGCGGGTTTCGACGAAAAAAAGTATCTCGAGCCCCGCCGCGAGGACTACCTCGCGACCCTGCGCCGCCTCGATGCGCAGATGCTGGCCTCGGCCGAAAAATGGTTTCAAGAAAAAGGCCTCGACCCCGCGAAATGGAACGCCGCCGTCGAACAAGCCCGCACCCAGGAACGCGGAGCCAAGCGCCGGGAATTCGAGGGTGCCTTCAATGCCGCCCGCAACGCCCTGACGCGCCAAAAAGTGCCCGAGGATCAGTTTCCGCCGAAACTCCTCGGCTTTAGCCCCGAAGACTACGGCAACGAGCGCGTCGCCCGCAAAGGGCTGGAACGTCTCAAGTGGGAGTTTGACCGCTACGAACCCTTCGCCCTCGCGGTCTACAACGGCCGCACGCCCGAGCTGAGAGCCGTCTCCAATCCCCTGCGCATGCCCGCGAATCGCATGACCGAGGGCGAGCTGGAGCAGACCTGTATCTTGACCTACGGCGATCCCTTCGCCCTCGGCGAAAAGGTGCCGCCCGGCGTGCTCAGCGCCATCGGCGTCGCGCCGAAAACTCCCGTGCCCGACACCATTGAGGGCCGACGCACCGCATTCGCGGATTGGGTGGCCACCACCGACAATCCCCTCACCACCCGCGCCATCGTGAATCGCGTCTGGCTCTGGCACTTCGGGCAACCGCTCGCCGGCAATCCGAACAATTTTGGCAGCACGGGAAAAAAGCCCACCCATCCCGAACTCCTCGACTGGCTCGCCGCCACGTTTGTCGAGGACGGCTGGTCGTTCAAAAAACTCCACCGCCTCATCCTGACGAGCGAGGCCTACTGCCGAAGCTCTGTGCACCCCGACCGCCAGCTCCTCGCCGAGAAAGACCCAACCGGCACGAGCTACGCCGTGTTTGCGCCGCGCCGCCTCACCGCCGAGGAATTGCGTGACGCCATGCTCGCGACCACCGGCGAACTCAATCCGACGCTCGGTGGCATCCCAAATCGCCCTGAAATGAATCTCGAGGCCGCCCTGCAACCGCGCCAGGTCATGGGCACCTTCGCCTCCGCGTGGATTCCCAATCCACTCCCGGCCCAGCGCCACCGCCGCAGTCTCTACGCTTTGAAAATCCGCGGCCTGCCGGATCCCGCACTGGAAGTGTTCAACCAACCCACGCCGGATTTTTCCTGTGAGCGCCGCGACGCCTCCACGGTCACCCCGCAGGTCTTCAGCCTCTTTAACGGCGCCGCCAGCCACGCCCGCGCCCTCGCCCTCGCCGCACGGGTCGTGAAGGAAACGTCGACCGACGCCGACGCTGTCGCGCGCGCCTTCGCTCTCGCGTATTCGCGCGCGCCGAGCGCGGCCGAACTCGCCGCGTGCCTCGGCCACTGGAAATCCATCTCCGCCCTCGTCGCTTCCACTACGCTGACGACACCCGCGCCGCCGCTCGAAATCCGCCGCGAAGCCGTCGAGGAAAACACCGGCGAAAAATTCGCTTCTTCACGCTCCGGTGTGGGTCGTGAGGGATGAAACGTGAGGCATCAGGTCGAGTTTGCCGCAGAAGAAGAGGATTCTGGCGCGGTAGTTTTCGAACCGCCGGAAGCCGCGGGCGTCCGACTTGATCGCTTGGAT
>SXSC01000328.1 GCA_005792355.1 Opitutaceae bacterium
CTGGATACGAGTGCCTGTGGAAAGGCTACGCGCAGTTTCGCGCCATGGTTCAAATCATCGGCCTGACCCGGAAGCGCGCCCGCAGCGCCGACGATTGATGCGCTACAGCCCCTTTTGTGGGGCAAGTGCAGGCCTAGCCCGCATCAACGGTTTTGAACTTTGCCCGGACATCCCTGAGGACCGCGAACGCAGAAGAAAATCTCGAACACCGCGTGACTCCGCTCGCGAGCAGAGTGGGCTGCTTTTGATCCATTTCGATCCTGGTTGAGACGATTTTTTGCCACAGAGATCACGGAGGGAAATGAGAGGCCACAGAGCGGAGGAGCGGGCGTTCTTTTCCGGTGGTATTCCCTGTGACCTCCTGGCGGGCCTCAGTGACCGCTGTGACCAGCGGTTCGATGCCTTCGGTTGCGGTTGCCGCGGTGCGAAATGTCCGGGTTAAAGTCCGCACGCGATCCGATCGCGAGTGTTGCCGTCCGCGCCCGCGCCCGACAGACCTCGTCCGCCGCGGTCGACTGCCGTCGACGCTCCAGTCCTCCCCATTCTAACCACCACTCCGCCGATGAAAACCCATCCGCTCTACCTGAACGGCGAGTTCATTCTGACCGAAGACTCGCTGCCGGTGCGCAACCCGGCCACGGGCCAGATCTTCGCCCGCATGTCGATTTGCGCCCGCGAGACGGTGGGGCGGGCCCTCGACGATGCCCACCGGGCGTTTCCCGCGTGGCGCGTCATTCCCGGAAAATCGCGCGGGGATTTTCTGCTGCGCATCGCCGCCGAGCTCGAGCGTCGCAAGGAAGAAATCGCCCGCGTCATCACCCTGGAAAACGGCAAGCCCCTCACGCAAAGCCAGGGCGAAGTCGCGATGACCGTCGACCATCTGCGCTGGTTTGCCGAGGAGGCGCGGCGCGGTTACGGCCGGATCGTTCCGCCCCAGACGGAGGGCAAACGCCATCTGGCCATCAAAACGCCGCTCGGCGTGGTCGCGGCGATCAGCCCGTGGAATTTTCCGCTCATGCTCGCCGGCCGGAAGATCGCCCCGGCGCTCGCCGCCGGCTGCCCGGTCGTGCTGAAGCCCGCCAGCGCCACCCCGGTTTGCGCGGCGCTGTTCGCCGAATGCGTGCACACGGCGGGCCTGCCCCGCGGAGTGTTCCAGCTGGTCGCGGGCGCCGCGTCGGAGATCGGCGCTGAATTTCTGGAGCATCCGCGTTGTCGCAAAATCACCTTCACCGGCTCGACCGAAGTCGGACGGATCCTCATCGCCGGCGCCGCCGCGCAGGTGAAGCCGCTCTCCCTCGAACTCGGCGGCCATTCGCCCGTGCTCGTCTTCGACGACGCCGACCTCGCCCGGGCCGTCGAGGGGACGATGATCGCCAAATTCCGCAACACCGGGCAGTCGTGCATCGCGGCCAACCGGATCTATGTCCAGCGGAGTTGCGCTGAGAAATTCATTCCCGCATTTCTCGAGCGCGCCCGAGCCCTCCGCGTCGGCCACGGCCTCGATCCCGGCGTTGACCTCGGTCCGTTGATCAACTCCGCCGCCGTCGATCTCGCGCTGAGCCACGTCGCCGATGCTCAGGGCCGGGGCGCGAAACTCCTCTGCGGCGGCCGACGGGCGGGCGACGCCGGTGGCGCGTTTCTGGAACCCACCGTGCTCCTCGACGTCCCCGGCGCGGCGCTCGGGATGTGCGACGAGACCTTCGGGCCGGTCGCCTACCTCAACGTCTTCGACACCGAAGCGGAAGCGGTGGAACGCGCGAACGACACGACCTACGGCCTCGCCGCGTACGTTTTCACGCGCGATCTCAACCGCGCCTTCCGGCTCATGGAATCGCTGGAGGCCGGGATGATCGGCATCAACGACGGCCTGCCGACCGCGAGCAACGCGCCGTTCGGCGGCGTCAAGCAGAGCGGCTGGGGCCGCGAACTTGGCGTCGAGGGCATGGATGCCTTCCTCGAGACAAAACATGTTTCCCTCGTCGTCGGATGAGGCGTGGTTGCCGACGCGCCCGAATCGCTGCGACCCGAAACCCGTTCCGATTTGCGACAATTTTCCCGCCAAAGACGTTGCAACTTCGCAGTGCTGGAGGAGCGGGTTTTTCCCGCGAAAGGCGGATCGAAAAACCGACCGGATTTTCGCGGCGTAAAGCCGCTCCTCCAATCGGCAACCCAGGAGGTTGTCGTGAAGTCCGGCGTGGGATCACGATGCGACAGTCGACAAGGAGTGGCAATCGGTCGAAGGTCGCGACGTGTCCCCGTTGGGCTGTTCGGCGTGCCCGGCCAGGACCGCTCGCGCCGCTAACTTTGCTTGCTTCGGGCAAGCCGCCGCCGGCAAGCTCATCGACGGCCGGCGCATCGCGAAGATCGCGAGGCAGCCCCTCCCCAAACTCTATGCGAAGACTCGATCGTTCCTTGCTCTGCCTTTCCTGCCTGTTCCTCGCGACCGCCACCGGCGCGAGCGCCGCGCCGGCGCAAACCGATCCGGCGGACGATTACAAGGCGCAGGTCGTCCAGGACGTGGAGTCGAGGCGGAAACAGACGCAGGTCATGATCGACATGCTCTTCAGCTTCGCCGAACTCGGTTTTCAGGAGGTCGAGACCAGCAAATATCTCACCGGCATTCTCGAAAAAGAGGGCTTCACGATCGAGCGCGGTCTCGCCGGCATGCCAACCGCGTGGATGGCCACCTGGGGCTCGGGCAAGCCCGTCATCGCCCTCGGCTCCGACATCGACTGCATCCCCCAGGCCTCGCAAAAACCCGGTGTCGCCTATCGCGATCCGATCATCGTCGGCGCGCCCGGGCACGGTGAGGGTCACAACTCCGGCCAGCCGCTCAATATCACGAGCGCCCTGGCGATCAAACGCCTCATGGAGCGCGCCAAGCTCCCCGGCACGATCAAGCTCTGGCCCGGCGTCGCCGAAGAGCAGCTCGGCGCCAAAGCGCACCTTGTCCGCGCCGGCGCGTTCAAGGACGTCGACGTGGTGGTTTTCACGCACGTCGACAGCAATCTCAACACTTCGTGGGGCAAGACCACCGGCACCGGATTGATCTCGGTGGAATATCTTTTCTCCGGCGAAAGCGCCCACGCCGCGGGCGGGCCGTGGCGGGGACGCAGCGCGTTGGACGCCGTGGAGTTGATGAACGTCGGCTGGAACTACCGGCGCGAGCACCTGCGGCTCCAGCAGCGCTCCCACTACGTCATCACCAACGGCGGCGATCAGCCCAATGTCGTGCCCTCCAATGCCAGCGTGTGGTATTTTTTTCGGGAACTTGACTATGAGCGCATCACGGGGCTGCGCGAAATCGGCGACACGATGGCGCGCGGCGCCAGCCTGATGTCCAACACGACCGTGACCTCGCGCGTTCTCGGTTCCGCCTGGCCCGGGCACTTCAACAAACCGCTCGCCGCGGCGATGCATGAAAACATCAAGCGCGTCGGACTGCCCCAGTGGAGCGAGGCCGACCAAAAGCTGGCGCGCGCGTTGCAGGGCGAGTTGAAGGCGCCGGTCAGCGGGCTGGCGGTCGCGCTCAAGGAACTGCAGGGCCCGGCAGACACCCAGAACCAAACCGGTGGCTCCGATGACATCGGCGACGTCTCGTGGGTCGTCCCAACAATTGTGTTACGCTTCCCCGCCAACATTCCCGGGCTGCCCGGCCACAATTGGTCCAACGCGATCGCCATGGCCACCCCCATCGCCCACCAGGGAACCACCGCCGGCGCCAAGGCCCTGGCCATGACGCTGGTCGATGTCCTGACCAAGCCCGCGCTCGTGCAGCAATCGTGGGACTATTTTCGCAACGTGCAGACCAAGGAGGAAAAATACCGGCCGCTGATCTCCGGCGCCGACGTGCCGGCCGTGTGGCTGAACAAGAAAATCATGGCCGAGTACCGTGAGCCGCTCCGCAAACTCTATTTCAATCCGGAGAAGTTCGACACGTATCTCGCCCAACTCGGCATCACCTACCCGACGGTCCGCGCCGCCCCGCCCGCGCCGCCCAAGAAATAACGCCACCCCTGCATCCGCAGAATCGTCGCCGCCGGCGCAAACGCCCGGCCGATGCCAGCCAGCACGACCCGCTCGACGAACGGCAGGGTCCCGACCAAGTCTGGCAGCAGCTCCGGGCCGCACTTCTCGGACCGGACCACGCCGCCGATCCGCGGCTCGATCGCTGCTATTCCTTCTCTCGCCGTCGACCCGGCTTCACCCTCCATGGAGGTCGGCAGTTCAATTGCGCCACGCCCGCACCCCTCCCGACCTTCTTCGCAGGCAGTTCCGCCAGCGGACGATGATCCCGATTTCGCCCGGTGTGCTGATCCGGGCCGGTGCCTTACCGTCGCGCAATCGTGCAGAGTGTCAGATCATCGCGCTGGGGCGCGTCACCCGCGAACCGCTGGGTGGCCTCGAGGATGCCATCGTTGATTTCCCGGGGCGTCCGGTCATGCAGCGAACGGACGCAGTCGGCGAGGCGCGCCCCGGAGAACTCCTTGCCGTCCTCGTTCGCGGTCTCGGTGAGTCCGTCGGTATAGAGGACGAGGACATCCCCCGGCAGGAAGGCTTCGACCCGTGCCTCGATCGAGGCGTCAAAGGTCTCCCCCGGCACCATGCCGAGCGCCATGCCATCCGAGCCGATGAACTCCGCGTGCACGGGGCCACCGGCGGCATCGCGGCGGACCCGCAGCGGCAATTCGTGCCCGGCTCGCGCGAAGGCCACGTCGCCGGCCGCCACATCGATAATCGCGTACAACAGCGTGATAAACAGGCCCGGATGGATGTCGACCGACAAGACACGATTCAACTCGATCAACGTCGCCACGGGTGAGGTGTGGCGCGGGGCGATCTGCCGGAGATTCGTCTGGCAGATCGCCATCAGCAACGACGCCGCGATGCCCTTGCCCGAAACATCCGCCACCACCACGCCGAGCCGCGAGTCCGGCAGGTGGAAAAAATCGTAGAGGTCGCCCCCCACGCGTTGCGCCGCCGCATACCGCGCATCAAACTCCAGTCCTGGCAGCACCGGCATCCGGCGCGGCAGCAGCATCTGTTGGATGCCGCTCGCGATCGCCAGATCAAGGTCGAGCTGTTTCTTCTCGATCTGCAGGTGCAGAAACTCGGCGTTGTACAGGGCGAGGGCCGCCTGATCTGCCAGTGACTGCATCAGCGTGAAGTCCGCCGCGTTGAACAGCTGGTCACCCGCGGGATTCGTCACTGCCAGCACCCCGAAGAAGCGATCGCGAAACAGCAGGGGCACCACGATCACCGAGCGCACGGCGAGCGCCGCGTCGTCGTGCCGCACCAGGCGCTGATCGGCGGCGGCATCGACCAGAAGTTCGCCCTGGCGCGTCTGTGCGACCCGGCCGACGATTCCATCCCCCACCGGAAACTCCTCTGCCTTGAGCACCTGCTCGATGAACTTGGCGCGGGTGCCGAGTTTGCCCTTGAGTTCGTCACTGAGCGGCCGGTGCGGCGGAAAGAGCCCCTCGATCGCGATGCCCCGCATCGTCCCGCGTTCCGTCTGCTCAAAAATACACGCACTCAAAGCCTCCGTGCAGAGAATGGAGGCGTGGACGATCCGTTGATGCAGTTCCTGGCGGGAGAGCCCCTCGCCGAGCGCCTCGGTCATTTGGTGCATGAAATCAAAGAGCCGCTGACGGTCCTTGGCGAGTTTTTGGTTTTCCTCCTCGGCGCGATCGGTCGCGCGATGCGCCCGCGCGAGCGGCACCAGCATCGCGACGACGCCAAGCAGGAGCCCGATCAAGATAAACCAGAACATGTGAACGCGACGTATGACAGGCGGAAAGCAGGCGGGCAACGCAAACGATGCCAGGCGCGGGCGGCGGCCGCTCCATTCCACATTATTGATCACTTCACTTTGGCTCAGCTTTGCAACGATTTCGGGCACACAATCCCGGGGCCACAGAGGGCACGGCGCGGCGGCGCTGCTGCCACCTGCGCCTCCAGGGAATCCGACCGCAGACGTCGCGGATGAACGCGGAGGCCAATCTGTGAAGGCCCCAATCCGCCGGCCTGGTTGGGGCTTGGACCCAAACCGCCAATCATTTTGGCGAAAAGATGGCGGGTAAAGATGCCGGCATCGCGCTTGGATTTTTTACCCCACATTTTTTACCTCCATGCCGGTATGCGGAGAGTGCGGATGTGCGACGTCGTCGTGCGGCAGACGAGAAACCACGCATGGACACGATGAAACACGAATTTCAGAGCAAGCCGGCACCGCATCTCACCAGCCAAGTGGCCGGTTCCCGGGCGTCGTCGCAAATCCGTTTTCAGGAAATAGTCCGGCGCAGAAAAATGCAGGACCTC
>SXSC01000329.1 GCA_005792355.1 Opitutaceae bacterium
CTACTCGGAAGGAATGAGGGTGGAAGGCCGATGCTTCGGACAGCTCTGCGGCCGAGTCGGCTTGGTCGAGGGTGAGGTGATTTCCGACGAGGCCTTTGAACGCGTGGCGAGCAATCACCATGCGATCACGGCGGATAAGCTTACCCCACGGATGAAGTCGAACCGTCGGGCTGGTTACGACGCGACGTTCAATGCGCCAAAGTCGGTTTCGATTCAGGCGTTCCTCGGCGGTGACGAACGATTGATCGCCGCACATGAACAATCCGTGACCGAAGCCCTCAAGGAATTGGAGTCGCTGGCCTGCCGGCAGGATGGTCAGGGGATCAACAAGCGCCACGTCTCCACCGGGCAACTGGCTGGTGCGGTATTTCGCCACGGCGAGAGTCGCGCCCTTGATCCGCACCTGCACTCCCATGCCTTCGTCTTCAACGTCACGGCGGACGGCTCCAAGGAAGGCCGGCTCTCTGCGTTGGAAACCCGCCCAATCTTCGATCAGTCCCGCTATCTCACGGAGGTATATCGCCACGCCCTGGCGCGGGAGGTCTGCCAATTGGGCTACGCCATCGAACGCCGGGACCACGGCTTCGAGTTGGTCGAAGTTCCGGCGGAATTGCTCGCACGTTTCTCGAAACGCGCCCAGGAGCGCGACCGCGCCATCGTCGCCCGCGAAGCGGAACTCGGCCGCGAACTCACCCGCGACGAAATCGCCGTCCTCGTCCGCGAGCACCGCCCCAAGAAACAATACGAGCTGACTCCGGCCGAAGTGCGTCAGCGGCAGCAGGAACAGTTGAGCCCGGACGAACTGCAGCACCTTCGTTCACTGCGGTCGGATCGGTCAGCGACGAGACCCGCCCCGGAACCCCTCCCGGTCGTGATTGCCCGCACCGCAGAGCATGTTTTTGAACGCCGGACAGTGGTGCCCCTGCGTGAGTTCACGGCTGAAGTCATTCGGCAGTCCTATGGCGAGCATCCGCTGGCCGAGATCAAAAAAGCCGTCCGCCGCGAGGGTGACGGACTATTGCACCGCGAGGGCAACGTTAGCACTCAGGCTGCGCTCGACGCAGAGCGAGCCTTGGTGGCCCGCGTCAACGCCGGCGTTGCCGCCTCCACGCCGTTGGGATTTCTGCGAAGCGAAACGCGCGAGACAATTGCCGCGGATCAGTGCGCGGCACTGGACAAGATCCTCAATTCGCAGGATCTCGTGACGGTGTTCCGAGGCCGGGCGGGATCCGGCAAGACCACGACCCTCGCCTACGCCATCGAGGGTATGGCTACCATTCAACGTGAGGTCGCCTGTTTCGCCCCGAGTACCCAAGCTGTGAGCCTTCTCCAGCAGGATGGTGCCGAGCAGCGGCTCGCGGGTCGGCCCGCCGCTGCGGAGGCGCTCTCGAACGCCGCGACCGTGCAACGGCTCCTCGTTGATGAGGCCCTGCAAGAATCGGTCACCTCAAAACTCCTGGTCGTGGATGAATACAGCCTGCTTTCCGTGGGCCAACTCAACTCGCTCCTGGAGGTGGCCCACAAGCGTCGGGCCCGGTTGTTGCTGGTCGGCGATTCCGCCCAACACAAAAGTGTCGAGGCCGGTGACGGCGCGCGGATTCTGGAAAAGGAAACCAGCACTACCATCGCGGAACTCCGGACGATCCGACGGCAGGCCGCCAATCCCGTCTATCTCGCCGCGGCCCAGGACCTCGCCGACGGCCGATTTGCGTCCGCCCTGAAGAAACTCGACGCCATGGGGGCAGTCGTGGAAATCGCCGATCCCGTCGCCCGGCGCACGCGGATGGTCGAACTTTGGCATGCGACGATTCGTCGAACCAAGACTGCCCGCCAAACCAATGCGCCCCCCAAGACGGCGCTGATGGTCGCACCGACCTGGCATGAAATTGACGCGTTGAACGTTTGCGCTCGCGCGGCACTCCGGAGGTCCGGCGAAATCAGCGGGAGCGATCAGACGTTCCTTTCCCTGCGGAGCAGAGATTTGACGCGAGCGCAGCAAAGGGAGCCGCGCAACTACCGGCCCGGCGACGTGCTCGTCGCGCACACCGCGACCAAGCATTTTCAGAAGAACGACGAATTGCGCGTCGTGCGCCGGGACCGGCGCCGGCTCATTGTGGCTCGGGGCAAAGAGGAGTTTTCGGTTTCGCCGCGGCAGTCCGGGCGCGCCTGGACTGTGTGCGAGGAGCGGCCGTTGGCGGTGGCGGCGGGCGACCGGGTCCGGTTGCGGGCAGTTGGTCAGACCATGGCGGCCGATGGGAAACGCCGGCGACTGGCCAACGGCACCACGGTGGACGTGCAGTCGGTCAATGCCGACGGGAGGCTCGTACTCGCGGATGGTTCGACGCTGCAGGGCCGTCAAGCCGCGGCCGCTTACGCCACGACCTCGCACGCCGCGCAGGGCCTCACGGTTGATCACGTTTTCATCGCCGGCGCGGCGTCACAGGAAGGCTTGTACGTGTCGGCCACTCGCGGGCGCATGGGCATCCGGATCTTCGTGCCCGATCGCGAGGAGTTTCTCAACGGCGCGGGCCTTCGCCGCGAAGCGAGAATGTCGGCGTTGGAGTTCGCACAGTTGCGCGATCCACTTCTACCCCGCGAGACGCCTCGATGGTTGCAGCCGTTGCGTCTGTCGCTGCGGTATTTTGCCCTGGTGCGCGAACGCTTGAGTCGGGATCCCGGCCCGGCAGAGAGCACTTCAAGACATCGGTCCGTCCGCGTCCAGCAGACGGAGTCGGTGCGAATCCGCCTATGAGTGTGGACCACAATAGCTGCTACGCCAAAGGCCGTTCGCCTCGGATCTTCCTGTCGCTGGAAACGAGGTATGAGCGCCGGGCTCTCCCGTACACCCTGCTTCTCGAGGTGGAGATGGCCTCCGACGCCCGCCTGCTGCAACTGACATTCTCCCACTACGAGGTGTTGGTGAAAGGAGGCCGACTGGAGGAGATCTACGAAAGCGTGCGCGAGGCCACTTGCACCGCCATCAGGATAAGCAGCACGGACGACCAGTATTCGACCGAACGGGAGACCCCCGCCTACGTCACCGAAGTCCGGATCAAACGACTGGAGGTGTCGGTCTGAGATTCGCGGGGGTTGGTGGGAAGAATCCTGTGCAGAAAAATGCGGTCAGATGCAGTTTTCGGCTGAGAGCCCGCGGCCGCGATCGCCGCGGGATCGCCGATCGGACGCGGCGGCGCTCCAAGGGTGGCGAGGCGGCCGCGCGCCACGCGTCCATCGAGCCAGCCGAAGAGTCGGGGGCAACTGCCGCCCACGCGCCGTGCACTGCTTTCGGCCTCACTCGGCGGCACAGGACCTCGGATTCAATACGCGCGCCAGCAGTTTCCTACGATTGACCAAATCCCATTCGGGGCGGCGTGTCCTTGGATTTATAGGTAGTAAGTGCGGCTGGTGCCGCTCGGTTCGTATCGTGCAGGCAGTCCAGTCGGGTAGCATTGGTGCGCTGCAAATCCAGTTCTGGCCGAGTTAACGTTATGGGCGATTCCCTGGCGTACAGAAGAAATGATCATCGGTATCGTCGGCGCTCGGAAGGTACCGGACATCATGGCCGGACAATTCTCTGGAGGGAGTCGGATGGGAGGTAGAAGTGCGGCAGGTGATAGGCACTGGCCGGTTCCCAGGACGGAGAATACGGGCATGTAGGCGGTCCAGGCCAGTAGGTGCGATGTGCGGTGACCTCAAAGGCCGGAATAGATCGGCGACGCCTGTTGTTCAAAGTCGTTCAAGCTTGGTTCAGTGTTCAAACTGGGCGCGTTCAAAGCCGGTTCAAACTTCGGGGGTACGAGGACTTGGGATACGTTGCAGGACCACCATTTCCGCTGGACGAAGCAGCGAGAGGCTCATTGCACCCGCAGGCTGCGACCGAATGACGGCGTCCGCCGGTTACAGGCACGGCAGGCGCAGACGCTGCGGTTTTTCCGGCGGCTCCGGCTCTTGCGGCCTCCGCCGTCCTCAAAACCGCAGCGACTGCTGGCCGCCATCAAACAGGAACCCACGCTGGCGACGGACTCCGTGCTCGGAGCCCGCCACCAGCTTCCGGATGTTGTCGGCATGAAGGGACGGCTGACTCACAACCACCCCAGGCCCC
>SXSC01000330.1 GCA_005792355.1 Opitutaceae bacterium
CTCTGCTCTAACCGTTGAGCTATAGGCCCGCAATGATTGCGCGACTCTTGTCCTTCGTCGTCGTCGCGGTGTCAAACCGGACCGGGGACGGCGTCACCTACCCGCGGGGCTGCTCGCCGCGCTCCCAGTGCGTGCGCTGCTCGTCGTACTCGGCCTTCTCCTTCAAGACGGTGCCGTCGGTGGTGAGGCCAAGTTTGTAGGTGAGCGGCGCTTGTGGCGTCGCGCGCTGTTCGAACCGCCGCCCGAGCTTCAGGCGGTCCCACTCGCGGTGACGCAGCCCAAACGCCGTGCTGTTCCGCAGAAACCAGTCGGAGAGCCGCGCCCAGTCGCCCGCGGCGGCGAGAAAACTCAGGCACGTCAGCGGCCGGCCTTTTTTCCCGGTCGCCGGCACCAGCCAGACGTCGAGCGCGCCTTGCGCCAGCAACCGCCCGGCCAGCCACGCGAGGTGCTCGCCCGTATCGTCATCGATATTACAGGCGACCTCGATCACCCGGTCGGTCTCATAGGCCGCCAGGACGGGCGGCGCCGCCCCGACCGGCGCGCCGTCGAGCAGGGTCACGCGAAACACGTTGGGAAACCCGCCAAGGTCCAGCGTGCCGGCGCCCAGGCCCTGCTGGCGCACGGTGCCCGCCGGCAGCTCCGCGACAAACTCGGGGGCGAGGGACTTGAGGATGGCGATGCCCGTGGGCGTGGAGAGCTCGATGTTTTCGCGGGTGATGGCGGCGGGCGTCGGGGCCACCGGCAGACCGACGAGGAGGCGGGCGCTGGCCGGCGGCGGCACCGGCTGCTGACCGTGCTGCATCCGCACGAAACCGCGCCCGGGGCGGATCGGCGTCGCGCAGATGCGGTCCGGATTCACTTTCTCGATACAATAGGCGGCCAGCACGACGTCGACGATCGAGTCGGCGGTGCCGATCTCGTGAAACGCGACCTCGGCGACCGGCAGGCCGTGCGCCCCCGCCTCGGCACTGGCGAGCAGGCGGAAAATCCCCCGCGCCCGTTCGCGCACGCCCGCGGGCAGCGCCGCGGCGGCAATCTGGCGGTCGATGTCGGCGTGGCGCGTGTGGAGGTGCGTCGCCGGAGGATCGACGATGAGATGGGTTTCCAACTCCGCCGGGTCCGGGTGGCGCGGCGGATAGATGAAGGGCGGCGTGGTGGCCTGGTCGGGACTGGTGACCCTGAGATGCGTCGCGCGCATGGTGGCGCGGATGACGGACCGCGTCTCCACGTGGACCCCGGCGAGGGCGAGTTGCGCGGGGATCGCGGCGAGCTCGGCCGCGGTGACAAGCCCGGCGTCGACGAAGGCGGCGGCGAACATGTCGCCGGCCACGCCGGAAACGCTCTCGAGAAACAGGATCCGGCTCATCGGCTGGGGGCGCCCGCGGCCCGCACGGCCCGGACCACCTGGCAGGCGGCGTACGCCGCGGAGAATCCGTTGTCGATATTTACCACCGTCACGCCCGGCGCGCAGGAGCTGAGCATCGCGAGCAGGGCGGTCAGCCCGCCGAAGCTCGCGCCGTAGCCGACGCTCGTCGGCACGGCGAAGACCGGCCGGCCGAGCAGCCCGGCAACGACGCTCGGGAGGGCGCCCTCCATGCCGGCGATCACGACGAGCGCGGTGGCGGCCTGGAGGGATTCGACCCGCGCGAGGAGGCGGTGGATGCCGGCGACGCCGACGTCGTAGTGCCGCTGAAACGGCACCCCCATGGCCACGCAGACTTCGGCCGCTTCCTCGGCGACGGGGAGATCGCTGGTGCCGGCCGCGACAATGGCGACGTGCGGGAGGCCCGGCGTGGCGTCGATCGGCGCCGGGGCGTGCAAGATGAAGGTCCGCGCGGCGGCGTTGGCCCGCCCGGCGGGAAAGTGCGCGACGAGCCGGGAAGATTTTTCCGGTTGCAGGCGGGTGATGAGAACGGGACCGCCCGCGGTCGCGGCCTCGGTGGCGATGGCGAGAATCTGCTCGATGGTCTTGCTCTCGCCGTAGATGACCTCGCCCAATCCCTGGCGCAGGCGGCGATGATGATCCACCTGAGCGAAACCCAGATCCGCGGGCCGGAAGGGACCGCTTTTCAGCCGACCGAGGGCTTCCGCCGGGGTCACGCCGCCAGCCTGAACAGCTTCGAGCAGCGCGTGAATCTCAAGCTCGTTCATGTTGATTCAGTCGGGATGATGTGTTTGGAGGTGGGGCCGGTGGTCCTCAACGGGACCGTTTGAGCGCGAATGCGCCCCAGCCCGATGGGGACATCGGGCGCCACCATCCGGCGAATTCCAGTTTGCGCCAGTAACATTCATCGATTGCCGGCAGGCCGCTCACGTCACCCGGCCCGTGCCGCCGCCGGTGCGGTAACCGGCGAGATCGAGTGTCACCCAGCCGAAGCCACGCGCGCGCGCCGCCTGCTGGAATTCTTCGCGCATGGCGAGGACCCCGGGCATCTCGTCGGGCGCGACTTCGAGTCGCAGCCATCTTCCGCCGGAAAATTCGTGCAGGCGCACGCGGAACACGCGGAGTCCGGCGCGGCGCAAAATTGCTTCGAGCTCCTCCACGTCGCGGAGTTTCTGCGGCGTCACGGCGACGCCCACCATCAGGCGCGAACTCAGGCACGGGCTGGCCGGCTTGTCCGCCAGCGGCAGATCGAAGGCGCGCATCAGGGCGCGGATGTCGTCCTTGGTGAGTTGCGCGTCGTCGAGCGGCGCCACGATGCCGTGTTCGGTTGCGGCCTGGTGGCCCGGGCGGATGTCACCGCGGTCGGAGGCGTTGTAGCCGTAGGCGATGGCGCCGTAACCGAGGCGCGTGGCGAGCGAATGGCTCAGCCGGAAAAGCTCGGTCTTGCAATGGTAGCAGCGGCTGAGGTCGTTGCGCACGTAGTCGGGGTTGGAGAGCTCCGCGGTCTCCTCCCAGCGATGTTCGACGCCCAGCATCTCCGCAAAGCGCGCCGCATCGTCGCGTTCGACCTGGGCCAGGCTCGCGCTGACGGCGGTCACCGCCAGGAGGCGTCCGCCACAGTCTTTTCGCTCCTGCTCGGAGGCCCAGAGGAGAAACGCGCTGTCGACTCCGCCGGAATAGGCCACGATCAGTCCGGCTGGCAGGCGTGCGCGCAGCGCGGCGCCGAGCGCGAGATATTTCGCCTGGAGGGTTTCGGAGAGTGGGTTGGAGCTCACCATCGGAGCGGGAAACGTAGCCTCGGGGCGCACCGCGAGTCAAAAATGAAACAAGCGCGCGGGCTACGACTTGAGGTTTTGCTCCTCAAAATGGGACCACATGGTGATGGCGACGCACAGAGTGCACCATGTGATCAAAATGGCGGGGCACTGAAACGGAAAATCCCACCACCCGTAGGCGGCGACCAGCGCCAATCCCAGCACGACCGCGCCGCTCAGGGGATTCTCCCAAAAATAGCTGCGGACGAGGGCGAAAGCATACCACGCGCCGCCGGCCAGGAGCAGGAGCACGCCGGTCAGGCCGAGCTCGATCGGTATTTGGACGATATCGTTGTGCGCGTGCTCCCAGTACTGGCGCTGGCCCCGGTATTCGACGAGGTCCGGGTGGCGGTGTTGATAGATGGGAAAAATGAAACGGAAGCTGCCGGCGCCAACACCCGTTTTCCAATTCTCCCCCAGCATTTCGAGCGAGGCCTTAGTGGCGCGTTCGCGCATCTCCAGGGACAAATCCTCCCGCATGACCCCCGTCTTCAGCCGGTCCCACGCCTCGTGCGACTTCAACGCCTCAAGGCCGGTCTTCAGGAAGAAGCCGAAGATTACAATCAGCACACCCGCGATGACCGGCCGGCGGTCTTGGCTGGGGGAGATGATCTGGTGGACGATGAAGGCGCCGATACAGAGCAGGAGAAAGAGAAGCATCACTAGCGTCGCACCGCGCGCATAACTGATCAGCACACTCACCGCGATACAGGTGGCGAAGAAGGCCAGGACGCCGCTGGGATTGGATTTTTCCATCCGGCGCAATCCGCGCAGGTAATACCACGAGGCGAGCCCGCAACTGACGGCCAGCACGAGATCCAGATAGGCCCCGGCGTGGTTTCTGTAGATGAAGCTCGAGAAGTACGAGGGGTTCGGAGAATCGAAAAACCAGAACATCTTTCCGTTGCCGACCATCCGCTGGGCGATGCCAAACAGCGCCAGCAACAGGCCGTTGAACGCCAGGGTCATGAACAGCAGTTGGACCGTGCGGCGGCGGGTGAAGGCGATCCAGACTGAGCACACCGTGAGCCAGGCCGAGGTGTAGATTACGAGCATCCGCCATGGACCCCATTTGGCAAACGGCACGTCGACACCCGGAGGCAGCCACTCGTTACACGGAAGCTTTGCCATCCAAAAGAGGGTGCCGTCGGTGGCGTAAATCCACGCCGGATTCAATCCTTGGATGGTCACGAGTCCGAGCAGGGCGAGGCCCAGCCAGAAAATCGGAAACTTCAGCAGCTTCGGGAAAGTGTGCAGGCGGAAGCTGGCGGCGCCCGTGTGCTCTTCCGTGTAATTGCGCGGGAGGAGACTGCAGACGAAGCCCAACCCCGCCAGGCAGAGGCTGGTGATCTGCCCCCAAGGCCGCATCGTCCCAATCGCCCACGGGAGAAACACGAGGTGGAGGCACACCAGCCACAGGGCGGTCCTCTCGGCCGGGTGAACCCTGAGGCGCTTGGTCTTGGCACGGAAATGATCCAGCGGCTTCTGGAGCTTGGTGAATTCGTTTGGCGAATCGGCGGCGTGCACGGTTCGCCGGAGCATGGGCGAACCCGAGGGCTCGGGAAGCGCAAACTTTCCCGGGATTACTCCGGGCCGCCCCGTTTGAGGCGAGCCCCGGTTCTCCGGTACGGCCGCGCAGCAGCGCGTATTCACGAAGGGAACGTAAGCGAGACGATGGCGGAGACGGCACGACGGTCATGGTTTTCGGCCATGCGCGAGGTGAAGTCGGTGGTGGTCTGATGGGGGCGAGTGCGCCAATGGATGAGCAGGCTGTTGGCCCAACGATTGAACCTACCGTGGAGCAGAACGGCCGTAATCGCTACGCTGTGCTCCGGTTGTCGCTTACCTTGCGGTGGTCGGTCACCCGGCGAAACTGGGAACTCAACGATTCGAGTTCGGCCACCTTCAAGGTGCAGCGCACCGGTACCTTCGCCTCCACGGGGGCCAGCGCTTGCTTGAGCTGTGCAGCTTGCAGGTTACGGCGATCACCGGGCGCCAGTTCCCGCACAAAGAGGCGTTTGGGTTTCCCGTGGTTTTCGTAGAAGTCGCGCGCCTGGCGGCCATGGCCTTTGGTGCGTCCCAGCTCCGTCCAGCCGCTGGCCTGATAAACGGTGCCTTGAAAACGATCCGGGTCGACAAAGGTCGACACGATCAAAATCGGGTGTTCGTAGCGCGCTTGCCAATCGTCACTGAGGCGCGCCAGCACCCGGCTCAAAGCGGCGGAGCCGAGATTGGGCACCGTGCGATGGGGCAGGAGGAGAAAACGCACGTTGTTCGCCACGAACGCGAGGCGCCGCCGTCGCCGCTCATCGTGCCAACCGATCCAGGCATCGCGGGGCCGCATGGTCTCTGGTCACCGGTCAAAGGATCGGCGCTTTCCCAAGCGCCGTTGCGGGCGGTTAGGAAACCGCCGCTCCGGAAACTGCCGGGTTCTCCGTCATGGTTTCTCGTGCCCTGGGCCACCCCGGCGCGCAGCCTGGAACAATTTGCGTTGAGCCACGGGGTCAATCGCCGCTTGCTCGCCCTCGTGGCGACAAAGAAGAAGAAGAAGCGCACCTTCACGGTCTATCTCGGCGGGGAACTGTTCTCCCTGAAACACCTCATCGGCAACGCCTGGCTCGCGGAGGCGATTTACGAGAAGTCGCACGGGCGCTTCCGTTGCGTGCCGCCGCAGGATTTTTTCGAGCTGCGTGGGCGCAGTGGCCGCGCCATCCGTGACGCCAGCCTGCGCGCGCTCGTCACCTGCGATCTGGCGATCTTCAATTTCGACGGCACCGACCTCGACAGCGGCACCGTGGTGGAATTCATGTTCGCGAAATTCGCCGACCTGCCAACCGTCCTGCTGCGCACCGACGTGCGCAGCGCCAGCGGTCATCGCAGCGAACCATGGAACCTGATGGCGGCGTATTTTCCCCGGACCGCGAGTGTGATCGTACCGGGCCTGGCCGACTACCGGACCGCGCTGCAACGCCGGTCCCGCCGCCGGCTCGAACATGCGCTCCACCTCGCGGGCCAGCACAGCTCGGCCGCGGCCCAGCTGGTGTGCGAGCACGTGGCCGCCCAATGCGTGCGCGCGCTCGAGCGCGTCATGGCGCTTGAACCCGTGTTGCCCAGACATCTGCGCGAGGAAGCGTACCAGTGGCTCGCACTCGCCCCCGGGCTGCGCGGCAAGGAGAAGGAACTCCGCAAGGAGTTCGAGCGCCACCTCGAGAAAAAGGTCGAGCGGGACCTGCTGTGATTTTCGCTTGAGGATTTTCGATCCCCCCGCCCGCCGCGTGCGTTCCGCTCACCGATCGAAAATCGAAAATCGCCAATCGAAAATTCCCGATGCCTCTCCACCTTCTCGACCATCCCCTCGCCGCGCACATCATCACGCACCTGCGCGACAAGACGACGAAACCTGCGACGATTCGCACCCTCGCGTACCAACTAAGCCTGCTCCTCGCCATCGAAGCCACGGGCGACATCGCGACCGAGGAGAAGGTGATCGAAACTCCGCTCGAATCGACCCGCGGCCGGGTCCTGGCCCATCAACCGCTCGTGGTCGTGCCGATCTTGCGCGCCGGGTTGGGCATGGTGCAGCCGTTCACGGATATCTTTCCCGACGTAAGCGTCGGCTACATCGGTCTGGAGCGCGACCACGAGACCGCCCGGGCGCGCAGCTACTACTGCAAGCTGCCGCCGCTCCAGGATCGTCACGTCTTTTTGGTCGATCCAATGCTGGCCACCGGCGGATCCGCGGTGCAGGCGTTAACCGTGCTGCGGGAACAGGGCGCGACCGATGTGCGGCTCGTCTGCATCGTCAGCGCCCCCGAAGGAGTGGCCGAAGTGGAGAAACATCATCCCGGCACGGTGGTCCACACCGCCGCGCTCGACCGCACCCTCAACGCGAAAAAATACATCCTCCCCGGCCTCGGCGATTTTGGTGACCGGTTGTACGGGACGTGAATATCCACCTTGCGGCATCTGAGAATCCTCATTGGCTGCAAACATGAATTGCGCGACCTCAACCGACGCTTTCTCCCTCGTGGCGGAGCAAGGCGGGGCGATCCGCCGGCTCGGAGTCACGCGACTCGGTCTCTTCGGGTCGTTTGCACGCGATGAGGTGCGGCCTGACAGTGATCTCGACGTGCTCGTGGAATTCGAGGCCGGTCAGAAAACCTACGACAATCTTTTTGCGCTCGGCGCGCTGCTTGAGGCCCGTTTTGGGCGCAGGGTGGAAGTCGTCACCACCGACGCGCTGAGTCCGTATCTCGGACCGAAAATTCTGCGCGAGGTAAAGTATGTCGACCTCGGCAACTGACCTCCTGCGCCACATCCTGGACGAAACCCGGTTTTTGGACGGGATCACGAGCGACCTGACATTGGAGGCGTTTATCGACGACGAAGTGTTGAAACGCGCCGCAGTGCGGAGCATCGAGATCATTGGTGAGGCGACAAAGAAGATCCCGGATGACTTTCGCGCGAAGCACCCGCAGATCGAATGGAAGAAAATGGCCGGCATGCGCGACCGCCTGATTCACGATTACTTCGGCGTCGACTATATCATCGTCTTCGACGTGCTGAAAAACAAGATTCCGCTGCTGCGAAACGCCGTGGAGCAAATCCTCCAGGCGAAGACTTGAGCGGCCGCACCGCCCCACCCGATCGGGTGCATCTCGGAGTCGCCAGTCGCCTGTCATTCCCGGGCTTGTTCAACCCGAGTCGTGTGGCGGCTGCTGCGCCACACAACTCTCAGAGTTGAACGCTTCTTGAATTTGTAGCCGGGGTCGGTGACCCCGGACCGGCCTCACCGAAGCCGGCGACAAGGCGACATGCTGCCGATAAAAATCACGGGATCGGTTTGCGCCGTGAGTTCGTCCGGGACGTAAGCCTTGAGGCCGCAGCCCTCGAGCACCGACCGCATGAACAACGCCCGATCGATGGTGAGGCAGCGGGCGACGGTAGTCATGCCGCCAACCATGACCCACGGCGGAAGATTTCGCGAGCGGTTCCGGGCGAATGCCGCCGGTGGAGGGGGCGGTGTCATTCTTCAGTCTCCTGGAGGGACGACCTCCGCGTCGTCCGCGGCTCGCGCAGAGACGTGCCCTCCTTTTGCGGCGAGTGAATGACACCGCCCTGGCCGATGGAGGATGCGACAACGGGGTCATGACGTGAATCGTGACAGGCGCGTGCGTTTGGCGCGTCCCAGAGGACTTGTGTGAGAGAAGCACGGCGCGGAGGTTCGTTGTCACGATTCACATCATGACCCCATCCGCTGGGCCCTCCGCTCCGGCGGCCCCAGCGAAAAGTGTTCGGCTGCGTTCTCTGCGATAGCGCACCCGCAGCCCCATCGGCAATCTCCTGCAAACCGTTGCAGCGTTCAGAGTCTCGCAGCAAGGCGTCCGTTCCGGGAGGGAAGTAGCCCGACGCCGGGCTTGCGGGCGGCCGAAACATGGAGCAGATTCCGCCGCCATGAGCATGCTGGAGAGCATCGTTGAAGAGCTGAAGACCCTGCCACCGCCGAAACTGGCGGAGGCCGCCGCATTGATCCACGGCCTGCGCGAGACGAGCCGGGCCGAACAACTTGCGATCTTGCGCGAAACCTCAGGGGCGTGGAGCGGGCCGGACGGCGCGGCCATCGAAAAGGCGATCGAAGAAGGCTGCGAAACGATCGATCCGCGTGACTGGTGACGTGCTGCTCGACACCACCGTCGCGGTGGCGCACCTGCGCGGCGTGACGGCCGTGAGTGAGCGGCTCGTACAGGCGCAGACGCGCTACCTGCCCACCGTCGCGCTGGGCGAATTGCATTTTGGCCTGTGGCGGTCCGCGCGTCGCGAGGATAACCGCGCCCAGCTCGATCGGTGGTTGCAGGTGATCGTGCTGCTGCCGGTCAGCGCGACGAGCGCCCTCCGTTACGGCGAGTTGAAACAACGCCTCGCGCTCGCGGGCACGCCGATCCCCGAAAACGATCTGTGGATTGCCGCCATCGCGCTGGAACACGGTTTGCCCGTGGCCACGCGCGACGATCACTTCAACCGCGTGCCGGGTCTGACGGTGCTCGACTGGCGGTAGCTGGGTTCGAGACCCACTTAACAACAATTCATCAAATCATGACAAAAGCACCCGTCATTGTCGTAATCACGGATTTGATCGGGTTCTCGAAACTCGGGGAGAACGACCCATTGGCTGCTGTAACAAAGTTGAACGTGGCGATGGAGAAATCTCTGTTCCCCCTCGTCCCCGCGCCCGTGAAAGCCGCCGCGCTCGCGGCGTTCAGATCACCACCGGTGACGACCAGCGTTTGATGCAAGTTCAACCGGTAGCCGCAGGCGGGGGAGGCCCGACGGGGTCAGTCCGTGAATTGTTAGCTCGCTTCAGCAGCGATCGGCGGCGCTTTGACATCCCCGAAATTGTAGTTCGAGCGCGCTCGCTTCCTGACCTCGAGCGCGTCGGCCTGTCGCGATGGCTCGACGACTGCGCATTCAGTTTCCGTCCGCGCATACGTGCACGCCGCGGGACCAGCGGTGGTGGGCAGCGACTAGCAATGCACGGACTGACCCCATTGAGTTCTCCCCAGCGCGCCCACACGAGCGAACGGAGAACGCACGATGGTCACGGCCGGCGCGGTGTCCGCAAACCGCGCGGCAAGTGCCGCCTCGACCGAAGCGGTAACGTCATCGTTGGCCACCCGTCCGATGGAATCGCGCGAAGCGACTACGGCACATCATAGATCTCGATCAGCGCGTCGCCGACGGCGCCGGCATACCCGCCAAGGACCGCACTGTAACTGCCCGGCTGTAAGGTGAGCAACAGCCAGGGATCCCCCCAGCCTCGCACGCCCCAAAGCGGAAACGCCCCGACGCGCTCAAAAATGGCCTGCAGGAGGTCGAAATCCCGCCACCAATCCCTCTCCCACAGCGCCAGCACTTGTCCGCGGGCATTAAACACGGTCAGATTGGGAAAGCGCAGAGCCGTGCTGATGTTGAAGGGAGCGGCCGTGAGCGTAGGACCCATCGCACGAATCAGCACCGTCTTCGGTCCACCCTCAATCGTGAATCCCAGGGAGAATGAGGCATCGGCACCACTGCCGATGACGTGGCGGGCGGAAAAATTTGCAATGCTGGACGTGGCTGCCGGCCCCACGTCAAACAGTTCGAACAAGGTCATACCGCTAGACGGGCTCGTGATATGCAGCATGTTCTGACCCGCGACAGTGCGGACCAACGCGGCATCGGTGCTGCCGAGTGCGAGCGGAAAAGCGCCGGCTGAAGCAAACGCGGCGGTCAGGTCCGAAACCCCGCCCCAGTTGTCATTTGTCGCCACCACCATGCCGGACCGATCGAATAGCGTCAGACTCGGGTCGCCAGCCAGGGCGATACCGGAAACGAAGGGCTGAAGACCGGGGCCGATGGCGCGCAGGAGCACGGGCCGGGCGCTGCCGTGCAGGTTGAAACCCACCATCAGTGGCTGCTGAGTGCGAAGATTGGCACGCACCGAAGTGTTCACCAGGCGCGATTCCGCTTGGGTCGAAAGCGGGATGCCTTTGCTCACGGTGCAAGGGAAAAAGCCGCAAGCATAAATCCCGCCGCTGTCGTCCACCACGAGTGAGAACGGAGACGTTGTTGGGATGCGGCCATCCTCGTTCCACGTGATGGCCAGGGTGGTTACCTTGCCATCCGTGATTCTGCGAAGGGCCGCGCTGTCGTTAACAAAAATATTGTCGGCACCGTCCACCGCGATGCCAAACAGGTTGCCAAAACGCGCAGCCGTTCCGATTCCGTCCTGGCGCCCCGACCGACCGCCTGCGACCGTCGTCACCGCACCCTTGGGGGAAATCTTGAAAACCGCGGAGCCGGCAGTGACGAAAACGTCACCCCGGTTGCCTACCGCGATGTTACCCGGCTTGAAGGCTCCTCTCGCCAGGACCGTGATGCTGCCGTCCGGCGACACTTTTCTGATGGTATCGTCGCCGCTCGTGAAATAGACATTTCCGGTGCGATCCGCGGCGAGGCCCGAGGGCCAAACACCGCCTGCCCGGTCAAACGTGGCGACGGTCGTGACAACCCCAGACGGGCTGACTTTGAGCAACGAATATTCATCCGTCTCGGCAACAAAGACGTTGCCCGAACCATCCACCGCGAGATGAACGCGCGTCACATTGGGACTGGGCGGAGTCACCGCGCTCGCAACGGTGGTGACCGCGCCGCCCGGAGTAATCTTACGAATCGCACCGCCATCACTCACATACACGATTCCGGACGAATCGATGGTCAATCCGCGCGGGCTTCGAAAGCGGGCGGCCCTTCCCCTGGCATCCACGTGGGCGGGCGGATTTCCGGCCACGGTCGTGACGACGCCATCCGCGGTGATTCTGCGAATGGCATGATTCCCGGTGTCGGCGACAATAATGTTGCCGCTCGGATCCAGGATCAATCCCCGCAGAGATGAAAAATGTGCGGCGCTGCCGTTTCCGTCTTCGGCGGGCGTCTGGGCGTTGAGGCTGCCCGCGACCGGCACGATTACGCCCGCCGACGATACCCTGCTGACGCCGTACCAAGTCAAACAATACATTCTATCGGTGGCGTCCACGACGACGCCCAAAACGACTTGGTCGCCTTGGATCGGAACGCTTGTCACTTCACCGTCCGGCGCAATTCTGCGCAAGGTGCTGTTACTCCAGCCACCCGCGACGAACAGGTTGCCGGTGCCGTCCATCGAAAGTCTCCTTGGCAGATAAAATCGCACCGCTTCGCGGTTGCCCTCGCCGTCTTCCGGACCACCCGGCTGCCCGGCCTTTCCGGCGAAGGTGGTGACAACGCCGTCGGCCGTTACCTTCCGAATAGTGGAATTGTAGTAATCGGCCACATAGATGTTGCCCTCTCTGTCGGCCACGAGACCACCGTGATCACCACTGTTGTAATAATCGAAAAAGAAAGCCGGACCGTAGTTAAAGGCGAAACGCGCAGCGCCACCCGTGCCGTCTGCACTGCCCCGTTCGCCGGCGCGGCCCGCCACGGTCGTCACCAGCCCGGCCGGCGTTACCTTTCTAATGGTTTGGTTGTCTGCCACGTAAACATTCCCCGCTCGATCCACCGTCAGACCGCCCGGATAAGTGAAGCGGGCGAGGGCACCAGGACCGTCCTCGCTGCCGGCCACCCGCGGCGTCCCGGCAAACGTGCTCACGACTCCATCCGGGGTTATCTTGCGAATCACGTGATTGCCTGTGTCCGCGACGAACAGGTTGCCGCTGGGGTCTATCGCCACATCCCGCGGTTCGTCGAAAAGAGCGGCGCGCCCCACGCCATCGGCATGACCCTGGGGTGAACTTCCGGCCCAGGTCATGAATGAATACGATTGAGCGGAAACGGTCATCAGCCCGGCAAACAGTGAACAGAAAGCGACGAGCGGTTTGAGCACGGCATGCGCAACCGACCGGAAACTGGATTTCATGGGGCCAAATCGGGGAGGGGTTTAACTGGTGGGAAACTCGATCATCACGGAAATCGGATCCGGGAGGGGTTTAAGAGATTTGACCTGTGCCTTGGCCCGGATACGCGCGCCTGCGCGGTTAGAGCGGCACTGGCGAGAGCGTGGAGCGCGACGTAGCCGACGTCTTCGATGTCGGTCTGCGATGCGGCGAGATCCAATGAGGTGCCCATCACCTGTCCCGCCGCGTCGAGGGGAACGAACTTTGGCTTGCCGGGCAGCCACAGGCAATCGCTGTTGAACACCTGAGCGGCAGACACGAGGAACCGGGAGTCCAAAATGCGCAACAGCACGCCCGAGCCAAATGACTCACGTTTGGCTTTGCCCAGCTGGCGATGGATCGGGATCACGCACCGGCCAAATCTTGCGGGCATATGGATCTTGCGTCTGGCGCACACGCTACATGGAGGGAGGTTCCCGCTGAATCGCGGACCAACGTCAACGGATAGAGGAGTCGCATTTGAAGCGCCCAAGCAAAAACACGACACCCGCCGAGCGTGAACAGTTTCACGTCCGAATACCCGAAAAGCTGGGATGCGCGCTCTTCCATTTTGAAAAGGAGACTTAGTGAGACATGGCAATTTCGGCACCCTAAAAACGCAAGCGTGGGATGCAGGAGTTCATTCGCGGCAACGGTTTGAATTCTCGAAAATCTCTTCGACTCATCAACTCATCCGCTCGCCGCCGTAAGGTAGAAAAGACGTAAGTGGTGCGGCACAATCCGGACCGGATTGAAATGCACTCGACCGCCAGCGGCGTACTTTCTCAAATTACTGCCTCCGATTTTGTCGGAGAAAGACGAGGGAATCGCCGAGGCATAGCGACGAGACGCGGAAATGGACTCCGACCCGTCGCGAAGCGTATCGCTATGGGAATTTAAGGCCGCCGTTCTAGGTTCGAGGAGACGATGAGGCTGGCGTTCAACCCGCGCGTCCAGCGAAAATAACTCATCGGCCCGCGACCGACGTGAAAGATTGGGCAAGAATCATCGCGCCCCTCCGGCGGCAACAATGCTTGCCCGGCGCTCGCGGAATCGGCCAAAGTCCACTCAACCCGTTTCCTGGGTCGTCACTTTTTCCTGCCATGATCTCCCTCTCCCGCCTCTCCCTCACCGCCTTGCTCGCCTGCGCTGCGCTCGGATGTTCCGCCCGCGCCGCTGAGTCCCAAACCGTGCAGTCTTTCGAACGCACGATTACAAAAAAGATCGGCTATGAGTACCTGCTCGCCCTTCCCACCGGTTACGATGCGGGCGCGGAAAAACGCTGGCCGCTGCTGCTGTTTCTCCACGGTGCCGGCGAACGCGGCGCCGACGTCTGGCTCGTGGCGAAGCACGGTCCGCCGAAATTGCTGCGGGGCGAGACTCCGGCCTCTCCCGAGGAAAACCCCGAGGCCCGAACCCGTCGCGCCGCCGCCACGCAAGCCCTCGCCACCAACTTCATCGTCGTCTCCCCGCAATGCCCCACCGGCACCTGGTGGGACGATGAGGCGGTCCTTGCGCTCCTCGATGAAATCACCGCGAAACACCAGGTCGACTCGCGCCGCGTCTACCTCACCGGTCTCAGCCTGGGCGGTTTCGGCACCTGGAGTGTCGGGATGAAAAACCCCGGGCGTTTCGCCGCCATCGCGCCGATCTGCGGCGGGGGCGAACCGTCCACCGTGCGACGCATGGCCCGCCGGCGGACCGCCGACCTCACCAGCCTCGGCGTCTGGGTTTTTCACGGCGCGAAAGACCCGACCGTGTTATTGGCGGAATCGGAGAGCATGGTCGACGCCTTGCAGAAGGCCGCCGTGACCGATCTCAAGTTCACCGTGTATCCGGAAGCGAAACACGATTCGTGGACTGAGACCTACGCGAACCCGGACCTCTACACCTGGTTGCTCGCGCATCAGCGGTAACGGCGGAGCGGTGAACTCCGGCGCGAAACCGCCGGCCCGGCGCCACCGCGCTCACCGCCACACCAGGAGCCCGCTCACGCCCGCGACGGCGAGCCCCGCACCGAGGTAATACGTCACGCGGGGGTGCGCTCCCTCAATCAGCGCCGCAAACGGAATCGTCAGCAGCGGCGCCGCCGCGACGATTGGCTGCACGATTCCGGCCGGGGTCGAGCGCAGCGCCCACTGGAAGCACGTCACGCCCAGCACGGGCCCCGTGAGCGCGTTGCCGAGCACCCACGGCCACGCGCGGCCCTGCGCCCGACGCCGCTCCGGCCACCACTGCATCGCCATCACGAGCACCAGCGCCGCGACCGCGACTCCGCCCAACGCGCGTTGATACGCGGCCGAACCCGGATCAATCTTGTCCTGGGCCGCCGCGGCGACGGCGAACGCCTTCCGGCTGATCACCGCACCGACCCCCTGGCCAGCCGCGGACACCACCGCCCAAGCGAGTCCGGCGGCCCATTCCGCCGGCAAGACGCGCGGCAGACTCCGCGGCCGCAAGCCGATGGCCACTCCGGTCAGAGTGACGGCCGCGCAGCCCAGTTGCGCCGGCGTGAGCCGCGTGCCGAGCCAGGTCCACTCGACGCCGGCCGCGACCACGGCGGACACACACTGTACGATGAGCGTCGACAGATTGGAACCGAGCCGCGGCAGCGATTGAAACATCGCGACCCCGCCAATGCCAAAGCCCACGACTCCGCCCAGCACGAACCAGCCGAACGCTGCGCCGCCCACGCCGCGCCCCGCGAGATGGGCCCAGGTTCCCAGGAGCACGACGGCGACCAGGAGCCGGAAAAAATTCGCGCGGAGGCTGCCGAGCAGGTGCGCCGCCCGGTTGGCAAACACCGGCGTGACCGCAAAGAACAGCAGCGTCCCCAGCGCCCCGATCATCGCGCCCCCCCCTTCGCCAAGCCACCGGTCCGCCGGCAACATGTAACGTAATACGTTACATGTTGATTTTCGCCCCAGTCGCGATGCGTCGCAAACATGTAACGTATTACGTTACATGTTTCGCGAAAACGCCGGCGCCGGTGGCGTCGGGCTCCCGACCCACCTGACACGTAACAAGTGACAAGACCCCGGGACCCGCCGCGCCCTGCGCTGGAAATCTTGTCAACCAATGGATGACAAGATCGCGGGAGGCGGAACCTGCGTTGGCTTAGCGTTTCCATTCGAGGCCGAGAGTGAGGGCGCGGCCGGGGCCGGGGAGGAAGATCGTGGTTGCAGCGGGCGCACGCGCGACGTCGAGAACGCCAGCGGTGCTGGCAAGGTGGACGCGGTTGAGGAAGTTTCGCACCGCGACGAAAATCACCCACCGATCCCCCGACCGCCACCCGACGCGCGCGTGCCACAGGACGTGGCCGCCATAGGTGAGCCGGCCGGCGTGATCGACGGAGGTGCGGCCCGCCACCCACGTCGGCTCGACCGCACCAAAAAATCCGCGTGGATGCGTATAGGCGAGTTCCGCCGTTCCGACCTGGGGCGGAGCCCCCGCGATGCGATTGCGGCCGTAAACAGAGTCTCCGTCGAAAACAAAGCGGCCGAGCGTCGACGTGGCCGCGAGCGTGAGCGCATGCGGGCCCTCCCGCAACCGCCAGCGGATCCCCGTCTCGATCCCTTCATGCATCGTCGCGCCGGCGTTGACGGCGCCCCGCGGCAGGCCGTTCGCATCCGCCAGGCGGAGAATTTCGTCGCGCCACGCACCGCGATAGACCGTCACGTTCCATGCCAGCGCGCCCCACCGACCCTGGGCGCCGGCTTCAAACGTCGTCGCTTGTTGTTCCCGCAGTTCGCGGCTGCGCAGGCTGAGATTCGGGTAGACGCCCTGCACCGCCAACAGATCGTCGAACGAGGGCGGCTCGACTCCCCGCGAGATCGCCACGCGCAGCGCCAGATCCCGTCGCGCCTGCCAGGTCAGTCCCGCGCGAGGCGAAAGATCGCCGAGGGAGAACGACCGCGCCACTGTCGTCGCGGGCCCCGCCGCTGTGAAGCGATCCTCGAGGGTGCGGCACGCCTGCAACGCCGTGACGCCAACGCCGGCCACCAGGTCGGGCCGAAGCCAGAGAATATCCTCGAGACTGATCGCCACGGTGCGCGCGCGGGCGTCATAGGCGCCGAAGCGGGCTCCGCGCCGCGCGCGATCGTTGAGGAAGCGTTCGGCGGTGTTTGTGCCCGTCGAGCAAATCGCTCGTGCCAGCAGGTGTTGCTCGTGGCCCGCGATCGCCACGCGCCACGACGCCGTGGCGTGGGCGGTGAGATCTTCACTGAGCGCGTCAGTTTCACCGTTGGCTTGCAGCTGGAAAAAATCGTCATGCAGCCGCAGCCACGCGATTCCTGCCGCGAGGGTCCCGCCCGGCGTGGCGGACTTCACCTGCGCGGCGAGCCGGGACACGTTGGAGTCTCGTCGCGGCAGATCCCGCAGGACCGCGGCGGAAGCCATCCGCGGATGCGCCAGCGCATCCGAGAGCGTGAGCGGCCCGGGGACATCATACTCGGCGGCGGCAAAATAGGCGGACAACTCGAGTCGCGCCGTCGGGCTGAGTGGACGTCGCACGCCAGCCTGCAGTGCGCGACGATCCTGTCGGCTGTGTTCGCGCCACCCGCGGGCCCGCGCCAGCGAGGCGGCGAGGTGAGCGTCCGCCGCCGCGACCGAAAGCTGCGCGCGGGTCTGGCCGAAGTCGCCGCCGGCGAAGCGCAGCGACGCGCCGGCAGGAGTGCCGGCCGCCAGCGAGACGACGTTGAGCACACCGCCGAGGACGGCGGGAGTGAGAGCCATGTGCATCGTTCCGCGGTAAATCTCCACGCGCGCGAACAGCAACGGGTCCAGCAGCCCGCTGTGAAACGACCCATCGGCGCGCGCGAGCGGCAGGCCGTCCGCGAGCAACGCCACACCGCGGGCGGTGGGCGCGCTGTCGAGGCCGGAGCCGCGCAGCGACAGCCGGGGCGGTTCGAAGCCACCGAAACTTTCCTGCAGCATGACGCCGGGAGTGCGGCGCAGCGCCTCGGCGAGGGTGCCGATGGCACGCCCGGACCAGGAGGCGGCGCCGATGACGGAGGTCGGCCCAAGCGCGGAGGCAAAAGAGTCTTCGCGCGCGGTCTGCAGCGAGCGATCGACCGTCTCCTCAATCACCCACGGCGGCAGCACGACCGGCGATTCCGAGGCAGGCGCCGGCGTCAAGGCCGCCGCGCCGAGTTCGGCGGCGAGCAGCCATCCCGCCATGAAACAACAAAGCCGGCGGAACCGCGCCTCGGCCGTCCGCTGGAGGCGGGGTGCCCCCACCCCGCGGATTTGAATTCGCACATTCCCAATCCTGCGGGGTGTGGGCACCCCGCCTCCAGGAGCGCCCTCCCGCGGCGTCGAGGATGGTTTCGGGTGCATGGGCGGGAGAAGGTGGTGAGCGGCTGGTATTCTCCCGCACCGCGCCGGGAGCTTATTTCTTATACAACGGCCGCGCGGAATATTTCGTGTGCAGCAGTTCGTGGGCGCGGGCGCCGAGCGGCTTGCCGAGGAAGTCCTCGTAGACGCGGATGACCTCCGGGTTCTCGTGCGAACAGCGGAGCACGCTGTCGCGATCATCCTGATACAGGCCGGCGATCCGCCGCCGGCGGCGTTCGTTGTCGACGCCGTAGGGCTGGCCACCGCCGCCGATGCAGCCACCCGGGCACGCCATCACCTCGATGAAGTGGTACGGCGTCTCCGCGCCGGTGCGCCGCGCCGTCCGCACGCGATCGAGCACCTGCTCGACGTTGGCGAGGCCGTGGGCCACGGCGACGCGCACCTGCGCCCCGCCGACGTGGAGCGTGCCCTCCTTCACGCCCTGCAAACCGCGCACGGACTCGAACTCGATTTTTTCCAGCTGCCGACCGGTGGCGTAGAAGTAGGCGGTGCGGACGGCGGCCTCCATCACGCCGCCGGTCGCGCCGAAGATCGTGCCGGCGCCGGAATAGTCGCCGAGGATCGAGTCGGGGGCGCCGTCGGGCAGGTTGAGGAAATCGACCCCGGACTGCTTGATCATCCGGGCGAGCTCGCGCGTCGTGATCGCGACATCGATGTCCTTGTGACCGGAGGCGTACATCTCGTCGGTGCGCGACAGTTCATATTTCTTCGCGGTGCAGGGCATGATCGAAACGACGAACATCTTTGCCGGATCGAAGCCGAATTTCTCCGCGTAATAGGTCTTGGCGAGCACGCCCAGCATCTGCTGGGGCGACTTGGCGGTGGAGAAGTTGTCGATGAAGTCGTAGTGGCTCTTCTCCATGAAGTCCGTCCACGAAGGGCAGCACGAGGTGATGAGCGGCAGCGCGCCGCGTTTATGCACGAAGCGTTCGATGAACTCGCTCGCCTCCTCGATGATGGTGACGTCGGCGGAGAAATTGGTGTCGAACACCGCCTGGAACCCCAGCCGCCGGAGCACGGCGTAGAGTTTCTTCGTCAGGTTGGTGCCGGGCGGGAGCCCGAAGGCCTCGCCCACGGTGACGCGCACCGAGGGCGCGATTTGCACCACGCAGATCCGGTTGGGATCGTGCAACGCCTCCCAGACCAGCGGCGTCTCGTCGTTTTCGACGATGGCGCCGGTGGGGCAGTGCGCGGAGCACTGGCCGCATTTCACGCACGGCGACTCGGCGAGCGTGATGTCGCCGGCGGGGGCCATGCGCGTGTTGATGCCGCGGTCGAGGAAGGAGAGCGCCCAGACGTTCTGCATCTCCTGGCACACCTGGATGCAACGTCCGCATTTGATGCACTTCTCAAATTCGAGGATGATGGAGCCGGTGGAGCAATCGGGCGGGATGTCCTTCACGTAGCGCTTGATTGACTCCGTCGGGATGTTGAAGTCGGCGGCGAGCGTCTGCAGTTCGCATTCGCCGTTGCGCCCGCAGGTGAGGCAGGCCTGCGGATGGTTCGAGAGGATGAGCTCGAGGGTGGAGCGGCGGACGTCGACGATCTCGCGATCATGCGTCGAGATTTCCATGTTGTTCTCGAGCGGGGTGCAACAGGCGCGGATCAGCCGGTTGCCCCCTTTGTTCCGCACGATGCAGATGCCGCAGGCGGCGGTCGGGAGAAGATCCCGGTGCTTGCACAGCGTGGGAATCTTCACCTGCACGTGGCGGGCGGCCTCGAGGATGCTCGTGCCTTCGGGCACTTCGACTTCGATTTGGTTGATGCGCGCTTTGATCATGACGGAGGCCCGGTTAGCGGTTCGAGGTTGCAGGGACGGCCGGCGGCGTCGCGCCAGTCCGCTCAGCCGTCTTGGCCGAGGGTGATGCCGCGCGGCTCACCTTGCGCGCGTAACTCGGTCCACCCTCGATGAACGCCTGATACTCCTCGCCGAAATAACGCAGCGTGGAGAGCACGGGATTGGACGCGGTCTGGCCCAGGCCGCAGAGCGACGCCCTTTGCATCGCCTGGCAGATGCGCTGGATCAGCGCGAGGTCGCTGGCGGCGCCCCGGCCGCGCGAAATCTTCTCCAAGATCTGCAGCAGTTGATAACCGCCGATCCGGCAGGGCGCGCATTTGCCGCACGATTCGTCGACGCAGAATTTCAGGTAGAACTTCGCGACTTCCGCCATCGAGTCGGTCTTGTCCATGACGAGCATGCCACCCGAACCCATGATCGAGCCGAGCTGTTGCAACGACTCGTAGCTGACACCGGTGTCGAGGTGCTGCACTGGAATCACGCCACCAGACGGGCCGCCGGTCTGGACGGCCTTGATCTCGCGGCCGTCGAGCACGCCCCCGCAGACCTCGTAGATGATCTCGCGCAAGGTGGTGCCCATCGGCACTTCCACGAGCTGGGCGTTGCGGACCTTGCCGGTGACGGCGAAGACCTTGGTGCCCTTCGACGTCTCGGTGCCGAAGCTCGCAAACCACGCGCCGCCCTTGGTGAGGATGACGGGTACGGACGCGAGCGTCTCGACGTTATTGATGGCCGTGGGCATGCCCCAGAGGCCGCGCACGGAAGGGTAAGGCGGTCGCGGGCTCGGGCTGCCGCGGCGCCCCTCGATTGAGGCGATGAGCGCAGTCTCCTCCCCGCAGACGAAGGCCCCCGCGCCGAGGCGGATTTTCGCTTCGAACGAAAAGTCGCTGCCGAGAATCTTCGGGCCGAGCAGCCCCTGTTCGCGAGCCTGCTTGATGGCGCGCTCGATCCGCTCGACGGCTTTGGGATATTCGGCACGGATGTAGAAGTATCCCTTGCTCGCGCCCATCGCATAGGCGGCGATCATCATACCCTCGAGGACGGAATGCGGATCGCTCTCGAGCACGCTCCGATCCATGAACGCGCCCGGATCGCCCTCGTCGCCGTTGCAGATCACGTAGCGCTGCGGGGCGGGTTGGGCCCGCGTGAGCTGCCACTTCATCCACGTCGGGAAACCAGCACCGCCGCGGCCGCGCAGGCCGGCGGTCTTCAACTCGGCGATGACCTGTTCCGGCGTGGATTCGAAGAGCGCGCGACGCAGGCCCTGGTAGCCCTCGGCGCGACGGAGATAATCGTCGAGGCTGTCGGGATCGACGTCGCCGCAATGGCGCAGGACGATCCGCACCTGCTTGTCGGGCGATTTCCACAGCAGATCGTCGATCAGCCGTCCGCCTTCGATGGACTCCGCGACGATGCGCGCGACATCCGGTGCGAGGACGTTGGCATACGTGATCGCGGCGGGCAGGAGCTGCACGACCGCGCCCTCGTCGTAGACGCCGACGTCGAGGGCCCGGACCACCTGCACCCGATCGGCGAGACCGCGGCGTTTGAGTTCCTCAACAAATGACGACTGGAAATACCCCGTCTTATTGCCCACGTCGGGTCCGGTGTCGCGCACGAGGAGATGGGTGACCGCGCCGTCGAGAGTGAGGCTCCGGCGGCGCGTGGCGATGACGTGATCGTCGATCAGCCGGTGGCCCACCAGATGCTCGTCGAGGATCCGGGCGGCCACCTCCGGCGTGACCTGGCCGTAGTGAATGCGCGGCATGCCGGGGACCTGCACCTCGACGACCGGATCGGCGAACGAGTAGCCGATCGATCCCGCACGTTGCAGCGCGAACGACAGCGGCCGTTCGTCGCGCGCGCGGGCCAGGGCGGCATGGACGGTTTCCGCGCCGGCGGCGACGCCACCCGTGTCGAGTTGCACGCGGATCCACTCCGGTGGTTCGGCGGGTGCGGTCGCGGCGAGGGCCTCGAGATCCTGACGGGTGAGCGCTTTCATGCGGCCACCTCCTTCGCGGCCCGCAACCCGGCAAGATGGCCGGCGATGTCGGAGGACTTCACGTGGCCGCAGGTCTTGCCGTCAACCACGAGGGCCGGCGCCATGCCGCAGCAACCGATGCAACGCACGGTGTCGAGGTGGATTTGCCGATCCGGAGTGGTCTGGCCCTCCGCCACGCCGAGTTGTGAGCGGAGTTCGTTGAGCAGTTCGCCGCTGCCTTTGAGGTAGCAGGCGGTGCCGTTGCAGACCGTGACGCTGTGGGCGCCCGGCGGCTGCAACTTGAAGTAGTGGTAAAACGTGATGACCTCGTAGATCCGCGCGAGCTTCACCCCGAGTTCGCGTGAAAGCTCCATCGCCACTTCGCGCGGCACATAGCCATGCTGGTTCTGGATGGCATGCAGTATCATGATGAGGTTGCCCTCCTCGTCGCGCCAGCGCGTGACGTGCTGCTGCACGTCGCGTCGGATGGTCGTGTCGAGTTGGGACTGGATGCGCCGCAATCGCTCGAGCTTCACCTCGACCAGGCGGGAGACCTCGTCCGAGACCTCCCGCGGGACAAAGCCGTGATGCTGTTTGAGATTTTCCAGCAGATCGAGGAGGGCCGCCTCATCGTTGGAGGCGAGCCCGACCGGTGACGCAGGTGCCGCATTTTTCATCGCGGACACAGCCTAGCAAACGTCCGCACCGACGTCGTCGCAGGCTTTGGCCAATGGTCCGCATGGCTTGGCAGAGCAGCTTTCGCCAAGAAATGCGGAGGTCTGCGCGTCGATTGCGATCGCACGTGTCTTTCCACAACACCGCAGCGGCGGCCCGAGCATCGAGAACATCCCCGCCGCACGCGGCGTGGCCTTTGCCGGAAACTGCCGGAGCGGGTTTACCCCGCGATGGATCGTCGGGCCAACCCATCGCGGTGTAAAGCCGCTCCTCCTTCCAACCAAGCCGAGGCAAGCTTCAGGGTCTGCGACCCAAAGAGAATCAACGGGAGGTGTCGAGCTGCCGCCTGCGGGGCGGGCTCACAGTTTTGGCAGCCACTGAAAAGCCGTGTCGCGCGCCAACTGCACCGTGCCCGCGCCGAGAATCCCCATCAGGCGGAGCTCGATTTTCTGCGCGAGGGCGGCTTGCTTGGCGCGGAACTCCGCGATCGGCATGGTCCCCGCCGCATTGATCTCGAGGCGGCCCAGCGTGAATTCTGTTTTCACCCGCCACAGTTCGATGCCCGCACTCACCGGCAGTTGCTGCTGCGCGGCCAGCTCCGCCAGCTGCAGGTAATCGGCGCCCTCGCCCCGCAACCACACGGCAAAGAGATCGTCGCCGACCGTCGTGCGAATCCTGTCATTCATCTCCCGTCGCGCCGTCTCCCGCTCGAGCAGCGCCTTCGGTGCCACGTCAAAGGTCAGCGCAAAGCGATCGTCAAACTCGATCTGCAGGCGGAAGACCGCGTGGCGCAGCGCCTCGCTCGCCGCCGATTCACCGAGCCTCCGCTGCACCAGCTGCCCCGCCGATGTCTCGACCATTTCGAGATCCTCGAGTTCGCGGGCCGTGAGGAACGCGGCGAAATCAACCCGTTTTTCCCGCTCAAGGAGCGCGAGCTGACGTAGAAAACCGTTCAGACCGCCCGGGAACGCCGCTCCGGCGGACGCGTAGTCGGCAGAAGCCCTGGCACGCACTTCGTCGTAGTCGCGTTTGATTCTTTCGATGCGGGCGATCTTCTCCGGCGACAATCCCGCCGGGCCGGGCGCGGTGGCGGCGGACTCCCGCGCGGCGGGCCCGGCCGGTGCCGGGCGGAGACGTGGCGCGCCGGGCGGGCTCACACGAGCGGGTGCCACGAGTGCGGGCAGCGGCGAAACCGGGCGCGGGGCCAGCCAGAAGCCAAGCCCGACCATGGCGAACACCAGCACCGCGCCAACTCCGATGGATGTCCTCCGACTCATCGCCTGGTTCCTCCGGTCGGACTTCCTCTTTCCGCGGAAGGTCGGCCGCCATGGACCCGATCCGCTCTGGCCGCCCCCGGGCCGGGCGGGTCACGCGGGTCGACGAGCGGTTTCATCCGAACCAGCATGGGCAAGTGGTGGCGCGTCGCCACTGAATTTTGCCGGTGGGTGGGAGTGGACCTGCTGCTCGCGGAGTAGATTTTCGGAGGGCGCCGCTTTGTCGGCGCCGTTGCCTTACGTCGAGGATTCGGCTGCGACAAAGCGCAGCCCTCCGAAACCGAAAGTTTCGGGATGGAATGTGGTCGTTGCGATCAGCCGTACCGACATCGACACATGCAGACCGCGGCGCACCGCCCCGCCGGTTTCTCGTTGCACGAAGGCCGGCAACTCCGCAATTCAGCCGGCAGCCCGTGACGCACACCCACACCCGTTCCCTCCTGCAACTCGTCGCGGCGGCGATCTGCTGGAGTCTGGCGGGGGTCCTGATCAAGTTCATCGCCACCTCGTGGTCGGGTCTCGCCGTGGCGGGCGGCCGCGGGGCGATCGCCGCGCTCTTCCTGCTGCTGACAAACCGCGGGCTGCGTTTTCATTTTTCGCGGGACCAGATCATCGGGGCGATCGGCTACGCCGGATGCACCGTGTTTTTTTGCGTGGCGACGACACTGACAAACGCCGCCAATGCGATCCTGCTCCAATACACCGCCCCGGTCTGGGTCGCGCTGCTTTCCGCGTCATTCCTGGGCGAGCGCCCGACCCGCGCCGACGGGATCACCATCGTCGTCGCGCTGGCCGGCATGGCGCTGTTTTTCAAGGACGGGCTGACCTCCGGCCACGTGTTGGGTAACGTGCTGGCGCTGCTGAGTGGAATCAGCTTCGCCGCGATGGTGCTGGCCCTGCGCCGGCAGAAGGACGGCTCGCCCGTCGAATCCATCATTCTGGGCAACGTCCTCGGGTTCGCGATCGGGCTGCCCTGGATCGTGGAGTCGCCCATGCTGCCGGCGTCGGGCGTCGCGGCATTACTGACGCTCGGGGTGGTGCAGCTTGGATTTTCGTACTGGCTCTATGCCCGCGCGATCAAACACGTGACAGCGCTTGAGGCGGTCCTCATCCCGGTGATTGAACCGGTGCTGAATCCGGTGTGGGTACTGCTCTTCATGGGCGAAAAACCGACCGGTTGGGCGCTGGTGGGCGGTGCCATCGTGCTGGTCGCGGTCATCGCGCGCGGCCTCATGGCCGTACGGAGCCGGTCCCGGTCACCGTAGGATTTGTCCGTTTGTAACGCGGAAGTCGCCGGGACCGCGACCCATCATCCGTCGTCACCGCGAGGCTTTCTCTCCCAGCCTGGAGAGTTGAAGGGCTTCGATCGCATCCCTTCTTTCGTCCCGGGAATTTGCCTGCTCGAGCGGTGGCGAGAATCTTCCCGTCGCCCGCATCCGCGACCGCCTTTTGCCCGTATCCCTCGCACCACTATGATTCTCCGTCTCCGCTCCCGCCTCCTCTGCCCGCTCACCGTCCTCGCCGGCTTCGCCGCTCTCCCCGTCGCAGCGCAAAATCCCGCGTCAGCCGCCCCGGTCCCCTCTGCCTCAGGGCGTCCCGCGAGCTCAGCCGCCACGCTCAAATTCGACACCGCCTACACCGGCGACACCCCGTTCGCAGCCCGCGGCGCGGCCGTCGGAAGTTTTTCCGTTGCACAATTTGGCATCGAAATCGTCGTGCCCCTTCCTCCGGTCGGTGGGGACATCTTCCCCATCGTAAGTCTCCGCTATCGTCATTACTCGCTCGACCGTGCCGCCGGCACGCCGCTGCCCGACCGCCTCCAATCCCTCGGCGCAGCCTTGACCGTTTTCAGCAAACTCGGCGCTGACTGGTCCCTCCTCGCGAGCGTGAGCCCCGGCTTGCACAACGCCGGCTCCGACTTCTCGTCGAAAGGCTTCGGGGTGGGCGTCCTCGCCATCGCCAGCCGAAAATTCACCCCCGACTTCGGCGCCGGCTTCGGTTTCGTCTACGACTCACTGTCGAAAGGCACCGGTCGTATCATTCCCGTGGCTACGTTCAACTGGACACCCGCCCCCGCCTGGCGCGTCACGCTTGGTTTCCCGCGCACCGGCGTGATCCACACCTTCAACCCGGAGCTCGACTTTGAGTTCACGGCCGAGGCCGACTTCGGCTCCTTCTACGTCACCGACGACCCGCTCCCCGGCGGCCGCAACAAACCCGCGCTCAACCGCACGCGCCTCGAATACCAATCCGTGCGCGTCGGTCCCGCCATCGCGTGGCGCGCCTCGCCCACTTTTTCCGCCCGCGCCTCCGTCGGTGCCGTTCCGGTCCTCAACGCCGACTACCATCAACGCGGTTACCGCGTGAAGTCGGATCGCGTTGCTCCGTATGCCAGCGCCGCGCTCGAATGGAAATTCTGAGCGCCTCCCGGTCCAGTGCGCGGTTGGACAAAGCCGCTCCTCCCCGTCGAAGTCGAATGAGCACGCCTTTTTGTCCTGACTCGACGTAGGAGGCAGCAGGCACCGCCGCGGTGCGCACACCGATCCCGGCGCGGGTCTTCGATCTGGTGGGCTTTGGCCGGGTACCCGGTCATGGACTCACCGCAGTCACGGGCGGCGGCGGACGCCGCGGATTTTCCGGCCCGGTTCCGCGAAGCGGTGGCGAGCGATCGGCCACTCGTGATCGAACTCGACACCATGCTCGACCTGTCGCGGGTCGCGCATCCCAGCAACGGCGCCACCGCGATTGTGCA
>SXSC01000331.1 GCA_005792355.1 Opitutaceae bacterium
CGTTGCAGAGTGGAACACCCGGCGCGATCGCTTCGGTCATCTCTTGGAATCATTCGTAGTCCAGCAACTGGTGGCCCAGGCCGGTTGGACTGATCCCGACCTGCGCTTCTGGCACTATCGCGACAAGGACCAGGTCGAGGTCGACCTTATCTTGACCCGAGGCCGCCAGACGTGGGGTGTCGAGGTCAAGGCCTCCGCTACGGTGCATGAATCCGACGGCCACGGGCTGCGCCGCCTGGCCGACCAGTGCGGAAAGGATTTCAAGGGCGGAGTGCTCTTCCACTCCGGCACGAGTACGCTCCCGATGTCCGACCCGCGTTTGCTCGCGGTGCCACTCGCCAAACTCTGGACGATATAGGGACGGGGAATGACAGCCGCCAAGCCCGCCCAGCTCGCCGAGCCCGGCTAATGGCGGGGAGCAATCCCGACCGCCTCCAATTGCCTCAAGCCATCCCGCCCACCCTGTAAACACAGGGTAGGCGCACGCTCATTCTCCGGCTAGACTGTCGCCAGTTGCTTGGATCAGGCCTCAGCCGCTGCTGCGACGACCGCGGTTCGCCGCCTGGTTCGTCGCTCGATTTCCCCGCGCCTTCGCCCGCCAAACTCCGAACCCAAACCCCAGTCATGAAATTCTCCGCAATGCGCCCGTGTCTCACAGGCATGATCGTGCTCCCCGGCTCCACAGCCGCCATCGCGCAAAAAAACCCCTCCCGGAGCCGATCCCCCTGAAAATCCAGTTTCCTTCCAGCGCGCATCTTCAGCGAAGGTGCCCCGGACTGGCTTGCGGAACCGGCCATCACAGGCCTGACGGACGAGGCGGTCGTGCAATTGTTGGACGTGCAGACTTATTTCGAGTTGCTGAAGCGGCCCTATCCCTCGAGTCGCGAGGGCGTGCTGGACCAGCTCGGTCGCGAACATCTCGTGGTCAAGGAAGCCGCCGGCTGGTCGATCAACCGGCTCGGTGCCCTCCTCCTCGCCCGCAAGCTGGAGGATTTTTCGTCGCTCGCACGCAAGGCCGCACGCGTGGTTGTTTACAGCGGCGACTCCAAGCTGGCGACGAAACTCGACCAAGTTGATCCGAAGGGTTACGCGGTTGGCTTCAAGGATTTGGTCAACCTCGTGATGGGGCAGCTTCCTCAAAACGAGGTGATCGAGGATGCCATCCGCAAGGAGGTGAAGCTTGTACCCGAGATCGTGATTCGGGAACTGGTCGCGAATGCTCTGATCCACCAGGACTTTTCACTGTCGGGCGTCTCGGTCATGATCGAGGTTTACGCCAGCCGGGTTGAAATCTCCAACCCGGGCGAACCGATGGTGCCGACCAACCGATTCATCGACGCCTACGAGTCCCGCAATGAACGACTGGCGGACCTCATGCGCCGGCTGGGAATCTGCGAGGAGAAGAGCAGCGGGATCGACAAAGTAATTTCTGCCGCCGAGCTATATCAGCTCCAAGCGCCGATATTCCGGGCGGGGTTGCGGCGCACGAATGTGGTGATCGCCGGGGCCAAGGACTTTGCCGCGATGGATCGGGACGACCGCATTCGGGCCTGCTATCAGCACTGTGCCCTGCGCTACGTCACGCATCAGGAAACCAGCAACCAAAGCCTGCGCGCGCGCTTTCACGTGTCGGAAGGCAAGAGCGTCGTGGTTTCGCAGGTGATTGCCGCCAGCGTGGAAGCGGGGCTCATCAAGGCCGAAAACGAAGCCGCCGGGCGGAAGTTCGCCCGTTACGTCCCGTTCTGGGCATGAAGCGCTTATTTAAGGCGAATCCCTTTCTCGGGCATCCCCCTGACCTTATCCACTGATTTTCAAGCGGTTCCTTTTTAATGCGAACCTCGCTGCTCGGTTCACGGTAAAAGGATTCAAAGACGATGATCGGCCACCGGATCCCCGCTGCCTGGAGTCGCGGGAAATGCCCGCGACCTTCCTGCGGTTCGAGTCGCCGCGTGAGCAGGTGGCGTTTCCCTATTCCTCGCTGATCAAGGTGGAAATGGCGCGGGACGAAACCGCGCTGGAACTGTCCTTTGTCACGCACCGGGTGGGTGCGGGGCGCGCCCGCACCCCGGAAAACCGGACGTCGCCAGCCAGAGGGGGCGGAAATGCGAGAGAAGGCGGGCCTTCGGGGCGCACCTCGGCGCTGCCGGGGCTCTCAGTTCTGCGCGAACACCGGTTCGGGGTCGTAGTCGGGGAACGGATCCTCAAGCCAAGGCTCGATGATCGGCTCGGCGGGTTGCGGAGGGTCGCGGGCGGACTCCACGCGCACGCCGGCCTCCCACAAGCCGAGGTGGCGCAGGATGCGCTCGATGACGTCGGCCTGGTCGATGAGCGCCACGATGCGCATCTGGTGCTGGCAGTGGGGGCACAGGAGCGGGTCGGCTTCCCAGACTTTCTTGATCAGTTCGCGCCGCGTTGCCGACCCGGCCCCCGGCCATCCCCATTCTGTTTCACAAACCCAGCGTTGTGTCGTCGGTCCGGAGGCCGAGGTGCGGCTGCCCCCAGGGATCGCGCGGATCAAATTCGAGGCGGAACTTGCCGTCGTGATCGGCCGGCGTGCCCGCGCGGTGAGCACCGCATCCGCGCTCGACCATGTCGGCGGCTACACGATCGCCAACGACTACGCCGCCCTCGAACTCTTTCACCCCGACGGCCACTGGACGCTCGGCAAGTCGTGCGACACCTTCTGCCCGCTCGGGCCGGTGATCGCGACCGAGTTGGATCTCTCCGCCGTCCGCGTGCGCTCCTTTCTCAACGGTCGGCCGCATCAGGACAGTCCGCTCGACCTGATGATCTCCGCCCTGCCTCGGCTCATCGAACTGATCACGCGCTACCTCACGCTGGAGCCGGGCGACATCATCTTGGCCGGCACTCCGGCCGGCGCCGGGTTTGCCGCCGACGGCGACGTGGTCGAGTGCGTGATCGACGGCATCGGCCGGCTCCGCAACGCGGTGCGGAAAACGCCGGACTCCGACATCGCGGTCCATCGGGGTTGAGCGCGGATCGCTTCTATTGGGCGCGCCGTGCGCACCGGCCCACCAGCCAGATGGCCGCCGTGATGGCCGCCGCCGGCACGGCGAAATCCACCACGCGCATCCCGACGATCGACGAGGCCGTCTGGTGTTCGCCGCGCGCGACGTCGAACCCCGTCGCGTTCAACAGCACGCCCCCGGCGGCAAACGCGATCGTGGAGCCAAACTTTATCATCCAGACATAGGCTCCGGCGAACACGCCGCCGTCGCCCGAGCCCGTCTCGTGTTGCGCCGCCTCGCTCAGGTCCGCCGTGAGCGACGGCACGAGCGTCCACAGCGCGGTGAAGCCGGCCGCGAAACACATCGATGGGATCACGTAGAGCCAGGGCTGGCCCGGGACATAGCAGAACCACTTGGCCAAGTTGCCGACGAGCGCGACGCCCAGGAAAAGTTGCAGAGCGCGGTGCTTGCCGAGGCGCGCGGCGACCCAGCTCACCACGCCGGCCAACACCAGGCTCGTGCCCTGCCACGCGGTGGAACCCGCGCCGATCAGCCAGGCGGCGCCCGCCGCATCGCCGGGCTTGATGTAATAGATGACGAGATACGGACCCACGCCGCCGACGCTGAAAACCCCCACGCACATCGCGACCACCGCCAGCATGAGCAACCGGAACCGCCGGTTGCGCATGACCCGGCCGAAGGCCCGGAAAAAGTCCCCCATGCTTCCGTGCGGTGCCGCCCCCGCCGGCGGCGCGGTCGGTCCGGCGCGCTCGCGGCAGCCCCACACACACAAGAGCCCTGTCACCAGAATCGCCGCCGCCATCGCGCCGCCCACCCAGCGGGCGCCGTGCACCGTGTCGCGAAACACCGGCAGTTGCGTCGCGGCATAGGACCACCCGTAGCCGATGCCCGCCACGCCGCCGAAAAACGTCGCCGCCGCCATCAGCTTCGTGCGCTCGTGCGGCGAAGCCGTGAGCTCGAACCCCATCGCCTGCCACGGCACCGAGAGCAGCGACCAGCCCACGTAGGTCAGGCACGAAAAAATCAGCAGCCACCAGAAGTATCCCCCCGTCGAGAGGCCCGGCGGAAACCACCACACCGCCGCGAAAAACACCGCCGACAACACCGTGCCCAGCGCGATCAACCGCCGCCGGCCGTAGCGGGGCTTCAACGCGTCCGACACGTAGCCGGCGATCGGGTCCGTGAGCAGGTCGACCAGACGCGGAATCGCCTGCGCGAGCCCCACCAGCGCCGGGTTCACTCCGAGCGCGAGGTTGAAGACATAGTTGGCCAGGCTGCCGATGCCGTAGCCGGTGGTGAGGCTGGCCATGTTGCCAGCGCCGTAGAACGCGCGTTGCGCGGGGGACACGCGGTCCTCGCTCTTGGTTGTTTCGTTCATCGGTCAGTTCGCCCGCACCCCGAACACGTCGCGGATCGCCTCCAGATAGGCGAAGCCCGACTCGGCATCGGGCTCGAGGTAGCTGCCCTCGGTCCACTCGTTCCAGGCGTTGAACGTCAAGATCGGGTCCGGCTCGCGCGCGCTCACCCAGGCCCCAAGCCGCTCGACGGCGCGGCGAAACTGGTGCGGCGAATTGCTCCTCAGCGTGCCCATGAACGGATACCCGCGCGCTTCGAAACGGTCGCTCTGCACCGTGCGCGGCGAGGCGTCCCAGCCCATCGTGACGTTCGGGAGAAACGGCAACGGCGCGAAGCGCGGCTGCGTCTTGTCACAGTAGCGCAGGTAGGCCTCGAGCGCGTCGCCGTAGTCCATCGCCGGAAACGGCTCCACGGGGAAGTGGTGGATCCACACGTAAGATCCGACACTGTCGAAACCAAGTTTCCCGACCAGCTCGGGCGAGACGTCCGAAGCCCGCTCACCTTGCAAAATACTGTGCTGCCAAAAAACCAGATTGAGGTGGGGATCGCCGCGGCCGGCCGCGACCGACCGCGCGCGAAACGC
>SXSC01000332.1 GCA_005792355.1 Opitutaceae bacterium
CCTCTTCTACCCGGTGCAATACGAGGGCGAAGAGGAATCGCAGAACGTCGCCTACACCGCCGAGGCCGTCAACCAGCAGGCCACACCCGCCGTCGACTACTACCTCGCCGAGGGCAAGAAGAAGTTCTACCTGCTCGGTTCCGACTACGTCTACCCGCAGACCACCAACCTCGTGCTCCTCGAGTATCTGCTCAGCAAGGGCGTGAAGCTTGAGAACATCGGTGGCGGCTTCCGCAAGGACGGCTCCGGCAAGATTATCTCCGCCGGCAAATACACGCCGTTCGGCCACACCGACTACCAGCAGATCGTCGCCGAAATCAAGCAGTTCGCCGCCTCCGGCAACGCCTGCGTGATCTCGACGCTGAATGGCGACACCAACGTCCCGTTCTTCAAGGAATACGCCGCCTCCGGCCTTACCGCCGAGACCTGCCCGGTCGTTTCCTTCTCGATTTCCGAGGACGAATTCCGCGGTCTCCCCGCCAAACAACTCGTCGGTCAGCTCGGCTGCTGGACGTACTTCCAGTCGATCAATACGCCGGCCAACAAGAAGTTCGTCGCGGATTTCCAAGCCTGGCTGAAGAAGAGCAACGTCCCCGGTCTCGTCAAAGAGGGCCGCGTCACCTGCTCGCCGATGGTCCTCAGCTATGTCGGGGTCTATCTCTGGAAGGCCGCGGTCGAAAAGGCCGGCTCGTTCGAAGTGGACAAGGTCCGCGCCGCCTACAAGAGCGGCCTGTCGTTCAACGGCCCGGCGGGCAAGGTCACCACGCAGAAAAACATGCACGTGACGAAGAACGTCTACATCGGCGAAACCAAGGCCGACGGCCAGTTCAAGATCGTGAAGTCCTTTAACGACGTCTACGGCGAACCCTGGCTCAAGGGCAAATTCCAGGCCGCCGGCTCGACCAAGGCGGACTAACCTTCCCCCGCAACGCGCAGCCACTCTGCGCCAATCTGCCAAGGCGGGCCGCAAAAACGGCCCGCCTTTTTCATCTTGGCAGGCTTCCTGCAATGCTCCTCCCGCCAGTGAAACCCCTCGCCTTTCTCTTCCTGCTGGTCGTCACCTGCGGCCTCCCGCCACCCGCGGCGGCGGCCGTCCCGTCTTCGTCCCGCCAGTCGATCGTCCAGGCGATCCTCGCCGAGGATGCGGCCCGGCAACGCGAATTCATCACCCAGCTCATGGGCCAGGCCGACGCCGCGATCGCGCCGCTCCTCGAAGCCTGGCGCACCGACGCGCTTTTTGTCTTCACCGCGCCGGACGGCACCAAAATCCCCGTCCAGCTCACCGGAGAAAAAAATGACGCCGGAACGCAGACCGCCGCGCGCCTCGACACCGGCGCGACGCTCTCCGACGCCGGCGGCCAGCCGCTCCGCGTCGTCGTCGCCGACCTGACTGCGGTCGAGCACAACGCCGCGCTCCGCCGCGCGATGAAAGCCGTCCTCGATCTCGCCGATCTCGCCGCACCCGAGCCGCAAAAACGCATCAAGGCCATCCTGACCATCGGCCTCACGCAGGACGTCGAAAAACTCCCCGCTCTCCGCGCCCGTCTGGGAATCGAAACTGATGAGGCGGTGAAACGCGCCCTGCGCGAATCCATCGCGATCGCCCAGCTCAAGGACCCCAAGGACGAGATGAAACTCGCCGCCCTCGTCGAACTGAAAGAACTCTGCTCGCTCGCCAGCACCGATTTTCTCACCCGATCACTGAAGGAATCGGAAGACGCTCGGAACCCCACTCTCAGCGCCGCCGCGCGCGCGGCCCTGCTCGCGGTCGAGGGGCATCGCTCGGCCGTCGACTTCTTCGGCACGCTCTTCCGCGGCATCAGTCTCGGCAGCATCCTCCTCGTCGCCGCCCTCGGCCTGGCGATCACCTTCGGCCTGATGCGCGTCATCAACATGGCGCACGGCGAAATGATCGCCGTCGGGGCCTACACGACCTATCTCGTGCAAAATATCTTCGGCACCGGCATCACGATTCCATTCTTCGGCTTCAGTCTGCCGATCTTCGGGCTCAACCTCACGGGCGCGGCCTACCAATGGTATTTCGTCGCCGCCCTGCCCTGCAGCTTTGTCGCCGCGGCCCTCGTCGGCATCGCGCTCGAGCGCAGCGTCATTCAGTTTCTCTACCGCCGCCCGCTCGAGAGCCTGCTCGCCACGTGGGGCGTTTCGCTGGTCCTGCAACAATGCTTCCGCCTGATGTTCGGGGCCAACAATGTCCAGGTGTCGAGCCCGGTTTACCTCAGCGGCAACTGGCTCGTGCACGACGTCATCCTCGGCTGGAACCGGGTCTTCGTGATCGGTTTCGCCATCTTGATCGTGTTCGGCATGTGGCTCGTGCTCACGAAGACTCCCCTCGGTCTCCTCATCCGCGCCTCGATGCAAAACCGCACGATGGCGTCGTGCATGGGCGTGCGCACCGAGCGCGTGAACATGCTCACGTTTGGCCTCGGCAGCGGGCTCGCCGGGCTCGCCGGCGCGTTTCTCAGCCAGATCGGCAACGTCGGCCCGTCCCTCGGCCAGGGCTACATCATCGACTCGTTCATGGTCGTGGTTGTCGGCGGGGTCGGCAGCATCGGCGGCACCATCATCAGCGCCTTTGGGATCGGCGGCATCGATCAGGTATTGCAGCAATATCTGCCCCACGTCGCGCCCGGTCTGACTTGGGTGCCGGGCATCGGTAGTTTTCTGCAAAACCTCGCGCAAGACGCCGCCGTCTTCGGCAAGATTCTCGTCCTCGCCGGCATCATCCTGTTTTTGCAATGGAAACCCGCCGGCCTCTTCGTCACGCGCAGCCGCAGCCTGGAGGACTGAGCCCACGATGAGCGCCACCCAGCTTCGCCGCCTCGAATTCAGCACGGTCGCCGCCATCGCCCTGCTGCTGATCGTTGTCATCCCGCTGCTGCACGCCAACGGCGTCGTGAGCAACTACTACATCAGCGTCTGGGGAAAATACCTCTGCTACGCGCTGCTCGCGATCTCGGTCGACCTGCTCTGGGGCTACACCGGCCTGCTCTCCCTCGGCCAGGCGCTGTTCTTCACGCTCGGGGGCTACATGCACGGCATGTACCTGATGCGCATGATCGGCGACCTGGGCCAATACAAGAAACCGATTCCTGATTTCCTCGTGTTTCTCGGCTGGGAACGGCTGCCCGCCTTTTGGGAGCCGTTCGCAAGCTTCCCGTTCGCCCTGACCATGGTGTTCCTCGTGCCCGGAATTATCGCGTATGTTTTCGGCTTCCTCGCCTTCCGTTCGCGCATCAAGGGCGTGTATTTCTCGATTCTCACGCAGGCCCTCACCTACGCGGCGTCGATCATGTTTTTCCGCAACAACCTGCTGCTCGGCGGCAACAACGGCTTCACCGATTTCAAATTCATCCTCGGCCACAGCCTCGCCGCCCCCGCCACCACCCGCGCACTGTATATCGCCACCGCCCTCACCGTCCTGCTCGCGTATTTGTTCTGCCGCTGGCTGAGCAAGACGAAGTTCGGCCTCGTGCAGCAGGCCATCCGCGACGGCGAGAACCGCGTGCTCTTCAGCGGTTACGCCACCGCGCACTTTAAGTTGTTCGTCTTCGTCATCGCCGCGCTCATCGCGGCCGTTGGCGGTGCGCTGTACACGCCCCAAGTCGGCATCATCAACCCCGGCGAGATGCAGGCCGACAAATCGCTGGAAGCCGTCGTGTGGGTCGCCGTCGGCGGCCGCGGCACCCTCCTCGGTCCCATCCTCGGCGCCGTCAGCATCAACGCGCTGAAAAGCTGGGCCACCCGCGCGTATCCCGATCTCTGGCTCATCTTGCTGGGCGGGCTCTTCATTCTCGTCGTGCTCTTCCTGCCGGGCGGCCTCGTGAGCGTTCCCGCCCGCCTCCGAACCGCATGGAAAAAACTCTCCGAGAAGGCACCCGATTTGCCCGCCGCCGTGGTGCCGCAAATCGAAAATCGCAAATCGTAAATCGCAAATCCCGCATGCCGCATCCCCTCCTCTCCGTCGAAGATGTCTCGAAGTCCTACGATGGCTTCAAGGCCATCACGAACCTCACGTTCTACCTCTACGACGGCGAACTGCGCACCGTCATCGGCCCGAACGGCGCCGGGAAATCCACCTTTTTCGATCTCATCACCGGCCGCGCCAAACCCGACAAGGGCAAACTCGATTTCGGCAGCGACCCCGCCGCCAGCCACGATCTCACCGGGCTCAACGAATACGAAATCAACCGCCTCGGCATCGGCCGGAAATTCCAGACCCCGAGCGTCTACACCGAGCACTCCGTGTGGGATAACCTCGTCCTCTCGCTCAAGGGCCCGCGCGGCGTCTTCGCCTCCCTCTTTCACCGTCTCTCCTCCACCGACCGCGATCACCTCGACGAGATTCTCCAGACCGTGCGCCTCGACGCGAAACGCGAGTGGAAGGCCGGGCTCCTCGCCCACGGCGAAAAACAGTGGCTCGACAGCGGCATGCTGCTCGCG
>SXSC01000333.1 GCA_005792355.1 Opitutaceae bacterium
GGGGCCTGGGGTGGTTGTGAGTCAGCCGTCCCTTCATGCCGACAACATCCGGAAGCTGGTGGCGGGCTCCGAGCACGGAGTCCGTCGCCAGCGTGGGTTCCTGTTTGATGGCGGCCAGCAGTCGCTGCGGTTTTGAGGACGACGGAGGCCGCAAGAGCCGGAGCAGTCGGAAAAACCGCAGCATCTGCGCCTGCCATGCCTGTAACCGGCGGATGCCGTCATTCGGTCGCAGCCTGCGGGTGCAATGAGCCTCTCTCTGCTTCGTCCAGCGGGAATGGTGGTCCTGCAACGTATCCCAAGTCCACGTACCCCTGAAGTTTGAACCGGCTTTGAACGCGCCCAGTTTGAACAGTGAACCAAGCTTGAACGACTTTGAACAAAAGGCGTGGCCGATCTACTCCGGCCTTTGAGGTCACCGCACATCGCACCTACTGGCATGGACCGCCTACATGCCCGTATTCTCCGTCTAGGGAACCGGCCAGTGCCTATCACCTGCCGCACTTCTACCTCCCATCAGACTCCCTCCAGAGGATTGTCCGGCCATGGTGTTCAGTACCTTCCGAGCGCCGACGATACCGATGATCATATCTTCTGTACGCAGGGAATCGCCCAGAAAGTTACCTCGGCCAGAGCTGGATTTGCAGCGCACCAATGCTACCCGACTGGACTGCCTGCACGATACGAACCGAGCGGCACCAGCCGCACTTACTACCTATAAATCCAAGGACACGCCACCCCTAGCGTCCGCTACTACAAAGTCGTGACACCACAACTTCACCACTACCACTTTACTACCACTTCGCTACTACTACCGCCACCGTCGGGAATTTCCCGCTTGGCGGTGAACGCGATAAAGTTCCGCAACTTTGGGTGAGCCCAACGGTCTCACATTCCTCCGGAATCTTGCATGAACCGAATAGACCACGCCCACGACCGCGCCTCGCGCAGCGACTATGCTGCCGCGCGAGTGGGCATTGGCGAAGACGTTCTGGACGTCGTGAGAGACTGCGAGCGGCAGGGCCTGGTGGACGAGTTGCGGCGGGCGCTGAGCATCGAACCGCGGTCGGACCAGGCTGCCGTCCGCGCGATTCGCGATCTGGTATACGAATTGGCTGGCGCGACGAATCGCGATCTCGCGGTTGACGTGTTGATCTACGCCACCGGTGTGGCGGAGTTCGACGTGACGAGCTTGCGCGACTACGCGGCCCGGCATGCGCTGACGGCCGAAGGCTTCCGCCAGCAGGTGCTGGCGATGCAACGCCGGCTGGGCCTGCCACCCCGGCCGATGCAGCGATCCGATGCGAACTGAGGTTGATCAACTTGTTCGCGAGTTGCCGGTCTCCGGCATAGCGCACGCCACCCGGCTCGGACTGAGGCTGAAGCCGGGATTGGAGACGGAGACGTGGCGCGGGCTGGTCACGCACGTGGCCCGACTCGTGCGTACCTCGACCGGCGCCCGCCAGACGTTGACCGCCTGGCTCGGCGACGTACTGGCCTACGGCGAGACCGGCGGCCGCGGCTTGATCGCCGAGTGCGCCGCCGCGACCGGGATCAACCCCGGGACCTTGCGCAATGCGAAGATGGTTTGCCTCCGGATCCCCGTGTCATGTCGCCGCGACACTTTGAGTTGGACCCATCACTGCGAGGTCGGAATAGCGTTTGCAGATCCCGAGGAAATCGAACGATGGCTGACTATCGCAGAGTCGGAAGGCCTCTCGGCGATGGCGCTCCGCCGCCGAATCCGGTCGCACGTGGCCAGCCGACATGAGCAGCGCGGCGGGAATCCCGACGAACGCTCGATTACGGCGTTTCAACTGTTGCGTGAGTTGCGCGCCGGCGACCGGATGCTCGATCGGCATCGCGCCGCATGGCGCGAATGGTCGCCCGGGGCCGCGAAACTGGCCTTGCAGGAACTTCGGACGGTCACCGACTTCGTCGATACCATGCGCGCCCGCACCCTCGAACCGGCGAGCCCGAGGCCGCACGATATCGAGGCCAACTGAAGCAGAACCGCCAAGGGCAGTTCCCTGCGAGAGTCAGTTCGACCACACGGCTTGAAACCGTACTGCGCGCCGGAGTTTGGTCGCGGCGATCCGTCGGTTGCTTTTCAGATACTCGCGCACCTCGGCGGGATCGAACCGAACGAGCCGACCGAGATAGAAGTGGGGCAGCCCATTGGCCTGCAGATTGACCACGTGCCGCGGAGTGCAACCGAAGAACCGCGCGACATCGGCCACGGTCCAGAGGGCCTCTGGTGTCGCAGTCGAGTCGAGTTTAGCGGTGTCCTGATCGTGCAGCATCGATCAGGCACCGCCGTCAACTCGACCGCTGAGGGGTCAGGCGGACTTCATCGTGATCACATTCTCCGGCTTCGGGATCTTGGGTAGGACAAGAGCGAACCACTGGGCAGCGTCCTCCGGTGTGACGAGTTCCCGGTAGTGCTGGAAGATGACCTCGGGCGAATTGCCCGCCTCCAGGGCGACACGGGCGGTGTCGTTAATCGCAGCCAGGCGGTAGCTGATGTAGCTGTGGCGAAAGCCATTCGCCTTGAGTTCGATTCCCTCCTCGGCGGCGATCCGCTTCAGGGCAGCCTGCGGATCGACGTAGACGTTGATCGGCCCGAGATCGCGGCGATACGGCTGCAGCTGGGCCTTCAGCGCCTCCGGCAAAGGAACCAGCCGACGGGCCTTGGTCCGCACCTTACTGGATTCGATCTCCACGAAGTTGCGGTCGAAGCTGATGTTTTCCCAGGCGAGGTGATCGATCTCGGAGACACGTGCCCCGGTGTACGCGGCGCACGCGAGCCACGGCAAGAGCTCGGGGCGCCGCGCTGCGACGGCTGCGAATATCGTCCCGAGTTCGGCCGGCGTGTAGATTCCGACTTTCGTGGGCGGCTCCTTGTAGAGCATGAGGCCGTCGAACTCGGTCGGGCGGTTGGCCGGCAGATAGCGGTTGGCCTTCGCCCAATTGCCGAATGTGATGAAAATCTTCCGGATGTTGTTCTTCGTGATCGGATGCCTCGTCAGCCCGCCGAGCCAGCGGTCGATATCGGCGGTGCGCAATTGCGTCAGGCTGCGCTCGGGATTGGCGGCGGCAAGCCGGCCGAGTTGGCGCCGAATGTCCGCCACGTAATCGCTCGCTACTCCCATGGCCTGCCGGTGTGTCGCGAAGTCCTCGATCAGTTCGGCGAGCGGCTTGGTGACGACATCGCTGGGGTGGTAGTCGGTGAAAAACTGCACGGCCTCGAGAAGCGGGCGCCCGCCGAGCTTCGCGTGCGCTTGTGCGAAGAGTTCCGCGCAGACGTGCAGCGGGACACCTGTCGGCATGATGTGTTTCCGGGCGATGACGTAGCTCTCCATGTCGGCCGTGGAGAGAGCGTCGGCTTCGTGGGTGTTCACCGCGAGGCGGCCGAGAACGACCTTGGCTTCGCGGCGCGCGTCGGACAGCTTGCCGTAAGTTTGGCGCTGACGATGACCGCCCTCGTAGAACGAGAGTTGAAAAACCGCACGGCCGCGATTCTGGACCGTGTAGATTTTGATTTCGTGTTGCCCGTTGGTGAGAACGATCGGTTGGCTCATGACTTCGGTTGGGTTGTCAACCGCGTGTCATGCAGACCCGGCGAAGCTGCGCATGTCGTTGGCGCACCGAGAAACTCGGCTAGCCTTCGACGTTGGCCAAAATCAGTGCCTCGCCTTTCCGCCGGAGCTGTGCATCGTTCCATCCCATGAAGGCCAAGTTCACCTACTGGAAGGAACCTGACGGCAAGTACCTGGGCTACCTGAATTCCCATCCCGATCATTGGACCCAGGGTGACGATTTAGCCGACCTGAAGGAGCACCTGCGGGATCTGCACGATCTTTTTTCGGCCGAAGATATTCCCGGAATTCGCAAGGTGGCCGAGCTTGAAGTCGCATGAAGCGTCGCGACTTGGTCGCCGATCTTCATCAGGCAGGATGCGTTCTGCTCCGCAACGGCGCAAAGCACGACATCTACCACAACCCGGAGAGCGGGAAATCAGAGCCGGTGCCTCGACATCGTGAAATCAACGAGTTTCTGGCGAAGAAGATATTAAAGTCCTTGACGGAGGCGGCGAGCTGAAAAAGGGCCAACTCAGGCGGTTGGGTTGCGCCTGCGCCGCAAGAATACCCTTGAACCCAGCCGCCACAGCGCAACGTCCACCGTCGGGGGGCTTCGGCGACTCCAAGATCGCGTTTTTTGTTTAGAGGATCATCACCAGGACTGGGCGCCCGGTTGCACGCAACGGCCGTACCCAAGGCCGGACGCGCCGAAATGATTTTTGCAAGCCCGGGCAAGTGTGGTTTCTCAAACCGTGCCGAACTCTCCGAATCTGACGCAGCTCGCAGTCGTGGCGGGTGGCGTGTCGGTGGAGACGGACCGCGTGGTTCCGGCGGAGATGCAGTGCACGCCGCGTTCGTTTGCGGAGAAATTATTTCGCGGCGAGGCCACAGGATATTCCGTTTGCGCGAAGCCGCTGCGCTTCGCCTCGCTGTCGGATGCGCTGGTCACCTCCTACGCGGAAAAGGCCGGCGCGCAAGGAGCGGGCCGGCCTGAATACGAGATCTGAGGTTCGCTTACTTGGCGGAGCCGAATACCTCGACTTCGCAGTAATGATTCAGTTCGTCGGAGGTGTTGCCGTTGCTGTAGAGGCGGACAAAACGGCCGGCCGTGCCCTTGCCGTCGACCACGCGGCCGTGATTGACCTCGACGTAGGACTTGTCGGAGCCCTTGCCGAGTTTCGATGAATTGTCGTCGTCGGTGTTGAACACGGTCGTGACGCCTTTCTTGAATTCCGGATCGTCTGAAATCTGCACGATGACGTCGTGGTAGACGCGGGCCTGGGAGTGGAAGTGCCAGAAGGCGATGGCCGCAATCTTGGACGTGGCACCGAGGTCGATCTGCACCCATTGCGGATTCGGCCCGAGCTCCACGTACGCGCCGTCAATGCCGGTCTTGTCGCCGTCGGTGATAAACGAAAGCTCGCCGATGACCGGGAGCGAATCGCTGCTCGTGACCTTCTTGCCCTTGGAGAGCAGCTTGGTGTCGGCCGAGACCATGATGTCGGGGCGCTTCGTGCCGGCCGGCTCAAGGTTGGCCAGCGAGATCGGGCGCGGCGTGCCGGCGAAAAGCGGCTTCGGGTATTCCACCTTGAGCGGAATCTTGCCATCGGCGGCGGACGCCGTGCTCGCGAGTACGAACGCGGAGAGGAGGAGGGTGAGGGTGCGGGTGTTCATGAGGGAAGGAGGGAGGGAGCGACGGAGGGAGGGAGAGACGGGGAGACGAGGAACCTCTAATAGACGATGGTCGAGGCCGAATGATTCACTGGAATCGGCGGTGATTGGCGTGGATTAGCGGTGCAATGGCCGGCCTCAGGCGACGAAGTCGCCGGGGGCGAACTTGAGCATCCTCTGGGCGGCGATGGCCTCGTTGACCTTGAGGACGGTGATGGCGGAAGCGAAGGCCTCTTCGCCCGGGCAATTGAGGGCCGTGCCCTTGCGCATGCCGTCGAAGAAATTCTCGAGGTGGGGCTGATGAATCGCCTTGTCGAGCGTCACCGGCATATCCCACGCCGAGAGTTGCGCGGTTTCGCGCACGTCGACCCCGGCAGCCTTGGACGGGCCGCCGAGTTTTTTCACACCGGGCTTTTCCCACGGCTTGACGGGCGCGGGTGCGCCTTCGCCGGAATCAGGCTTGGAGATGATGCCCTTGGTCACAAACGGTTCCCACTCGGGCGCCCGGGCCTCCCGGTAGAGCTTGGTGAACTTTGGGTTCTCGGAGAGTTTCAGCGCCCCTTCGTCTCCCATGAAGTATTCATGGTAGCCGCCGCCGGCGCTCGTGGTGGTGAGCACCTCATAGGTGGCGCGAATGATGCCTTCCTTGGTCTCGAATTCGTAGGCGATGATCGCGTTGTCATACCACTCGTGGGTCTTGTAGTAATCCACGCCGCCACTGGCGATGCACATGCGCGGATTGACGCCGAGCATCCAGTTGTAGACGTCGATTTGGTGCGCGCCGAGGTCGGAGACGGGCCCGCCGGCGTATTTCTTGAACCAGCGCCAATTGCGAAACTCGTGCATGTTGGCGTAGCCGTATTTCGCCAGCTTCGCATCGGGGATGGCCTGACCGTTCGGGAAACCAAAGTCGTCGGTGACCGCGCGGTGCCACTGTCCGCTGATATTGGTGATGCGGCCGAGCAGCTTGGCTTCGCGGACCACCTTGTCGCGGGCGTGCAGGTAGCGCGGATTGCTGCGCCGCTGGTGTCCGATTTGCAGCAGCTTCTTCGCTTCACGTGAGGCCGTTACCATCGAGCGGGCGCCCTCGATGGTGTTCGACATAAGCTTTTCGCAGTAGACGTGCTTGCCCGCCTTGAGCGACGCATTGGTGTGCTCGGCGTGCATGAAGTCGGGCGTCGCGACGATGACCGCGTCAATCCCGGGGACTGTGCTGAGCATCTCCTTGTAGTCCTCGAACGGCTTTGCCTCGTGATTGAATTTTTGCAGCAGGCGCGAGGAGCGCGTGAGGTTGTACGGCCAGATGTCACAGACGGCCTGGAAGCGGACCCCGGGAATGTTGAGGGCGGCGTTGGCCAGAATGCGGCCTTCCTCGCCGCAGCCAATCAAGGCGACGTTGACGGTATCGGATTTGGCGCCGGCGCCAACGGCGGCGCCGCGCGAGACGTAGGGAGCCGCAGCGATGACGGCACCCAACTTGGCACTGGTGCTCAGAAAATCGCGGCGGGTAAGGGAGGGGGAATCGGCCATGGCGTGGATCTCCGGTCTCAGTTATTCTTGTCACCCCAAATAGCAAACCGGTCGTGGCGCACCAGAAGGAGTGCGCCGGCAATCATGATCACGTGCATGCCCAGCCAGGCCACGCCCTCGCCCTCTTGCACCGCCATGAGGCCGAAGGAGAGACCGACGTAGAGAAGGCCGGTCAGGAAAAGACTGATGCGGGACTTGACTCCCAAGAGAACGCAGAGGCCGAAGACGATCAGCAGGTAGCCGAGGGAGTGGGCAAAATTTTTGGTCATCCACAGTGGCATCCACGAGGAACTGGTGATGCCCTGCGCCATCCGGCCCATGTTCTTGTAATAGTTCTCGAAGGAGTAGCTGCCGCCGCTCTCGAATTTTTCGAGGCCGGCGAAGAGAGTGCGCAGCCCCAGCCAGAGGCGGAGGAGGAGAAACGCCCCGGTGTATTCGAGGCGTGAGTTGCAGCAATTGTTCGAGGCGGAGTTTTCGCTCATGATGGAGGGACGAGTTGGACGGGAACGGAAGCGCGGGAGTGATGATTTGACGACGAAGCAGGGAAAGAGGACGGAGGCAGTCGGGAAGCGGAGACGTAGTTGTGCAAAATTCGGACCGAGAAAGGCAAGCCGGAGAATGGATTTACGGGGGATTTCTGGGCGCGGTCGAGCCTTACCTTGGGTCCAGCCAAGAAATGCGCGCAGTTGGGAAAAATGCGCGCAGCGGGGTCGACCCGCTGAAAACAACCTTGCGGCGTCCGCGGTCCGCCCCGCTACTCTGCGGGATGAGTGATCTCAAGCGCACGCCCTTGCGTGATTTCCATGCGACCCACGGAGGGCGTTTGGTCGATTTTGCGGGTTGGGAGATGCCCGTGCAGTACCGCAGCATCCTCGAGGAGCACAAGGCCGTGCGCCGCACCGCCGGGCTGTTCGACGTCAGCCACATGGGCGAGGTCGACGTCCGCGGCCCGGAGGCCGCGCGATTCTTGAATCACCTCGTTACCAATGATGTCGCGAAGCTCTTCCCGGGGCGCGTGCTCTACTCGCCGATGTGCTATCCCGAGGGTGGGGTCGTGGACGATCTCCTGATCTACATGCGCGGGGCGGACGATTTCTTCCTGTGTATCAACGCGGGCAACATCGAGAAGGACCTCGCGTGGATTCGCGGGCAGGCGGCGGCATTCAACGTCACGATCACCGATCGCTGCGCGGACTATGCGTTGCTGGCGGTGCAGGGCCCGCGCGCGGCCGCGATCGTGCAGTCGCTCACGGGCGCCAAGCTGGGGCTCGTAAAGTATTATCATTTTTCCGAAGCCACGGTGGCCGGCATTCACTGCCTGGCCAGCCGCACGGGTTACACGGGTGAAGATGGCTTTGAGCTTTACCACGCGGCGGCTGAGGCTGTCGCCCTGGCCACGGCGCTGCTCGCGGCGGGCCAGCCGCACGGCTTGGAACTCGCCGGCCTCGGGGCGCGCGACAGCCTCCGGCTCGAGGCGGGTTATCCGTTGTACGGTCACGAGATCACGGCGGAAGTCTCGCCGCTCACCGCCGGTCTCGGCTGGACGGTGAAACTCGACAAAGGGGCTGACTTTGTCGGCCGGGCCGCCCTCGTCGCGGAGAAGCAGGCGGGTTCAGCGCGCAAGATCGTGTTTTTCAAGACCGGGGATCGCCGAATCGTGCGCGCCGAGACGCCGGTGCTCGACCTCGCCGGGGCGACGGTCGGCCGCGTGGTGTCGGGGACCTTGTCGCCCATGCTGAACGAGGCCATCGGCTCCGCGCTGGTTGCTACAGCGGCGGCCGCCCAGCCCATGTTGGTCGACATCCGCGGCACAAAGTTGAATTTGCAACTGGTCAAACCACCGTTCGTGGAACTAAAAAAAACCTCCGCATGAGCAATCTCCCCGCCGATCTTCGTTACGCAAAATCGCATGAATGGCTCCGGCCTGAGAGCGACGGCACGGTCACCATCGGGATCACCGATTACGCGCAAAATTCGCTCGGTGACATCACCTACGTGCAGGTGTCCAAGGTTGGCGCGGCGTTGAAGGCCGGCGAGACCTTTGGGGTGGTCGAATCGGTGAAGGCTGCGAGTGATCTCTATATGCCGGTGGCGGGAACCGTCGTGGCGGTGAACGGGGCGCTCGACGCCGCCCCCGAAACAGTCAATCGATCGCCCTATGCCGACGGTTGGATGCTCAAGCTGAAGCCGGCCGACGCGGGCGCGGCCGGAGCCATGTTGGATGCCGCGGCGTACGCCAAGCTCCTGGCCTGAAGCGGCGTGCCGGCCGGTGGTACCAAGTTCATCCCCTTTCGGCGCCGGCTTGCAACGGGTCCCGTTTCGGTTCGTCTCTCCTTCCCTAGCACCGAACTCAACTTCTTCGAAATCCGATGGTCATCCTCCCCGTGGCTCGCTCGCAGTGGCTTCGCATTTTTCTGGCTGCGGCGCTGCTGGCGGGTGGCGCCGTGGGTTGCGCCACGGCTGAGGCGGCGGAGGAAAAAACGCAGACCGGAGGCAAAGACAAGGGCGGCGGGGGCGGGCGGGGTGGTCGCGGCGGAGGATCGAGTGCGAAACAGGCGGTCGAGGTGATTGCGATTGAGCGCCGCGATCTCGCGGAAACTTTGCGCGTGGTCGGTTCGCTCTCGCCCAATGAGACCGCCACGATTCGTCCGGAGATGAGCGGGCTCATCCGCTCGATTCACTTCGAGGAAGGACAACGGGTGAAGAAAGGCGACCCCCTCGCCAAAATCGACGATGCGGAATTGCAGGCGCAACTCGCCCAGACGCGCGCACGCCATGAACTCGCCCGGTTGAACCTCGAGCGCGCCGACAATCTCCGCCAGACGCAGTCAAACACGCAGGCCGATGTGGACCGGGCGCGCAGCGAATTCACCGCCACGCAGGCGGAAATCGAACTGCTCACGGTGCGGCTCGGCCGCACGGACATCCGGGCGCCGTTCGATGGTGTCGTCGAATCGCGCACCCTGTCGCCCGGCGACTACGTAAACACCCAGGCCGTCATCACCACCGTCAACGATCTCAGCCGGCTGAAAGTGGAATTTCAGGTGCCGGAACGTTACCTCACCAAGGTGCGACGCGGGACGAAATTCCGTCTGCAACTGACCACGACGGAGGTGGCGGCCAACGTCGCCGGGGAGGTTTATTTCGTTAATTCCGTGATCGAGCGCCAAACGCGATCGAGCGAAGTGAAAGGTTATCTCAGCGCGCCGAACGCCGCCCTCAAGGCGGGCATGTTTGCGGTGATCGAGATTGTATTGGAAGTGCGCCGCGGGGCGTTGACGGTGCCGGAGGGCGCGATCCTGATCGAGCAGCGCGGTCCGCAGATTATCACGGTCGTGGAGAAAGACGGGGAGTCATTGGCCGCCTTTGTGCCGGTGGTGCTCGGACTCCGTTCGCGCGGGCTGGTCGAGGTGAAGGCGCTCAAGGGGCAGCTCCCGGAGAAACAGCTGGTCGTGGCGGCGGGCGTGGGCGCGCTGGCGTTGTTTCCCGGTTCGCGCCTGGATCCGCGGCCGTTGCGCGCGGAATTTCGCGTCGAATAAGGGCCGGCCTGGCGATGCTCCTCTCCGACACTTCCATCAAGCGGCCGGTTATCTGCCTGGTGGCGTCGATCCTGATTGTGCTGATCGGGGCGCTCTCGTTTCAGCGTCTGCCGGTGCGCGAATATCCCAGCACGGACTCGCCCGTGATTTCGATCGAGGCGAGCTACCGTGGCGCTTCCGCCGAGGTGGTCGAGTCCAAGCTCACCGAGGTAATCGAAAAAGAGGTCTCCGCCATCGACGGACTCCGCGTCATCCGCTCGAGCTCCACCGAACAGCGCGCCCGCATCACCCTCGAGTTCAATCTCGATCGCAACATCGACGAGGCCGCCAACGACGTGCGCGACAAGGTGGCGCGGGTGCGTGGTCGGCTGCCGCCGGAGGTCGACGATCCCCAGATTTCCAAGTCCGATTCCGACTCGGATACCGTGATATCGCTTTCGTTCAGCTCCGATATTCACTCCCGTCTCGAACTGACCGAGCTGGTCGAGCGCCTCGTGGTGCAGCGGTTGCAGACGATTCCGGGCGTCGCGGCGGTCGAGTTGCGCGGCCAGCGGTATGCGATGCGCCTCTGGGTGGACGCCACGCGGCTCGCCGCCTATAATCTTACGGTCTCGGACCTGGAGCGGGCGCTGCGGCAGCAAAACGTCGATCTGCCCAGCGGCCGGATCGAGTCGCTCGCACGGGAATTCCCGGTGCGGATGCGCGGCCGGATGGACACCCCGCTGGAGTATGAAAATCTGATTCTGGCGGCGCGCGACGGCTATCAGGTGAAATTCAGCGACATCGGTCGGGTGGAATTGGGGTCGAGCGACTATCGCAGTGATACTTACGTGAGCGGTCGGCACGCGGTGAGCACGTCTGTCATGCGGCAGTCGCAGTCAAACCTGCTCGATCTCTCCAAAAGTGTTAAGGCCCTGATCCCGACCCTGCAGGCGGATTTGCCGGAAGGCGTGCGGCTCCGGGTTTCATGGGACACCAGCGTTTTTGTGGAACGCTCGGTGCGCGAGGTCTACAAGACGCTGTGGGAAGCATCGGTGCTCGTAATCGCGATGATCTTCCTGTTCCTGCGCGACTGGCGGGCGACGCTGGTGCCGCTGGTGGCGATCCCGGTGTCGCTGAGTGGCACCTTTGCCGTGATGCATTGGCTCGGCTTCACGATCAACGTGCTGACCCTGCTGGCGCTCGTGCTCGGGGTCGGTTTGGTGGTCGACGATGCGATCGTGATGTTGGAAAACATCTACCGGCGGATTGAAGAGGGCGAGCGGCCGATCACGGCGTCGATCTTCGGTGCGCGCCAGGTCGCCTTCGCGATCATCGCGACAACGCTGACGCTGGCGGCGGTGTTCCTCCCGGTGGCGTTTCAATCCGGCCGGACGGGCCGGCTGTTCTACGAGTTTGGCCTGACCCTGGCGATCGCGGTGAGCGTCTCGGCCTTTGTGGCGCTGACCTTGTCCCCGATGCTGTGTTCGCGCCTGTTGCGCGCGCGGGCGATCGATGGGAAATCGACGCACGGCTGGCTCTACGAGAAGACCGAGCCGCTGTTTGTGGGTCTGAACCGCGGATTCGGGTGGATTTTGAGCGGGGCATTGCGGAGGCGCTGGATCGTGCTGGCCGGCGCCCTGGCGTTCGCGGTCACCGGTCCATACCTCTACACCAAATTGCAGCGCGAACTCACGCCGCTGGAGGACCGCGGCGGCTTCTCCTCCAGTTTCGTCGGCCCGGTCGGTTCAACCCCCGAATACAACGCCATCTATACACGGCAGATGGAGCAGATGCTGCTGGCCGTGCCCGAGGTCGACCGGACGTATCACCGGACCGGTGAGGGCCGGGGCTTCATTTACACCACGTTAAAGCCGTGGGAGGAGCGCACGCGAAAGACGCAGGACATCGTCGAGGAGGTGCGGCGCAGTTTCCGACGGGAAATCACCGGTGGGCCGTCGTCCGTCACTCCCATCCGGCCGTTTAGTCGGGGCAGTAGTTCCAGCTCCGGAATTCAGCTGGTGCTGCAAGGCAGCGATTTCGACAAATTACAGGAACTCGGCCAGCAGATGCTCGCGGTAATGCGCGACAGCAGCCAGTTTTTGTTGCCGCGCGTCGATCCGTCTCCCATCAAGCCGCAGATCGATGTGCGCATCGATCGCGCGAAAGCCGCCGACCTCGGCGTGCCGATCTCGGACGTGGCGGCAACTTTGGAAACGCTGCTCGGCAGCCGGCGGGTGACGCAGTTTCAGCGCGGGAACCGGCAGTACGATGTGCTCGTGCAGGTCGAGGACGCCAACCGCAGCAGTCCCTCCGATCTCGGTCGCCTCTATGTGAAGTCAAACGGCGGGCACTTGGTGCAGCTCAGCAACCTCGTGACCTACGAAGAGTCGGCCGTGCCGGAGAGTTTCCCGCATTTCAACCGGCTGCGCTCCGTCACGGTCTCGGCCCAGCTGGCGCAGGGGGTGACGATCGGCGATGCGGTGGAGATTCTCGGCGTCGAGGCGCGGAAGATTCTTCCTCCGGGCTACGCCTTCGCGTGGGACGGTGAATCGCGCGACTTCGTCGAAAGCGCCAGCGATACCTACCAGTTGTTCGGGCTCGCGCTGCTGTTCACGTTTCTCGTGCTGGCGGCGCAGTTCGAGTCGTGGATTCACCCGATCACAATCTTCACCGGCATCATCCTCGCGGTGTCGGGCGGATTGATCGTGCTCTACTGCAGCCGCTATTTTGGCGTCGCGCTCACGGACAATATTTTCTCCCGCTTCGGCCTGATCATGTTGATCGGCATGGTGGCAAAAAACGGGATCCTGGTCGTGGAGTTTGCGAACCAGCTCCAGGTCTCGGGTCGCAATGCCCTCGAGGCGGCGTACGAGGCGTCGACGGTGCGCTTCCGGCCGATTCTGATGACCTCGATTTCCACCGTGCTGGGGGCCGTGCCGATCGCGTTTGCTGCGGGGGCGGGCGCGGAGACGCGCAATCCGATGGGCCTCGTCGTCGTCGGAGGCCTGACCATCGCGACCTTGCTGACGCTGTTTGTAGTGCCGATCGTTTACGTGATGATGGACTGGCTGTGCGTGAAGGTGACGGGTCACTCGAGTGCGCACGGTCTGATTCGCGCGACCGAAATTGAGCAGGAGACGATGGGTGGGGCGGAGACGAGGCCGGCCTTCCCGCATTAAGCGATGGTCGGGCGGGGCGGGGAGGGGGCTCCCTGAAGCAAAGTCCCGCCGCAATTTTCTGAACCCGTTTTTCTGACTAATCTGTCCGCGATTTTAAGTGGACGAACCGTACGTGGCGTCCGGGGAGTCGCGCGGAAGCTCAGAACCTCAATTGCCGCCGAGTCGTTCACGCCGCTCCGCCAGCAGGGCAAGGTAGCGGGTCTTCATCTCGGCCGAGAGAAAACTGGCCTCGATCCGGGCCGGCCAGCCGGCGCACGCGACCGCGAAGCGTGTCCGGGTCCGCTCAATCAGCGCAGCGCTGAGGCCGAGTCGTTCGCCCGCCAGGTAGCGCCAAAAATCGTTCTCGCGAAGATTGGATTTCTTGCCGCGCAGCGGCAGCGCGAGTTCTTCCCGGCTGCGGGGATTAGGAATGGTGGAATTCAACAGGTCGTAGGCCGGCGACAGCTCCACCTTGTCGTCACGCGTGATCAGCGACCAATTCTTGAGGTGCATGTCCTCGTTGCCGGTCAAGTAAGCGCAGAGCACCCGGTCGAGAAATTTCATCCGCTCCAAGGCCGGAAACGTGCAGAAGCGATCGATGATTTCGATCAGCCGCTCCGTGCTGGAGTCATATTTCGTGTCGCGGCTCGCACCGCTCAACTGCGCGAAATCCTCCACCGGCTTCTTGCTCCAGCCCGCGCGATCGAAGCGGCGGACAAAGTAAGAATGGGTTTGATCCCCGTTCTGCAGCAACCCGTGCACGGGCACCTCGATCCCCAAGGTGACGGCGAGCGACATGGTGAGGGCCTCGTTTTCCGGCAGCTCCGCGTAGACGAGATGGGGCGGCTTCACGATATACCGCCCGCCGTGGCCGACGAGCTCCATGCGGCCCTCGGTCACGCGCAGCACCGAACTGACTTTCGGCTGCATGCCTTGGATGGACATCTTCACCGCGCGCGCGGCCGCTTCCTCCAGCAGTTGGTCCCGGGTGTAGGGCAGTGGCGCCAGCGATTGTAGACGGTGATCGAGCAGGCGCAGGCCCGCCGGCGAATAGGGCCCCGGGCCTTCCCAAGGTTCATGCGTGATCAGACACCTCATGGAGCGGCTTCGATTCGCAGGGAACCGACAACATCGCGACCCACCGCGAGCAATTGGCTGAACAGGTCGTGGCGATCCAGTTTGCGCTGTCGAAGCAGCGCTTCGAGCTGGCCGCCCTCGGGGAGCAGTCCCTCGAACGGCGCCGGGAAGCGCGGAAAGTCCCACACCTGCTGGCTGGTCGGCATGGTGAGCGAGACCGGCTCGCCATGAAACGCGGTGTCATACGTGAAGCGATACGTCCCGTCGTCCCGTGCCTCAAATAGGCCGGCGAGTTGATGCTGTTGGTAAATGCGGGCGAGCTTCATGGTGACCGCGTCAGTTTCGTCGAATGTGCGGGCGAGAATGACGGTGATGACGAGGGCGAATCGGTCGTTGGTGACGGCGCGGACGAAGCTGGCGGAAGTGCCGCCGAAACGGCGGCTGTCGCTCGCTTGAGTAATGGGCTCTGCCACTCGACGGTGATGCTCAGCACGCGGAAGATTTTATTGAGAGTGTCCCATTGGACAGATTCTTTGCCGTGCTCCAAATCCCACACGACCGTCTTGCCTACACCGGCGAGCTTCGCCAGTTGGCTCTGGGTCAGCCCGGCTTTTTGCCGATGGATTCGGATTAATCGATCTAAGGCTAACATTGCTGCTTTAGCAGTAAACAAATTCTATAAACTCAGATTTCAAGCTTAAAAGTTCTGTTATTGATAATTTATACCGCTTAATAGGTAAATAATGACTTTAATAAAAATCCAATGTGCTTTTCGCGTATAAATGAGACATTAATACCGCTAAGACGGTAATAACAATCAAAATAAGCGCATGGACGTGCCGGCAAGCGCCACCAATTCTCGCCCGGCAAACATGAAAAGCATCTAACAGAATCTCATCGATTACCTGCGAAAACAGCACGGCGTGATTGTGGCCGAACTGACCGCCGAGCGATCATTAGCGTAGCGTCGTCTGAGCCGACCGGCGCGTTGAAAGGCCGCGATTCTGCGGCTCCTGCATCTATGGTTAGTCTCGATGATCAATCCCGGATGAACCCCCACTCCATCTGTGCCCATCCGTGAAATCCGTGGTGAAATTTGACCGACCGCCTTTGATTGCGGCCCTGAGCCGCGTCGGGAAATGTTCGGATCGGTAGGGCGCCGCCCTTGGGCTCGATGTTCAGGCAGGTCTGGTTGAGCATCTGGCTTTCGTAGAATTCAAGCTGGGGCATTGACGTACTTCTGTGTTCCAATGAAACCATGCCGATGACGCGATCCTCAACGAACTCATTCGCGATGGCCTCCCTTGGGCTGCTCTCACTTTTGACCATCCTGGCCGTGTCGGCGCGCGCTGCGGAGGCGCCGAAGATTCTTTCTCGCGATCACTTCACCTGGCCGGCGGCCGTGAACGACCTCGCCAAGTTTTCGGCGGAACAGCACAAGGCTCTCGGGGTGCCAGAGGCCAAAGAGAGAACATATCCTGTCAATGGCCAAGCGAACGGCATGGTGCGCGTGGGTTACCGACAAACTCAACCCCGTGATTTCCGAGTAATTTGATGACCCGTCCGGAATACCATTTCCCATCGGTCCGGTTTCCGATCGGGCAGGAGCGAGCGAAAGAAAAAACAGCGGCCAACTGAACCGCCGCAAACTCCCAAACCATGACACGATATCTCTCCTTGCTGACGGCCCTAATTTTTCTTTGTGCCTCGGCTCGCGCCGCCGACAAACCCAACGTCATCGTCATCCTCGCGGATGACCTCGGCTACGAATGCATCGGTGCCAATGGCGGCAAGTCCTACCAGACACCGCACTTGGACCGCCTGGCGCGTGCGGGCATCCGCTTCGAGCAATGCTATGCCCAGCCGAACTGCACGCCGACGCGAGTGCAGCTGATGACCGGCCTGTCGAACGTCCGGAACTATGTGGACTTTGGTTCGTTGGAAAAATCGCAGACGACCTTCGGCCATTTGTTCCGCGCTGCCGGCTACGCCACCTGCATCGCCGGCAAGTGGCAGCTCGGTTCCAAGGATGCCTCGCTGCCCAGGCACTTCGGCTTTGATGAGCACTGCCTGTGGTCGCTGCTCGGCCGCGGTGAGCGCTACGCCGATCCCAGTCTCGCGGTGAATGGCGAATTCAAGACCTTTCCCGGAAAATATGGACCGGACGTGTGCCAGGAGTTCGTCGTCGATTTCATCCGGCGGAATCGGAGCAGGCCGTTTCTCGTCTATTACCCGATGATCCTCACGCACGGTCCCTATGCGGCGACGCCGCACAGCAAGGACTACGGCCAGCCAGGCGCGAAGGCGAAGTCAGCCAATCAGCAGCACTTCGCCGACATGGTGGCTTACATGGACAAACAGTTCGGTCACTTGACGAAGGAACTCGAAGCCCTCGGTCTGCGCGACAACACGCTGATCCTGTTCACCGGCGACAATGGCACGGGCCGCGGCGCGACCTCACTGCTGGAGGACGGACGTGAGCAGGATGGGGAAAAAGGCAGCACCACCCGCGGAGGCATGCATGTGCCGCTCATCGTGAGCTGGCCCGGCAAAATGAAGCCCGGCACCGTCTGCCCCGATCTCGTGGACATGACCGATTTCCTGCCCACGATCTGCGAAGCGGCGGGCGTGGCCGTCCCGAAGACGCTGACGTTGGATGGACGCAGCTTCCTCCCCCAAGTGCTCGGCGAGCCAGGCCGGCCGCGCGATTGGATCTACAGTTATTGGGTGCCACTGCGCGCGTCGCAGACCAGGCATGTCGGGACCCGCGGCGCGGTGGAGCAGGCGTTTGATCAGCGCTTCAAACTCTACAGCACCGGCAAGTTTTTCGACCTCGACGCCGACGTGGAGGAGAATACGGCGCTGCGTCTCGCGGACTTGCGAGGCGACGCCGCACTCGCGGCCCGCAATCTTCAAGCGGCGCTGGACCAATTCAAAGACGCCCGGCCCGCCAGCCTGAATCCGCCGCGAGTGCCCGCTGAAAAGAGAAAGAAGAACAGGTAGCCGCAGACTTTTCGAACGTAGCTCATGAGACACCATCGCACTCCCACTCCTCGCCCCGTCTTGCGTCTTTCCTTCGTGAAGCCGCGCGTCTCGTTCCGTTGCGGAATTGTTCTGGCCGCGGTGATGGCGCCCCTCGGGGTTGTGGCCACCAATGTTTTCGCGGCGGACTGGCCGGCATGGCGCGGGCCGCTGGGCACGGGGATTTCGGCGGAAAAAGACCTGCCGCTCAACTGGCCCACGACGCAAGCGGTCCGCTGGCGCACCCCGCTGTCTGAACCCGGGAATTCCACGCCCGTCATTTCGCAGGGAAAAGTTTTCCTGACCCAAGCCGAGGGCACTCGTCGCAACCTGCTTTGTTTCGACCGCAAGGACGGGAAACTGCTCTGGCAAGCCGGAGTCGGTGTCGAGTTGCCGGAACGCACGCACAAGACCAATCCCTATGCCTCCGCCTCACCCGTGACCGATGGTGAGCGGGTCATTGTCTGGTTTGGCTCGGGCGGTTTGGCCGCCTATGATTTTTCCGGGAAAGAACTCTGGCGGACTGATCTGGGCATCCACGACCATCGCTTTGGTTACGGGGGTTCGCCGGTGATTCAGGGCGATCTCTGTTTCCTCAATTTCGGGCCCGGGGTGCGCGAGTTCCTGGTGGCGGTGGACAAAAAATCGGGGAAAGAAGTCTGGCGTCACACCTCTCCGGTGCCCGGGGCCGAGGATGTTCTCGGGACCTGGAGCACACCGTTGATCGTCGAACACCAGGGACGGGTGGAATTGATTTCAGCCTTGCGCGGGGAACTGGCCGCGCTGGATCCGCAAACGGGAAAAATGTCTTGGAGCGTGAATGACTGGGGCCTACAGGCCAAGGCCTCCCCGGTGGCGGGGGAGGGAGTGGTGGTGCTCTCGGGCGATTTTGAGCCGAAAACATCCGAAGTCGCGGTGCGCCTCGGCGGAGCGGGCGATGTTTCGAAGACCCATGTGTTGTGGCGGAAGAATCCTTCCCGCGCCCGGGTCGGAACCGGTGTGATTCAAAACGGCTATTTCTACGGATCCCGCACGGGCGGCTTTGCCGACTGCATCGAACTGGAATCGGGAAAGATCGTGTGGGATGAGCGATTGCGGGTGAAAAGCGGCAACAGTGCGATCTGGACCTCGCCGGTGCTGGCGGACGGAAAGCTCTACTTCGTGAATCAGGGTGGAGACATCTTTGTGGTGCGAGCCAGCCCGCAATATGAACTGGTTGCCACCCAGAGTATGGGGGAAACGTGCAATGCGTCTCCGGCCATTTCGGATCGGGCGATGTTCCTTCGAACCCATCAGGCACTCTGGTGTTTTGGCGGAAAGCCCTGACGCCGGTGATCCACCGCGCGGTCGATTATGCCGCTTCCGGGAGTCCGCCGTGGCGTTCCGCCCGGTGAGGCGCCGATTCTGGCGGAACTCGTGCGCTGGTCGCCGCAGGGGTATCCGCTAGTCCCGCACTTCGCGAAGGCGTGGGAGATTTCGGCGAATCAGCGCGTCTTCACGATTGAGCTGCGCCGGGGCGTGCGCTGGTCGGACGGCCAGCCGCTGACCGCGGACGACATCGTCTACTGGTACGAGCACGAAATCCGGTACTTCAACCTGCAGCCGGAGATTCTGCCCGCGGGCGGCACGTTGGGCCGGGTCACGCAGGCGGCGGTGCGCCTGTATTCACCTGGCGATTACGCACTGACGTTGCCCGGACTTCTGGGCGTCTCGGTGCCGTCGTTCCTGTTTGCGCTGGTGGTCACGTAGCACGCCAAACGCTGGTTCGGCCTGAATCTCCTCGGGCTGTTTTCGCCGGAGTTCGCACGCTGCCGGGTTGGAACTGGGCCAAGGTGGCCGACCTGCCGACGCACCTCTGGCTCCCGGTGGTGGTGCTCGGTATCGGCTCGGCAGCGGGCATGATTCGCATCGTGCGGGCAACCTCCTGGACGGTGAGCGACCGGTTGCTACTGTGGCTTGACCCGCGGATCTCGTCTGGGAGTGCGGAGGTCCTGAACCATCGCTTGCACCGCGGGGAACAAGCCGTACGGTGGGAGCATGGATTCCCCCCACCTCATGCCCCGTCGTTACGCGTTGAAAACCCTTGGTGCCGGTGCGGCTGCGGCCGGCCTCGGCGTGTCGCTCGGGCGCGCGGCCAGCGGCGCGGCGCCGCAAGGTGGCGCGACCGGGCAGCCGTTCACCCTGCCAAAGCTGGCCTACGCTTACGATGCGCTCGAACCCCACCTCGACGCGCAAACGATGGAAATCCACCACACGAAGCATCACCAGGCCTACATCAACAACGCGAACAACGCGCTCGCGGCCCAGCCGGCGTTGCAGAAGACAGCGGGCGAGGATCTCGTGCGCAACCTCGCCGCCGCACCCGAGGCGGTGCGCACGACCTTGCGCAACAACGTTGGCGGCCACCTGAATCACGCGCTGTTCTGGGCAACGATTGGCCCGAAGGGCGGCGGCGCGCCGTCCGGGGCGCTGGGCAACGCGATCGCGAAAACCTTCGGCACTTTCGAGGCTTTCAAGATGGGATTGGGCGACGCCGCGACGAAACGGTTTGGCAGCGGCTGGGCGTGGCTGCACGTCAAGGACGGCGCCCTCGCGATTTCGTCGACGGCGAACCAGGACTCACCGTTGATGGAGGGAGCGGTTCCGCTGCTCGGGCTCGATGTCTGGGAGCACGCCTACTCTCTGAAATACCAGAACCGTCGCGCCGACTACATCGCAGCGTTCTGGAATGTCGTGCGGTGGGATCACGTGGCCGCCCGTCACGCCGCGGCGAAATAGCTGAGCTCCAATCAGGATGCGCGGGCCAACGCGCAAAACTTCATCCCGGCACCCGCGCGCGGCGGACGAAATTTCAAACCTTCAGCGACCGGCCGGAGTCACGGCGGCGCTGGTGCGGCTCGTGGTGGGAGCGTGCCCGAAAAACTCCACGAAATGCCCGACGTCAGTGTACCCTTCGCGGCGCAGTTTTTCCTGCACGATTTCAACCACCCGCCGGAGTTCACCCGCCGTCTCCTCATCGATCTCGGCCACCAGATTCGTGGTCTTGCAGGCGACGTGATAACGCGTCGGCTGACCGAGGTTGATCTTGAAAAGCGTGGTGCCGTTGTGAAAGAAGGCGCGGCCGACGACCCCAATGCGCTCAAACGCGGCCATGCAGCGGTACACCGTCACCAAATCGCACGAATTGCAGCCCACTTCCTCGTGAATCTGCTCGATGCTGATCGGTTGCTTATGCCGGGCCAGGGTTGCCAGAATGGCCAGGCGGGGCTGAGTGATTCTGAGCCCGGCAGCCCTCAGCCGGGTGGTCGCCATCCCGACGGGAGAAAGCTCCGGAGTGGCAATCTTTCCATTTCCTGACAGCGGGTAGTTTGTCTGGGTGGAGGCAATCATTTGTCACCAGACCGTGACGAACTCCGGGAGGTTTTCCAGACAATAGTCGCGCCAAAATTCGACGAACCATTGATGCACGCGCAGGGTTGCACCGCGCCGGGCTCTGTGCCACGGTCACGTCCGCACTCATGCAAAATCCGGATTTCGGCGAAGTCGTCATACTCATTTGCAAAGAAGACCGTCGCTTTGACCGCAAAGCCTACGAATTCGTGCGGCTCGGCTTGGACCACACCGTCAGAGAGTTGCGCAAGAAGGATTCGGCCCGGGCGGAACGGTCGCGGCACGTTGCCGGACCGGAGTTGCTCGAAGGGCTGAAGGTGTATGCCCTGGATCAATACGGACCTCTGACCAAGACCGTGCTCAACGCGTGGGGGGTGAAGCGCTGCCGGGATTTCGGCGACATCGTTTTCAACCTGATCGAATATAATGTCTTCTCGAAAACCGAAAACGACCGTCGCGAGGACTTTGCCGACATTTACGATTTCGACGATGCCTTTGTGAGACCGTTCCGGCCGGTAAAACGTTCGCGCGGCACCTCGTCGTCCGAGGCTCTGGGCACGGCGTGAATTTTCGGCGGGCTCTGCCACCTTCCCGATCTCGGCGCTCGCCCCCGGACCGGCGTGCTGTTCCGCTTCCAGCTCCTTTATTGCATGGCCAATCCATCCCGCGCTTCCGGCGATCTTAAACTGCTCAATGCCTTTTGGAATGAAACGGCGGACCGGACCGTGCTGCCGAACGGGCTGACGTTAATCGTCAAGCGGGACACGTCCGCGGCCCTGGCCTCCGTGCAGGTCTGGGTCAAGACCGGCAGCCTGCACGAGAATGCCAACTTGGGCGCAGGACTTTCGCATTATTTGGAGCACATGCTTTTCAAGGGCACCAACCGGCGCGCCGGCCGCGAAATCAGCGCGACCGTACAAGCCCATGGCGGATACATCAACGCGTACACGACGTTTGACCGCACCGTCTATTACATCGATCTGCCCAGTGAACACACCGATGTCGCGATCGATATTCTCGCCGACGCGGTTTTGCACTCGACCCTGCCGGCTGACGAGGTCGCGAAGGAGAAGGACGTCATTTTGCGCGAAATCGCGATGACCAAGGACGACCCGGACAACCGGCTGTGGGACGCGATGTTTTCGACGGCGTTTCGCGAGCACCCGTATCGCCAGCCGATCATCGGTCATCGGGATGTGTTTTCCGCCGTCACGCGGGAAGATCTGCTCGGATACTATCGAGCCCGTTACGTACCGAACAACCTTGTTGTTGTCGTGGTGGGGCACGTTGATCCGGCGGCGACGCTCGCGGCGGTGGAGCGGCATTTTGGCGCCGCGCCCCGCGTGCGCCTGGCTCCGGTGCTGGTCCCGGAGGAACCCACCCAACTTGCCCCGCGGACGGAGCGACGCTTCGAAGATGTGGAGTTGACGCGGGGAGTCATGGCGTGGCCGATTCCCGGTCTCTCGCATGATGATGCGCCGGTGCTCGACCTGCTCGCGACCGTGCTCGGGCACGGCGACAGTTCGATCTTGTGGCATGAGATTCGGGAACGCGCGGGGCTCGTCCATTCGATCGACGCCTCGGCGTGGAATCCAGGTTCGACGGGTTTGTTTTGCGTTTCGTACACCTGCGCGCCGGCCAAGCGCGAAGCCGCGGAAGCGGCCATCAAGCGCGGGTTGGCGCGCTGCGCGACGCGCGGCTTCGCGGCGGCCGAGATTAAGAAAGCGCTACGGCAGCTGGTGGTGGGTGAAATCAACACCCGCAAGACGATGAGTGGTCAGGCTTCCCGGCTCGGGGTCGCGGAAGTCATCGTCGGCGACCTCGATTACAGCCGGAGCTACTTTGCCGAATTGGGTGCAGCCAAGCCGGCGGACCTGCGGAAGGCGCTGAGGAAATACCTCGTGCCCGGGAAGCTGACGACCGTTTCGAGTAATCCGGCGGCGGAGCAAATAGCCGTCGTGCGCCCGGTGGCGGCGGCGGCCGGGCCGGCGGATTTTTCCGAGGTGCGCTTGGCGAATGGCGCGAGGATTCTCCTCCAACCGGACCACCGGTTGCCGAATCTGCACCTTCGTCTGCTCATGCAGGGTGGCCCGCTCCACGAGGAAACCGGGAAACGCGGCGCGACTGGATTGCTGGCCACGATGCTGACCAAGGACACCCGCCAGCGCAGCGCGGCGGAGATTGCTCGATACATCGAGGAAATTGGCGGCTCGTTTGGACCGTTTTCCGGCAACAACAGCCTGGGTCTGGCCGTCGAGGTGCTCCCGCCCGATGCCGACCGGGCGATCCGGGTGTTGTCAGAAGCATTGCTCTCCCCGGCGTTTCGGCCGGCGACGTTTGACCTCGAGCGCGAATCCCAAATCGCCGCCTTGCAGCAGGACGACGACGATGTCGTGACGCTCGCCCGTAAACGGCTGCGCGAGCGCTTTTTTGGTTCGCATCCACTGGCGCTCGACGCGGGCGGCAACCAGTCGGGGGTGAAAGCGCTGCGCCCTTCAGATCTGGCGGCGTTGCATCGGCGCCTGAGCGTGGGCTCCAACGTGGTGCTGGCGGTCGCCGGCGATTTTGATCCACGCAAGCTCGTGCCGAAATTAAGGGCCTTGCTCTCGAAGCTGCCACGGCGAGAGGCCCCGGCGTGGATGATTCCGGTCGGTGGCGCCGTGCTGCCCGCCGAGACCGGGGAGTTTGTTGAGATCCAGCCGCGCGAGCAAGCCGTCGTGTTGCAGGCTTTTCCGGGAACCGCGGTGAATGCGGACGATTTCTACGTCAGCGAGGTGGCGGATGAGTTGTTCAGCGGGATGGCTTCGCGGTTGTTTGAACGCGTCCGCGAGGAGAAGGGGCTGGCCTATTTTGTCCGTTCCGGACGCGTGGTCGGGCTCGAGACCGGCATGTTCTACTTTATAGCCGGCACCCAGCCGGGCCGCGAAGGCGAGGTGCTGGCGGAAATTGACGCGGAGATCGCGCGAGTGCAGGCGGCGGGCGTCGAGCCCGTGGAACTGGCGCGCTGCCAGACGAGATTGAAAGCCGGTCGACGGCAGAGTCTGCAGACGATTTCCGCCCGGGCGATGCAAGCCGGACTTAACGCCCTGCAGGGCCAGCCGATCAACGATTGGAAGAACTACGACGCCCGCATCGAAGCGGTGACGATCGCGGATCTGGCGGCTTTCGCCCGCCGGAGGTTCACGAAAGCCCAGCGCACCCAGTTGGTCGTGCGGCCGTGAGGGTGAGAGGATGAACCTCACCGATCTCTTCCCGGACGGGGAGCATCGCTTCCAGTTGAACTTGCGTCGGGGAGAGCCGCGGGAGTTTTTCACCCGTCGCGACGACACCGGCCTGATTCTGGCGGAGAGAAAACGATGGCTCGATGCTGATCCGGAGCGATATGCTCTGCTCGGACCAGCCGGGGAGCCGCTCCTGCGGGAGTTTTTGGAGATGGCGGACAAATGGACGACGCTCGGTGCGGGCGGAGCCGAGGGTTCACTTGGCATCCGTGAGGCCGGGGCGTTGATCGAGCCCGACCTCCTGTTTCTTTCGCCAGATGAAACTGGGGAGTTCCGATTGTCGGGCGGGGCGCTGTGTTTTCCAAGTGGTTGGGCCTTGGAGGAAAAAATCGGACACACGCTCGACTTCATTCACGGTGTCGTGCCCGGCTTGAACCCGGCGCTGGCGTCCCCGATTCGTCAATTCATGGGTAGAATGAAACCGGGGCTGGCGTACCTTCGGGACAACTGGGGGCTCGCCGGCACGGACGAACTTAACCTGCACCCATCACGCCGGATTCCGGCCCCGGCACTGCCGGCTGATTTGCGGAAGATCTGGTTGCGGGTTGAGAATCAGGCGCTGATGGCGCTGCCATCTGGTCGCGGAGTCGTCTTTGGAATTCGAATCGCACTTCACCGGCTTGAGGAACTGGCGGGAAGTGTGGCGGGAGCTGGCCTGCGGCGGGCCTTGGCGTCGATGCCGCCGGAGTTGGCGGCGTATAAACGGATCGAAAAGATTCGGGACGCGGTGATGGTACTGCTGGGATGAGGCTGGTTCCGGCAACAAAACGTTGCCCGCGGACAACGTGGATCGCTGCGCCGTGGACGCCGACACGACGAGGTTGGGCAACAAAAAGGCGACCCACGGAGGGTCGCCTTTGTTAAATCGAACTGAAGGGAAGCTCAGTTTTCCTTCTTCTTCTTCTGGCCCGCGGCGAATTCTTCCTGGGAGAGGAAGCCGTCGTTGTTCTTGTCGAGCTGGGCGAAGCGGGATTCACCCTTCGCGGCGTCTTTCTGGGCAGCAACGAACTCCTTCTTGGAGACCTTGCCGTCCTTGTCGGTGTCCATGGCGGCGAAACCGCCGCCTTTCTTCTTGGGTTCGTCCGCTGCGTTGAGCGCGAGCGGGAGGCTGATAAGTGCGGCAATCGCCACAGTGATGAGGGTGCGTTTATTCATAGTGATAATTAGGGGACTGGTGACAAATCGATGACGGCCAACCGAAGTCAAGGTTACACTCGTGTCTCCTGGTCGTTCAGCGTTTTTCAGAGAAACCGCCACTCCACTTGAGTTTGGCGCGAACGACAGTAAAATGTGAATAATCAGTTCTTTGCGCAAGTGGAAGCGATTTTTTGGCGATTGAAATTTCCACCGGAGAAAGCGAACTGACTTGAAGGTTTCGCTGCCCATCCAACGCGACCAGCAGGCGCGAATTGGGCGAGCGGTTGAAGACCTGCAGTTTTACGTTGTCGCGGAAGATGATTGAGCGGTTGCTCAGCGTATGGGGGCAAATCGGTGTCATCGCGATCACTCCGGCTGACGGATGAAGGATCGGTCCGCCGGCAGAAAGATTATACGCGGTGGAGCCGGTGGGGGTGGAAAAAATCAGCCCGTCGCACAGGTAGTCGGTGACCAACTCGCCGTCGGCGAACACCTCCAGCCGCACGAGGCGCGAGTTGTGCTCATCCTTCAGCAGCACGTCGTTGAGGGCGACGTCATGTGAACCGGGACCCGTGCCGCACGCGAGCATGGCGCGGTGTTCGACCCGAAAGGCGCCACTGATCAGGCGGGCGAAATCCGCCCGCGCCTCGTCGGCGGAAAACGTGGTCAGGAAACCCAGGCTGCCGCGGTTCACGCCGATGATGGGCACCTGTTCCCGGGCGGATTCACGGGCCACACCGAGCAAAGTGCCGTCGCCGCCGATAACGCAGCACGCGTCGATTCCCTTGAGATATCCGGGGGCCAACGGGAAACGAGCCGTCTGTTTGAAAACGACGCCGGCCTTCCGGGCGATGAGCGCGAGTTCGCGCGCGAGTGCCGGAGCTCCTTCTTTTTTCCCGTTAACAACGAACGCGAGTTTGCGAATGGGCTGCATCGACCTTCAGCCTATTGGCTGCTTTTTCAGGCACAGCAAGAACTCGCGGTTCCCGTCGCCGCCGGTGATGGGCGAATCGATGCTGCCGACCAACTGCGCCGCCGGCAGTTCCGCCAGCGCAAAATCGCGGACCCGCGTCAGTGCCGCCTGCTGCACGGTGGCGTCGCGAATCACGCCGCGGCCCTTGTCGGCCTCGGTTTTCCCGGCCTCAAACTGCGGTTTGACCAGCGCCACCAGCGTGCCTCCCGGGCGGACCAACGGCCAAACGGCGGGCAGGACCACGGTGAGGGAGATGAACGCCAGGTCCATGACGATGGCATCGAAATCACTCCGCGGCAGGTCCTCGGGGCGCAGAAAACGCGCGTTGAGTTTTTCGATGTTCGTCACGCGCGGGTCCGCGCGAAGCCGGGCGTGGAGCTGGGCGCGGCCGACATCGACGCACACCACGTCGGCGGCCCCGGCCTGCAGGGCGCAGTCGGTGAAACCACCGGTGGAAGCGCCGACATCCAGCACGTGGGCGCCGCGCAGATCGAGGCTGAACCCTTCCAGCGCGGCGGCCAATTTCTCGCCGCCGCGGCTCACGAAGCGGGGTGGCTGTTCCACGGTGAGTTCGACGTCGACCGGCACATCCGCCCCCGGCTTTTCAAGCCGCGCCGTTCCCCGCAGTACGCGGCCGCTCATGATGAGCGCTTTGGCCTGCGCGCGGGAGGACGCCAGGCCGCGGGCGACCAGAAGTTCGTCGAGTCGGATTCGCTTCATCGCAACTTCTGTCGGGCCGGAGACCAACAGGTCGTACGCCCGCCGACCGTGGCGTGCGCGAGTGGCTTTCCAGTCTTGGGGCAGCGTCCGCCCGGACGCCAGCGGTGGAGGAAGAGCCAGGATCGGGGAATCCCGGCGTTGAGGTTGGGCGGAAGCCGGTTTCCGATGCCGGCGATGGAGCACAGGGCCATCCGGCAGACGCGGCGGCACTCCCGCCACAGCGTGCGAACCTCGGCCGGCTGGAGCGACCCGGCACGGCGTGCCGGGTGAATCGCCGACCGCCAGAGGATTTCGTCGGCCATCCAATTGCCGATGCCGGGAAACCGCTCCTGCAGCAAAAGCACCCCCTTAATCCGTGCGCGGGCGCGGCGACGGAGAAACGCGGCGACGGCTTCGACCGTGAACGCGGCGGAGAGGATCGCCGGCGCGATTTTCGTCCACCACGGCGGCGGCAGAGCGCCGCGGTGGAATTGCACGCGGCCAAACATCCGTGGGTCGGTGAACACGAGCGCGCGTTGTGCCGTCGCGAGCACCAAGTGATCGTGCTTTTGCGGCGCGTATCCGCCGGGCTCGACGCGCAACTCGCCGCTCATCCCGAGATGGATGCCGAGCCAGCCATCGCCGCTGAACCGGACCAGGATTTGTTTGGCCCGCGTTTCGGAGGCGACGAAACGGGAGCGGGTCAGCGCGCGGTGCAACGCGGTGATCCTGGTGCCGCGAAAGATGTTCGCGCGCGCATGGGAATGCACGCGCAGGATCTTCGCGCCGTGCGCCGCGAGGTGCCAGCGCTTGCGGAAGAATTCGGCCTCGGCGAGCTCGGGCATGCTCTAGCGCAACGTCGCGGCAAAGGCGGCGAAGTTCTCAAACACCGGCACGTGCCGCGCGGCGACCTCGGGCAGAGTGAGCGGATCGACTTTGCCGGTCCGGAGCGCGGCGACATTGATTTTCGCGCCCAGGCCCGCGCCGATGTCCGCCGAGGAATCGCCGACCATCCAGCACTGCTTCGGGTCGAGTTGATGTTCGGCCAGCTTTTCCAGAATAAAACGCGGCGACGGTTTGCGATAGACGACGGGCTGGCCCGTCGCCTCGGGCGCGATGCAGGTGTCGGCGAAGATCGGGCGGGGCAGGCCGAGCATCTCCTCCAGGCGCGCGTTGACGCGGAGCGTGTCGTCGAGGCTGTGCAGCCCGCGGCCGATGCCGGATTGGTTGGTGAAGAGGAAGAGTTTGAAGCCGAGGCCGCGCACGCGGTGCAGCGCGGCGACGGTGCCGGGGATCAGTTCCACGCCGGCCGGATCGGCGAGGTACACTTTGTCGATGATGAGCGTGCCGTCGCGGTCGAGGAAGAGGGCTTTGGACATGTTGACCGAAAGATCACGCTTCGTGCGCGATGTAGGCCTTGAGCTCCGCCGGGGTGACCGTGGCGGTGCCCAGCTTGCCCACGACGACGCCGGCGGCGGCGTTGGCGAAGTGCGCGGCGGTCACGAGATCCGCGCGGGCCGCGAGCGCCAGCACGAGCGCGGCAAGCGCGGTGTCGCCGGCGCCCGAGACATCGTAAACTTCGCGCGCGGCGGTCGGGATCGTTTTCAGGATCTTCCCGTGGGAACTGAGGAGCATGCCTTCCTCGCCCAGCGTGATCACGAGATGTTTCGTGGCGTAAATCTGGTGCAGCCGGGCGCATACCTCGGCGGCGGGGAAGGGTGTGTGCGGCGGCAGTTCGATGCCGGCCAGGTGCAGTGATTCACGTTTGTTGGGCGTGATCAGATCCAGGCCGTGGAAGGCAAGTTTGCGCTTGGGCTTCGGATCAAGGGCGACGAACTTGCCGGCGGTGCGGGCGAGCATTGCCACGCGGGCCACCAGTTCGTCGGTCAACAGGCCTTTGGCGTAGTCGGACAAGACGACGGCGTCGCAGGCCTTGATTTCCGCGGAGAGGAGCGCCTCCGCCTGGTTCGCCGAGACGCGATAGTCCGCGGGAGGTGACTCGCGATCGAGGCGACAGAGCTGCTGGTGCTGCACCATCACGCGCGTCTTCATGATGGTCTGGCTCGACCCCGGTGTGGCGATGGTGGCGATCCTCTTTTCCCCCAGGGCGGTGGCGAGTTTTTTCCCGGCCTCATCCCGGCCAACATACCCGGCGACAGTGCAGCGCGCCCCAAGAGAGGCGATATTGAGTGCGACGTTTCCCGCGCCGCCCGCTGTCCAGGTTTCGCGGTCGATGTCGATCACCGGCACCGGCGCCTCCGGCGAAATCCGGGTGGCATCACCCCAGATGTAGCGATCGAGCATGAGATCGCCGACGACGAGAATCCGCAGGCGGGAGACTTTTTTAAGGAGAGCAGGGAGGCCTTTCATGGGTCAGCGAATTTCCCAGTCATAGTGGTAGCGCGAGAGCAGCTTGGGCGCGCCGGAGGTGACCTGCACGACGTCCTCGATGCGGCAGCCGCCGAGCCCGGGATAATACAAGCCGGGTTCGACGGTGACGACGGAATTTTTCTTGAGCCGGTAATCAACTGTGGGACTCATGCGCGGCGGTTCATGGACCGCGAGCCCAAGGCCGTGACCGGTGCCGTGGAAAAATCCGACCGAGCCCTTGGCGGTATTTTTCGTCTCGAAGCCGTGCGCCGTAAAGGTATCGACGCACAGCTGGTGGACGGCGCGGCCGTTGACGCCCGCGCGGATCAGCTTGAGGGCCCCGCGCTGCGCGGCCCGCACCGCGGCGACCAGGCGGTGCTGGGCGTCGCTGGCCCGGCCGCGGAGGAATGTCCGTGTCATGTCGCCGTAATAGCCGGTGGCGGTCACCCGCGGGAAAATATCGATGATAATCAACTCGTGGGCGCGGAGGGGGCCGGAACCGCGTTCATGAGGGTCGCAGGCCTGGTCGCCGCCGGCGATGATGGTGTTCGAGGAAACTCCGCCGGCCTCGAGGATGGAGACCTCGACGGCAAACTTGAGCAGCTCGCTGGTGACGATTTTGCCGCGGTGCACCAGGGCGCGGCCACGCACCCGGCTCGCGCGCAGGATGCGCTCGGCGGTGGCGAAGCCGATCGCGCTGAGGCGGTTGCCGGCGCGGATGGCGGCGGCTTCGGCGGGCGTCTTGATCTCCCGGGCGGGGAAGAGGGCGCCGTCGGCGACCTCGAGATCGAGGCCGAGCTCGAAGAGCTTCTCGTAGATGCCGGCCGGAAAATCTTCCGGCACCGTAAAGCGCGTTTGCTGGAAATCCTTGGCGAGCAGAAAAATCACCTCGGCGGCGGCGGGCTTGCGTTGTGGCCAGAGTTCGCGGGCGCGTTTCAGGTAGGCCTCGAGCGGCAGTACGATGTCGAAGGCTGACGTCTGCTTGACGCGACCGAACTCCAGCGCGCTGACGACCGCGTATTTCTTTCCCCGCAGGCCAAAGGCCACGAAAGGATCGGGCACGCCGACGCGGCCGAAATAGAGCGCGTCGGAGCTGCGTTCGGTGTCGGCGTAGAGGAGGGGCGGCGGCGGATTTCTTTTGATCACGGAAGAGTGTGGTTGAGTTGCGCGCGGCGGGCATTAGCCACCGATGGTATGAAAAATGCAAATCCGGTTTCGCGGGCGGCCATGGCGACGATCTTGCTGGCCGCCGGGTTGGTGGCCTGCGCGAAAGAAAAGCCCGCCGGCCCCACCACCACCGCCGCGGCAAGCGGCGCACCCAAGACGGTCCGGGACTTCTTCCCGATCAAGGTGGGGGATGCCACCGTGCGGATGCAACTCGCCGTGCGCTCCGAGGAAATGCAGCGTGGCTTGATGGATCGGCGGGATCTGGGGCGGGATGACGGGATGATTTTCGTTTACGATAAGGTGCAGCAGATGACCTTTTGGATGCGAAACACGCCCACCCCGCTTGACATCGGGTTTTTCACGAGCGACGGAACGCTCGTGGAAGTTCTCGCGATGCACCCGTTTGACGAGAACACGGTCGCCTCCCACAGCAAGGAGCTGCGCTTTGCTCTGGAGACGAACCAAGGGTGGTATCGGGCCAACGGGATCAAGCCGGGCGCCAAGCTCGACGTGCGGGCGCTGGCCGGGGCGCTTCGGGCCCGGGGATTTAAGGCTGAGAAATTCGGCCTGTAGCCGGGTTGCCGCCGGCTGCCCGGTTGCCGCGGTGGAGCACCGGGCTGCCCACCGGCTTCACTCTTTTGGAATCTCGTTGTCGGTTTTCAGCATGAGGACGGGAGTCTTGGACTTCACCCAGACGTCGGCCTCCTTGAAGAACTTCGCGGGCACGTTTTCGATCGCTTCGCCGACGGTCTTGACCGGCAGCAGCCGGCCCTTCTTGGTCGTGTTGAAATCGTAGGCGCTGCGAAAAATGCGATCGGTTGTCGTGACGACACTTTCGTTTTCCGGAATCTGCAGCACCCAGCCGACAAAGTCGTGTTTGGGCAACCTGCCGTCCGGATCACTCACCAGGATCACGAACTGCTTTTTCACGGCCGGTGGCTTGTCTTCCTCCCCCGGGTCGGGCTGCACCGCGAGGTTCATCTCCTCGACGATCCGCCGCAGGATGGCGGGAGAAATATCGTTCTTCTTTAGGATTTCAGCGACCTTGTTGACCTCGATTTTCGGCATGGTGTTTTCCCGTGGGGAGAGACGAAAGGGCACGAAGCGACAGCGATGACAAAGCCAAACTGCTTGAACGACGTGAATTGGCGCATCTGATTTGGGGCATGAGCCAGACCAACGAGGAATGTTTCGATGTCGTGAACGAGCGCGACGAAGTGATTCGCCGCGCGACCCGTCGCGAGGTGCATGCCACCGGGCTCTGGCACCGGGCGGTGCACGTAATGGTTTTCGACGCGTCGGGCCGGGTATTTCTGCAAAAGCGTTCGATGCTCAAGGATCTCTCGCCGGGCCTCTGGGACTCCTCGTGTTCCGGGCACCTGGAGGCCGGCGAGGACTACGATCAGGCGGCGGGGCGCGAGCTGGCGGAGGAAATCGGCGTGCGGCTCAGCCCCGGAGAGGCGCCGGTCCGCTGGTTTCGCGTCGAGGCGTGCGAGCCGACGGGCTGGGAATTTGTGTGGGTCTACCGCCTGCGCTACGACGGGGCGATTGCGATTGAACCGTCGGAAATCCAGTATGGTGAATGGGTCGCGCCGGCGGAGGTCACGGCCCGGGTCGCGGGCGTTCCCGCGAGTTATTGTCCATCCTTCAAACTGATCTGGCCCCTCGTGGCCGAGCGGCTAAAATTCGGGTGACGATCGGAAACGCCGGCCTGACAACCCGCCCGCTCCGATATTTTCGCTCAGGCGCTTGATCTCTTCAAATTGCTTTTGGCTGATCAGACGCCGGGGGACCCGCTTCTCTGCCTCGTAGATCAGCCGTTCCCGATCTTCATCGTTGGGCACGTGTTCTTCCCAGGGCGTGTGATGGCCCTGATGCCGCGTCCACTCGATGTTACCGCCGTGGACGACGGCGTTAACCTGGTATTTTCGGCCGTCCGCGTCTTTGTTCCACCAACCGAACTCAATGCTCATGGCCTGTGTGTCGGCGAAACGTCACGTGGCGGCGAGCGGAAACTCAGCCAAGACACGCCCGGGTCGGAACTCGCCGCCCGTTTGTTCGATCTGACGCACCGCGAGCCGCCCGTCTGCAAGGTCGACCGCGTACGCGCCGAGCGGGAGCGAAAACGAGCCGGTATTGATCACGCAGGCCCCGTCGGGCGGATGCCAGATGCCCGGCCGATGGGTGTGGCCGACCAGGACGAAGCGCGCCCGAGGTCGGTGCCGTCGGGCGAAATCCGCCGCCCGGGCCGGCAGGACCTGCCACGCGCGCAGGATCAACAGGGTTCGATGGGGCGGCCACACGCTGTCGGCCAGGTAGCGGAGCAGGTAGCGCAGACGGTCCCGCTCCGACTGGTGCCGCTGAGGAATGGAGTGGGCCACGCGTCGGAAGACCGCCAGCCGGTGATCCAGATCGTGGCGTTGGGTCACGGGCAGACGAGCCAGCTCCGCGGCGATGCGCCGGCCCGCCAGCCGGGAGTCGCGGCTCCAAGGCACGATATTTTCGAAAAGAACATCCCCGTGAAAGGCAAACACCGCCCCGGCGCCGAGGTCGAGGTAATGCTGCGGGGAAAAATTGGCGTCGTGGTTCCCGGTGATGAAAGTGGTCGCGGGCACGCGATCAGCGAAGAAGCGTGCAATCGCGGCGCGGCATTCGGCGGTGTGGGTGGGCGCCGGACCCGGGCGCGTATCCAAGGTGTCGCCGTTCAAGACCACGTGCGTTACACCGTCGAGCAAGGGCCGGAGCTGGGCGAGCCGATGCACCCGGCTGGCGCGGTCACCGAAATGCAGGTCGGAAAAGATGCGGATGAATTCGCCGGGCACTCGTTTGTCCGCGTTCTATGAGCGGCCGGGGGCCCCACAACAACCGCAAAGCATGCGCTGGCCTGCCGCCGGGCTTGTCCTGGCGCCCGGCGTGGTGCAGCGTGCCGGGATGCGACGCCTGGCAGCAGTCCTTTCCCTTGTGATTTCCGTTTCCACCCTCCGGGCCGATCGCGCCGAGGAGATCGCGCAGATCCACATCGAGGCCATGGGTGGCCTGAAGCGGATCGAAGCGCTCAAGTCGCTGCGGGCCACCGGCCACGTCGCGACGGGGAAGAAGCAGATGCGGTTCACCATGACTGCGGCGCGGCCGGCGCGCGTCAGGGTTGAAACCGACGCGGGTGGGCGGACATTGGTGCAGGCGACGGACGGTGCGGAGCCGGCTTGGGAATTTGACACGGGTACCTGGCCGCCCAAATACCGGGAGATGAATGCGGCGACGGCGAGGACCTTTGTGGCCGATGCCGAGTACGATGATCCTCTCGTGGCGCGGGAATCGCGCGGTTATACACTGGACTATGCCGGCGAAATAATGGTGGACGGCAGAAAACTGCTGCGTGTCTTGGTGACCCACAAGTTATCCGCGACCTTCTCTTTGCTCCTCGATGAGGAGACTTTTGTGATCGTAAAGCGCGTCGAGCACCGGGAGAGCGCGGGAGGGCGAAAAGTCCAGCTGGTCACGCACTACGAGGATTACCGACCGGTGGACGGGGTCCTGTTCCCGTTCACCATCACGCTCGCGGTGGACGGCAAGGCGACACAGCAGACCAAGATCAGTCGAATTGAGCCGAATCCCGATCTGACGAACGTGGTTTTTACTCGTCCGAAGGCGGCGGTCCCGCCGGCGCAGTCGCCCTGAATTTGTGGTTGCACCCACCGGACCCGCTCCTTTCCTCTGATCCTTCAATCCATTTACAACCATGCAAGAACAAGTAACCTTAGAGTGCACTGAAGCCAAAAAAGAGGGAAAGCCGGCCTCTCGTTACCTCACGTTTCGCAACAAGAAGACCGTGACGGAGCGCATCGAGAAGAAGAAGTACAACCCGTTTCTCAAACGGCACACGCTCCACAAAGAAATCAAGTAAGCCGGATGGGCCGGACGCGAGAAGCGTCCGGGAACCGCCGACAAACCGGGCTCTGTGCCCGGTTTTTTTGTTTTCATCGTTCCGCTTCCAACCCGCCGCGCGATCAGGAAATCCAGTTGTCCCTTGTGCTTGCGCCGCGCAGCGTCGCCCGGCCAATCATCGGAGCCGGATAATCCGAATGGGTGCTGACCGACGATCGACGGCGCGGATCAAACTCACCGCCCGACAGAATCCTAACCGGCTGACTTTTCGGCTCGGTGCGTCGGAAACGGAGTGGCGGAATTTGGCGTTGGCCCCGGATGGTGGTGGCGCCGGGCGGCGCGCCAACTCTCACGATGCTTTCGGATCCAGTCGAGCAACGCGCGTTCGAAGCCAATATCGTAACCCAGGCGCTCCGATTCGATCCACTTGTGTTTCAAGATCTCCTCCCGCTCGGCGAGGAACTCCTGGTAGAGACTCGATTGTTTGACGAAATCGCGGGACGTCGAAGGCTCTTGAACAGGTTGAGGCATGTATCGCGGTGAAAAATAAGACCAACGCGGGGCGGACGTGTCAATGCCTTCGGTGTGGCCGAAATGTCACCCAACCGACCTGGCTGGCAGGTTGACCCGCGCCAGGAGGGTTTCGGCAATTTCGCGGAAGACATTTGCCGCGAGACTTTGCGGCGCCGACACCACGATTGGCATCCCGGCGTCGCCCCCGGCTCGAATCTCCGGAATCAAAGGCACCTGACCGAGGAGGATGGTGCCCAGTTTCTCCGCGGTCGCGATGCCACCACCGGAGCCAAACAGCGCATGGCGGATGCCCGCCGGGTCGATAAAGTAACTCATGTTCTCCGCGACGCCCAGTAGCGGGACGTTTACTTTTTGAAACATCAACCCCCCCTTGCGCGCGACGTTGGTCGCGGCGGCCTGCGGGGTTGTGACCAGTACCGCGCCATCCAGCGGAAGGGTTTGGACGAGCGAGAGCTGGGCGTCACCGGTGCCCGGAGGCAGATCCACCAGCAACAAATCCAATTCGCCCCATTTCACGTTTTGCACGAACTGTTGGATGGTCTTCATGATCATGGGACCGCGCCAGACGACCGGAGTGTTGTCATCCACCAGAAACCCCATGCTCATCACTTTTACGCCGTGCCGCTCCATCGGTACCAGCATCGCGCCGGCTCCGTCGCCCTCGACCTCGGGCCGGCCGCTCAGACCCATCATCAGGGGCACACTGGGACCGTAGATATCGCAATCCATCAGGCCCACGCGTCCGGGGCGGCCCTGGAAGGTGAGCACCTGGGCGGCCGCGCAGGCCAGATTGACGGCAAAGGTACTCTTGCCGACGCCACCCTTGCCGGAAGCAACTGCGACCGAATGTCGGATGGCCTTGGGGGCGCCGCCATTGCCGCCGAGGTTTCCACCCGTGGCGGCGGCCGGGGAGCCAGCCGGGGGAGACTTCGCGGGTGAAACGGCGATTTCCACGAGGAGGTCTTTCACGCCCGGCAGGCCGCGCAGGACGTTTTCCACCTCGGTCTTTACCTGCAGGGGAATCTTCGGATCGCTGCTGGCCAGCGCCAGTGAGACCTTGACGGTGCCATCGAAAAAGCCCGCCGCGCGCACCAGTCCAAACGAGACGATGTCGCGGCTGAAACCGGGGTACTTTACTTGTTTGAGGTGGGCTTTGATTTCGTCGGACGTCACGATGGTGGGAGATTGTGTGCAAATAAGAGTTGTTATGAAGCGTCGTGGCGCAAATAGAAATGCCCCGGTCACGCGATTCGCGTCCTCCTTCGCCTCTCATGCATATTTTTCCCCGTTTCCTGCTGCTGCTCGGTCTTGCTGCCACGTTGACGCCGCTGCGGGCCCAAGGCACTCGGAACATCGGCGAGGTCCGCGTTGATCTCGCCAACGCCGCGATTGCCCTGCGCGTCACCGGCAGCACCGCCGCATTGCAGTCGCTGGCCCAGACGGCGTTCAACGCGCATGGGCGCTATCGGCTGGTGGGGGGCGGTCAGGCGTACGGGGTGAATTTCACCGCGGTCGGCGCGAATCAGGTGCGGGTCGAGATCGCCAAAGGTGCGGCGGCGGCGCCGGTGCATTCCGAAACCGTGACCGGCAGCACGCTCCGGCATGCCTTGTTGCGTGCCGCGGATGTGGTCGTGGCGCAGACCAGTGGGCTCGGGTTGCGGGGCTTCTTCACCGGACGTCTCACGTTTGTTTCCAAGCGCACGGGACGCAGCGAGGTCTACGTCTCCGATCTCTTTCTGGGCGAGGCGAAGCAGTTGACCCGCGATGGCGCGCATGTCCTCACCCCCCGCTGGGCTCCGGATGGCACGCGGGTGATTTATACCAGCTATTTTCGCTCGGGGGCGCCCGACATCTTTGCTTCCAACGTCACCACCGGGGCGCGCGAGACGCTCATCAGCTTTCGTGGGACCAACAGCGGCGCGCATTTCAGCCCCAACGGCCGGCAGATTGCGATGATCATGTCCGGCGAGGGCTCGCCGGAAATTTATGTGACCGATGCGCAGGGCCGGCAGCCGTCGCGTAAGACCCGTTCGGATACGGTGAAGTCCTCGCCGTGCTGGTCGCCCGATGGCAGCCAGCTGGTCTTCGCGATGGAGCCCGGGCCGCAATTGTATGTGATGGCGGCTGCCGGCGGCGCGCCCCGGCGTTTGGCCATGGGCGTGAGCACCTATGCCGCGGAGCCCGATTGGAGCACGACGGACCGCAACAAGATCGCCTGCACCGTGCGCGTCGGCCGGCAGTATCAGATCGCGGTGTTCGCTTTGTCCACGGGCGTTGGCAAGGTGGTGTCGAAGGCCGGTTTCGACGGAGTCGAACCCTCCTGGCTCGCCGATGGCCGGCACCTCGTCTACACCGCGCGCGATCGCACCACGAGTTATCTCTGCATTTTGGATACCGAGACGGGCAACAGCACCCGCCTCGGCGGCGTGGACTCCGCCGCGCTGCAGGGCAGTGTCTGGACGCCGTAGCCGGGCTGAAGGTGGCCTACGCGATTGCGGCCGCGTAATTCTTTTCCGCGGCATCCCAGTCGACGACATTCCACCACGCCGTCACGTAGTCGGGGCGGCGATTCTGGTAGCGCAGATA
>SXSC01000334.1 GCA_005792355.1 Opitutaceae bacterium
AGTTGCCGTAGCGGAAAACCAAGAGGTTCTGAACGGTTTCCTTGCCCAGGTAGTGGTCAATCCGATACACCTGGTGTTCGGCCAGGACGGAGCGGAGCGTGGCATTCAGCTCGCGGGCCGACGCCAGATCCTTGCCGAAGGGTTTCTCGATGATCACCTTGGAATGCTGCGGGGTGCCCGCGTGCCGGGCCGCGAGCCCGCTGGCGCCCAGATTCAGGATGATCGGCGCAAACACCGAGGGCGGGGTCGAAATGTAGAACAGGCGCTGCAGGTCCCGCCCGAGCTTGCGCTCGAGGTCGTCCAGGTGGGCGGCCAGGCGATTGAACGCCGCCCGGTCGTCGTAACCGCCCGCGACGTAACTCGTGTGCGCCGCCACCCGGTCCCAAACTCCCGGGTCGGGCTCCCGCCGCGAAAATTCCTTGATCGCCCCGGCGGCGAGGGTGCGAAATTCATCGTCCGGGATCGGCTTGCGACCGTAGCCCACCAGGAAAAAATCGGCCGGCAGCAGGTTGTCGTGACTGAGGTTGTAGACCGCCGGGAGCAGCTTGCGCGCGGTGAGATCACCGGAGGCGCCAAAGATGACCACCACGGTCGGTGGTGCGCCGCGATGCTTGCTGAGCCCGTGCAGGAAGGGATGACGCGGAGAATCGGCCATGATCAGGGCTGTTGTCCGGCCGGAACTGGCGGGCGGCAAGGGAAATGGCGGGCGTTACGCACGAAAATACTTCGAAAACAACGGCACGTTCTCATAGTGCCGGATTTCCGGCGGCGTCCCCGGTCCGCCGGACAGGGAAATCTCGACCACATCAAAGCGAATCGTCCGGGGCTTCTCCGTCAATCTGGCCAGATAGTCGGTTATGACCCGGCGCAGCACGCGCTTTTTGCGCCGGTCCACCGCGTGGAAGCCTGACACCCGGGCATCGGCCGCCCGGGCCTTCACCTCGACAAACACCAGCACCTCTCGATCCCGGCAGACGAGGTCGAGTTCATCGCGGCGGTCGCGTGGGCTCCGCCAGTTGCGGGCGACAAGGGCAAAACCGCGCTCCCGTTTCAGCCAGTCGGCCGCCAGCCGCTCGCCGTACGCCCCGGCGTCCGGCTCCTGATCCCGCCGAAATAGACTCAGCAACCGGCGCAGCATGTGATTTGGCTCTCAGCATCATGGCTGGTCACCACGAGGCCCGGGAGTAGTGTTCCCATTGCGGCACGTCGGACCGGCTTTGACAATCCCGCAGCCGACCCCACGCTGTTGATTTTCTCCATGGCCACCTCATCCATTGCCGGCACTCTTCGCCGGTCACTGCTCATCAAGGTAATCTCGAAACCGGCTCCGAGCCGGGAGGATGTGACCTCGGTGATCCAACTGACGGCGGCCAAGGTCGTCGAGGCATTGCAGGCGCAGTCGATGACGTTTTATCTCGTGGAGGGAAACGACATTGTCTTCAAGCAGGTCTATTATTCGCCGACGCTCTGGGCGGGTGACGCGGCGAAGGAAAAGAAATTTGCCGAAACCGCCGCCAAGCTGCTCACCCTGAAGGTTCCAATCGGCAAGGGCATCGTCGGCAAGGTTGTCGAATCGGGCGAGCCGGTGTTTTTCCGCAACTCGGAGAGCCAGGCGCCGTTCATGGCGTCGATGACGCAGACCACGGGCTTTGAGGTGCGTTCGATGCTCACCGTCGCGCTGAAGAGCACCATCACCCTGGGGGCCATCCAGGTGCTGAACAAGGAACTCGCCGCCGGCACTGACGGCGAATTCACCGAAAAGGACCTCACGCTGCTGAAGGAAGTCGCGGAATATTCCGCGACCCTCATCCACCGCATGGTGGATCCGAAGTTTGTGCCGAACGCGGAGGACACCGCACGCTTCGTCTCGAAACTCACCGATCTCCCGCTCGTCACCAAAATCGAAGAGATCGAGATCGACGACAAGCTGATCGAGGTCACCGGCGATGCGATCATCCGTCGCGAAGGCATCTTCCCGCATAAGCGGATGAGCCCGAACTCGGTCGCCGTGCTGATGACCAACCCCCTCGACTACGCGAAACGCGAGGCGTTTTCCCAGGCGACGGAGATGGCGATCGAAGAGGTGAGCGTCGTCTCCGCCACCCTGTTCGAGGCGATGCTGAAAAAGTTTTTCAAGGACTCCAAGGCCGGACCGGCGACGGCCGACGAGGTCGACATCGGGGCGGTCGCGGACGTCATCAGCAGCGTCTACAGCGCCGATGGCCCCACCGGCGCGGTCAGCGCCGCCGACCTCGAGAACGAGGAATCCGCGCCGATCGTCCAGCTCACCAACCGGATCATCGAGGATGCGTATGTGTCCGGCGCGTCGGATATCCACATCGAGCCGATGGAAAAAGATCTGGTCGTGCGCTACCGGATCGACGGTCTGTGCCAGGAAAAACTCCGGCTCCCCAAGCAGGTCGCCAACTCGATGGTCACGCGCCTGAAGATCATGTGCAATCTGGACATCTCCGAGCGCCGGTTGCCGCAGGACGGACGCATCGTGTTCAAGAAGTACACGAAGAAGAACATCGACATCGATCTGCGCGTGGCGACGGGCCCGATGAACCATGGCGAGAAGGTCGTCATGCGTATTCTCGACAAGACGAAGAGCACGCTGCCGCTGCCGGCGCTGGGCTTCTCGGAGGAGAATCTCGCCCGCTACCGCGAATGCATCCGCATGCCGTATGGCATGATTCTGCATTGCGGCCCCACCGGCTCGGGCAAGTCGATGACCCTCTACTCCGCCCTGGGCGAAGTGAACACACCGGACGTCAACATTCAGACGGCGGAGGACCCCATCGAATACACGCTCGCCGGCATCAACCAGATGCAGATGAGCCGCGCGATCGGCCTCACGTTTGAGCGGGCGCTGCGTTGCTACCTCCGCATGGACCCCGACATCATCCTCGTCGGCGAAATTCGCGACAAGGAAACCGCGCAGATCGCCTGCGAGGCGGCGCTCACCGGCCATTTGCTCGTGTCGACGCTGCACACCAACGACGCCCCCTCCACGGTTTCGCGCATGGGGGAGATGGGCATCGAACCGTTCAACATTTCCGCCTCGCTCGTCTGCGTCTGCGCCCAGCGCCTGCTCCGCCGCGTCTGCAAGAACTGCAAGATGCCCTACGAGCCGGCTGACCGGGAGAAGAGCATCATGGCCAAGGCGCTCGACGGCTGGACGGGGCAGGCCTTCAAGGCCAACCCGCAGGGCTGCCCGACGTGCAGCGGCACCGGCTACAAGGGCCGCGTCGGTATCCACGAATTGATGACGAACAGCGAGGGGCTGACCGAGGGCATCAACAAGGAGGTGGAGGTCGCCGAACTCAAGCGCATCGCGATGAAGAACGGCATGAAGACCCTGCACCAGGACTCGATGCTCAAGGTGAAAATGGGCCTCACCACGATCGAGGAGGCGCTCTCCAACGTGCCGCCGGATCTGATCCTGTAGCCTATCGCTTCCCCGCCCCGGCCGGGTTAAGCTCGCGCTGCAACCGGCGGGCCGGCGGGAAGTCCTCGTGCCGGCGTAAAATTTCCCCCACCAAGAGCTCCGCCGAGGCTTTGTCTCCGGTGACCGACCATTCGCGCGCCAGGGCCAGCACCACCTCGGCCCGAGCCTGATCGCCGGTCAGGAGCAGGCGCGCCGTCGCCCGCAACCCGGGCGCGTCCCCTTCCCGCTGACCCGCGCGCAGTCGGGCCAGCAGGTTTTCGGTTCCGCCCAGTTCCGGCTTGGCCGCGCGCTCCATCTCCGTCGGGCTCCACTCTCGCAGCGCACGTCCCGCCGGCGCGTAGTCGGGCGTCTTCCACCCAATCTCACGGGCCAGCGCGATCGCTCCCGGCCCGTCGCCGGCCGCAAAAAACTCCCGTGCCACTTCGAGCAGTTCCCGGGAGCGCACCATCTCACCGTTGAGAAACAGACGCGCCGCCCCGGTCATTCCCGCGAAATCCTCCTGCGCCTGCGCCATTCGCACCTGCGCCAGTAAAATCAATGGCTCGCAGCTCTCGAGCCAGGCCGGCGCCGGACGCAGGGCCTGGCTTTGGGCGATGTGCCGCGCCGATTCCGCCCAATTCTTCATCCGCAGCAAGTACTCGAGCCGCTGGGCGAAAACGGTCTCCGCCGCGACCCGGGCGGCGGCCTCTCCCGACTCCGCCGGCAGCGCAGGTGCGCGCGCCATCAACCGCAACTTCACCTCGGCGGCCGTGGCCTGCAGCCATTTGCTCGCGGGAAACGCTGGGACCGCCCGATCAAGCACGTCACGAGCCGCCTCAACCCGCCCGGCGCGCAACATCGCCGTCACGGTCAAACGGTAAACCTGCACCGGCCAGGGTCCCCCGCGCAAGAACTCCACCAGTGCGCGTGATGGGTTTTCGGCCGGGCTGCGGGCGGCCTCGATCACGAGGTGCCACCACTCCCGCTCCTTCGTCGTCGCCGCCATCCCCGGGCCCACCACGGGCGGTAGCGCGTCGAGAACCCGTCCCGCGGCGTCCCATTCGCCACGACCCAGGTGAGTCTGCATCAGCAGAATTTGGAATCGCGTCAAAGGGTACCCGCGCGCGCGCGCTGCCTGAACACATTGCTCCAGCAGTGGAAGGTTGCCAGTCTCGGCGAGCGGCGCGGCCACCAACAGCAGGTTTTCGACGAACCCGCCGAAACGAAAAATAAAGTCGGCCAGCGCCGCGCTCGCCGCGGCCTCCCGCCCGGCCAGGGCCTGCTGCACGACCGCCTGAACGAGCGGCGCGGGCTCGGCCACGCAGCGCTCGCGCAATTCGGCCAGCGAGCGTTCCATCTCGTCATACCGCCCGACTTCGCGAAAGACGCGCACCTCCAGTCGGGAAACAACCTTCAAGTCCGCCCCAGGCCGGCGCCGCCACTCCGCCAGCACCCCGATCGCCTCCACCTCGCGATTCAGGGCCAGTAACGACATGACCCGGCGCTCCACCCGGATGTCGTCGTCATTTTCCGCCTCCGCCAGAACGAGAGCGAGCGCCTCCGCGGGCCGTTCCGCGGCAGACAACGCCGCATAGCGCTGGTCGACCAACCAACGGTAATCTGCCGTGAAACCATCACGCCTCACCGCGGGCAAGAATCGGGCACAAATCTCCGCGATCCCCTCAAAATCCTCTCCCAAACTGCTCAGGTTGAACAAAAGTTCCAGATACGCCCGTCCCGGATAGTCGTCCGCCAGCACCTCGGTCAGGGTCTGCACCGCCAACGACCGTTGATTCGTCAGCTGGTAATATTTCGCCAGCGTGAGACGGGCGCGATCATCGCCGGGAAACCGCGCCAGACCGAGCTGCAGGAGATTGCCCGACTCCTGCCACTTCTGGGCGCGCCACAGGTCCAATCCCTGCGCGTTGAAGGCCTGTCCCTGCTTTCCCGTAATCGCGGCCCGTCGGAATGGATAACACAGCGCGTCGGAATAGGTGAGCAGAGTATACGGGTTGCGCTGCCAAATCCAGAAACCCGCCGTCGCCAGCGCCACCCACCCCACCACCGCCATCACGCAACTCCAGGCCAGCACGCCGCGCACGCTGATCGCAATGCCACCTTCCAGCCCCCCCTTCCGACGTTCATAAAAGCCAATGAGGCCGAGAATCCACCGGCCGCGGATGACCTCTGAAGCACCCCAGATGAACTTGACGGGCCGGCCTGGCATCAAACCGACGGCGGAACGTTCACCGGCGCCGTCGCCTCGACGGTCGCCCGGGCTCCGCGAACGGACTCCGCCAGATTCGGCGCGTGCGATTCGGGCTCACCGCGTTCCTGGTTGAACCGCATCGAAACGGTCTTCGACACGCCGCGCTCCTCCATGGTGACCCCATAGATGGCCTGCGCCGCCGAGACCGTGCGCTTGTTGTGGGTGATGATGATGAACTGCGACTCGTTCACGAATTTCTTCAACAGATCCGTAAAGCGCCCGATGTTCGATTCATCGAGGGGCGCGTCGAGTTCGTCGAGCAGACAGAACGGCGACGGCTTCACCATGTAGAGCGCGAAAAGCAACGCGACCGCCGTGAGGGTTTTTTGGCCGCCGGACAGCAGCGTGATGCCTTTGAGTTTGGTGCCGGGCGGCTGCGCCACGATCTCAATGCCGCTCTCGAGGATATCCTCGGCCTGGATCAGATCCAGATGCGCGCGACCGCCGCCGAACAGGGTCTGGAAGGTGTATTCGAAGTTCTTGCGGATTTGCTCAAACGTCACCTGAAACTGCTGCAGCGAGGTCTGGTTGATCTCATCAATCGCCTTGATCAGCCCGGCCTTCGCCGTGGTCAGATCGTTCACCTGGGCGGCCAGAAAATCGTGGCGCTGCTTCAGCTCCGCGTATTCCTCGATTGCGACAAGGTTCACCGCCCCCATGCTGTTGAGCCGCTGGCGCAACGCCTCAACCTCCGCCTTCAGCGCCACCCAATCGGTGGACTCCAGGGCCTGCAGGTCCTCGGCCGTGGCTTCACCCTTTTCTTTCTTCTTCCGGCGGCGTTTCGGTGCGAGAGCCGGGGTGGCGGCGGCATCGGGCCGCGGTTCGGACACCGACTCCGGCAGCGCGGCGGCGGCGGCGAGCCCCACGGCGCCAGTCTCGTCGTCATCGTCATCCAGGTCGAGCGGCTTGATTCCCTCGGGCTCGTCGTCGGAGTGCCAGATCTGCTGTTTCCAGTCGATCATCGAAACCGCGGTTTGAAACTCCCGCAGGATGTCCTCCGCGAGAAACTGCGCACGCTGGCGGGTCTCGGCCAGTTTCACCTCATGGGCACTGAGTTCCTCGTGCGCCGACTCCGACTCCTCGCGCACAGCGTGCTGGGCTGATTCCAGCCCGTTGATGCCCCGCTCCACGTCGACCAGTTCGACGCGCACCTTTTCGACCTGCTCCTGGGTCACCCCGAACGTCTCCGCGAGCTGCGCCGCCCGCGAGCGCTGGCCGACCGACTCACGTTCGAGTTCGACCGTCTGCTCGGTCCACGCCTCGATCTCCGTCTGCCGCTGCACGAGCAATTCGCTCAACTGCTGCCGGCGACGCTCCATCTCGCCCAGGCCGCGGTCGATCACTTCAACCTTCTGGCGGCGTTCGGCCAGTTCGAGACGGGCCTGGCCCAGGGTTTCACGTTTCACATCGCGGTCGGTGCGCACCTCGACGATGCGGGTTTCGAGCTGGCGGATTTTTTCGCGCTGCGCTCCGGCGGCGGTATCGGCCACGGTGAGACCCACCTGCGCTTTTTCCCAACGCGCATGCGCCTCGTTACGCGCATGCTCAAGGGCGGCGAGCTCACCCTCCATCCGCGCAAGCCGGCCGGCGATGTCCGCCACATTGCGCTGCGCGCTGCGCTGCTCCGCCTGCACCGACGCGAGATTCTGGGTGGCCGTGAGCACGGTCGCGCGGCACTGCTCGATCGTCAGCTCCGCCTCGGCGAGTCGCGCCGTGAGCCCATCAATGATGGCTTTCTGTTCGTCGTGCGCCTTTTGGTCGTCGGCCAGCAACTTCGCCGTTTCGCGCAGGTCGATCTCGCGCTGCACGATGCTGTGCGCCGCGCGCTTGCTGCTGTGGTGTCCACCGTAAATCAGCCCGCGCCGGTCCACCAGATCGCCCTTGCGGCTCGCCACCGCCAGAAAGGGAAATGCCGGGTTGGCCTTCCAAAATTCGAGAAACGCCCCGAGGTCGTCGGCGATGTAGGATTCCCGCAGCACGCCCAGCGCCGGATGCGCCGGATCGGTGTCCCCGACCGCCTGGGCCGCCGGCACCAGCCCGGCCGGCAGTTCGAATGCGCCCTCGGTCCGCAGGCCAAATTCCGTCACGCGCAGCACCGCCGAGCCGATCTGTTCCGCTTCGAGCTGGGCGAGGATTCGTTTCGCCGTCGCCAAATCACTCACGCTGATGGCCTCGGCCGCGGCGCCCAAAATGGCCTCCACCGCTTTGCCGAACTCGGGCTGCACGGCGAGCCCGTAGGTGATGGGCGTGATCTTCGCGCCCGCGAGCGCCGCGTCGAGCCGCCCCTGGAGAATGGCCTTGGCCCCTTCCCCGAAGCCCTCCCATCGCTCTTGCAGTTGCTGGAGCAGCCGCAGTCGCGCCGTGCGCTGGGCGAGATGCCGGTCGATTTCCTGAAGCTTCCGCTGAGCCTCGCGAAATTCCCCCGTGAGACCGGTGAGGGTCTGTTGCGCAGCCTGCGTGTCGCTGTTGGCCCGGGATTTTTCCGCCGCCGCTTCCTCGCAGCGTGCGTCGGTCTCCGCCGCGAGCTGGGCGGCGGCCGCCTGCTGCTGCCGCACGCCCTCGAGTTCCTGCGCGAGCGAGTCGTGCTTGTGCACACTGGTTTTCTGATCGACCTCGTACCCCGAGCAGTCGGTCCGCAGGCGCGCCACGGTGCTCTCCAGCTGCAACAGGTGAAACTTCGCCTGATTGAGGTCCTGTTCGAGCCGGCTCAATTCGCCCTCGACGATGGCCTGCTCGCGGTTGCGTTGCTGGAACACCGCATCGCTGCCGCCCAGCAACTCGAGTTGCAGCTGCTTGTCCTGCGCCCCCGTGTCCACCTGCGCCGAGACCTCGCGGAGCTGCATCTCAACTTCGCCAAGATTGCTGCGTGACGAGGCGAGACGATCCTCGAGCCCGCTGCGCTTGATTTGGGCAAGGTTCGCGGCGTTCTCCGCCGCCTCCTTTTGCGAGCGGACGTCGTACACCGCCTGCTGCGCGTCCTGCACCCGCTGGTTGAGCCGGTTGCGCTGCGCGCGACTTTCGGCCAACGCGGCCTCCTGACCCTCGAAACTCACCCGCCGTTCATCCGCAGCCGCCCGCAACGTGCCGACTTTCGCTTCCAGCTCGGCCAGCGTCGCGGCGAGCTGCCCGTGGTGATAACCGCTCCACGCCAGCGCGAGGTGACGCAGACGGTGGTTGATTCGCTTGTAGCGCATCGCCTTCGAGGCCTGGCGGCGCAGGCTCCCGATCTGCCGCGCCACCTCGCCGATGACATCCGCCACGCGCGCGAGATTTTGATCCGTCAACGCCAGCTTCTGCATCGCCTCCCGCCGTTGCGACTTGTACTTCGTGATGCCCGCCGCCTCCTCGAAGACCGCGCGGCGCTCCTCCGGTTTGGACGACAGGATTTGATCAATCTGACCCTGCGCCATGATGGAGTAACTCGTCCGGCCCACGCCGGTGTCCATGAAAAGTTTCTGGATGTCCTTCAACCGGCAGAGCTGGCCGTTGAACGAGTACTCGCTCTGCCCGTCGCGATGCACCCGCCGCATGATTTCGATCTCGTGAAACTCGCTGCCCAGCTGCTTCTCGCAGTCCGTCAGCAGGAGCGACACTTCGCAGATCTGCGCCGCCTTGCGCGTGTCGGCGCCTTCAAAAATTACGTCCTGCATCTTGCCGCCGCGCAGGGCCTTGGCGCTTTGCTCGCCCAGCACCCAGCGGATCGCATCCGCGATGTTCGATTTGCCGCAGCCATTCGGACCGACGACGGCCGTGACGCCGGGTTCGAATTGCAGGGTGGTGGAATCCGCGAAGCTTTTAAAGCCGTGCAGCTTGAGCGCCTTGAGATACATGCAGGATGGAAACGGTCGATTGAAGGGGGGCGGCTCCGCCCCGCAATGGAAAACCGGCGGGCCCGAAATTTGGAAGTTTGAGACCCTGCCCGCGGGAATGTACCCGCTCCACGACGGAGCCTCGTCGTTCCGGATCGGAGAGCCAGCCCCATCCTTCGGATGTTTTTGAGCGTTCGCCCAGGAACGGCGGTTGCCGAACCGCAGAAGAACCGTCGGCCGACCGTATTTGGGCGGTGGGGAAACCGCCCTCCCTTCGTTGCGGGCTCCGTGCCGGGTTGCGAATCTTCGAGCTATCGTCGCACCGCGTTGGCGGTGTTTGGCGTGGGCGGGCCTCCCGGCTGTTGATAATTCGGAAAGTCGGGCCGTTTCGGTTCCACCTTGGGGTTTTTGGCCAGTTCCGCCATGACGATCTCGATCGCCTTGTCGAGTTGTGGATCCTGTCCCTGCCGCACAGCTGCGGGGTCGTGTTCCACCTCGACGTCGGGTTCCACCCCCACGTTTTCGGCAATCCACTTCGACGACGAAGGATCCCAGACCGCCGAACTTGGCGACAACACGAATCCACCGTCCATCAGCGCTGGCGCGCCGGCGCGCCCGACCAATCCACCCCACGTGCGCTTGCCCACCAGCTGGCCGACCCCGGCCCGCCGAAAATACCAGGGCATCGCGTCTCCGCCGGATCCGGCAAATTCGTTTGTCACCATGACCTTTGGGCCGTAAATTGCCCCTTGGGGTTGGAGTTCATCCTCGCCGTCGCGCGTCGCCACACGGCTCAGGGGTTTTCGCATCAGCATCTCCGTGATATCCGTCGCCAGCGCACCGCCGGCGTTGAACCGCTCGTCGATGATTGCGCCGTCCTTCTCCACCTGCGCGAAGAAATAGCGGTTGAAGTTCGTGTAGCCACCCGTCGAGGTGTCCGGCATGTAGATGTACGCCACGCGGCCGTTCGTCGCCCGGTCCACCTTGCGGCGGTTGTCCTCGACCCAGGCCAGCGTGCGCAAGCCCGACTCCGACGACACCGGCACCACCAGTACGTCCCGCGCCCCATCGCCACTGGAATTCGCTCCGACCCGCAGCGTCACCTGCTTGCCGGCCTTCGCCTCGAAAAAGCTGAAGAGGTTGTCGCCCGCCGCGACATTCCTCCCATCCACCGCCAGCAGATAATCCCCGCCGGCGACATTTACGCCCGGCTGGGTGAGCGGCGCCAGCGTCGTCGGGTTCCAATTCTCGCCGTTGTAGATCCGCTTGAAACGATACCTGCCGTCCGCGACTTCATAGTCCGCCCCGAGCAGCCCGGTTTGCACCGTCTTCACTTCGGGCTGTTCGCCGCCGCCGGCACTCAGGTGGCCCACGCTCAGTTCGCCCATCATTTCCTGAAAGAGGTAGTTCAGGTCACCTCGCGAGGAGAGCCCGGCCAGGTGTTTCTCGTATTTTTGCATCGCCGCTGCCGCGTCTACCCCGTGCAGTCCGGGGTCGTAAAACATCTCGCGCTGGATGCGCCAGACCTCCCGGTACATCTGCGGCCATTCTTCGCGCGGGTTGATTTTCACCTCGAGATCGGAGGTCTTCAGCGTCTTCGCCCCGCCGGATCCCGACGGTGGCATCGCGGGCGCCGGGGCATCCCGCGGCGGCAGGGGCTTCAGCGACCCGATCAACCACTTCACCGCTTCGCCCTGGCCTTGGCTGTACAGCATCTTCTCGCCGTTTTCCGCCATGCGGAAAAAGCTCATACCGCTCAGCGGCGCATCCGCGCGCCGCTGTTTCAGGTCAAAGCGGTGCACGGTCACTCCGCCAGCCGGAGTACCCGGAACGGAGGGCGGCGCTTCGAGTGCCAGCAGCGTCCCGGCCTTGCCCGCCTGCAGGCCCACGTACTGTCGCGCCGGCATCGGCAGGGCCAGCACCCGCTGCAGGATGTTATCGAAATCGATCTTCACATCCGGCGGTTTCTTTTCCTTGCCGGCGGGTTTCGCACCTTCCGCTTCCGACGCTTCGGTTTTCGTAACCTCGGGTTTTTTTTCGTCCGCTTTTTTCTCCCCGGCCGGTTTTTCCTCGTCGCTTTCAGGCGCCAGCGGCGATGGCTCGTCCTTGCTCAACACGATCAGGTAGACGCTGCCTGTCCTCGCCCGGGCGAGCGCATGAATGTCCGGCTGCAGCGACGACCCGGAATCCGTCGACGCCGTAAAATAGAGGTGCTTGCCGCCCTTGTCCCAGACTGGATCGCGGGCGTCGCTCATGCCGTCGGTCACCTGCGTCGATGTTCCGCCGGCCAGCGAGTACACCTGAATTGTTCCGAGGTAATTGCGCAGCCGCGTGACGTAGCTCAGCCACTTCGAATCCGGCGACCAGGCCGCCGCCAGGTTTCCGAGCCGGCCGTAATAGCGGTCGTTCGCCACTTTTACCGGCACGCCACTGTCCAAGTCCACATACCAAAGCGCCAGGTGCACATCCACGAAGGCGATTTTCCTGCTGTCGGGTGACCAGCGTGGAGTCTGGTAGAGGCTCGGCTGGTCGCCCAGCGAGATTTTCTTCGGCTCGCCCCTGCCGTCCTGCGCTACGACATGCAACGCGTACTCGCCCGAGGCGTCGGAGAAAAAGGCGATGCTCTTCCCGTCGGGCGACCAGCTCGGATCGCGCTCCATCACACCCGGCGTGTTGGTCAGGTTGCGGGGATCGCCCTTCTCCTCGGGCACCGTGATGATCTCACCCCGCGCCTCGAAAACCGCCCGCGCCCCATTCGGTGAAATCGCCGGATTCCGCAGCCGCGACCCGACCTTCACGAACCGCTCGCGCACTTCCTGGAGATCGCCCGACACGCTCACGTTGACCGGTGCGAACCTGCCCGATCTCAAGTCGTACACGTGCAGACTGCCAAACTGCTCCACCACGATCGCATCCTGACTGGCCGAGGCCGACTTGAAATCCATGCCCTTGTTCTCCACGGCACGCGCCACCTTTTTCGTGCGGGGGTCGTAGCTGAAGAGCGTCACCGGACCCTCGCGGTCCGACAGAAACCAGACTTTCCCGCCGGCCCACATCGGATTGAAGTCATTCGAGTTGTCGCGCGGTACTTTTTCGACCTTCGAGGTCGCGAGGTCCGCAATCCACACGGGCGTCGTCGTGCCACCCCGGTATCGCTTCCAGACGGTAAACGCCCGTCGCATGGGGACGTAGGCGAGCTGTTTCCCATCTGGCGAGTACGCGCCCTCGTAGCCAATCGGCAGCGGCAGACGCTCTTCCGCGCCGCCGGCGAGTCCAATCGTAAACAACTCCTGGTAACGCGACGGAGCCGCCGATCGCCCGGAGGCAAAAAGCACCCGTCGGCCATCCGGGGTCCAGCCTTTGGTTTGATCGGATTCCGGGTGCCAGGTCAGGCGTTTCGGCACGCCGCCGGAGGCCGGCACCACGTACACATCCACGTTACCCTCATACCTTCCGGAGAAGGCCACCATCGAGCCATCGGGTGAAAAGATCGGGTTCGTCTCCTCGCCGGGACCGGCGGTCAGTCGCACCGCCGCTCCGCCCGTGCGCGGCACCTGCCACAAATCACCGCCATATTCGAAAACGATCCGGGTGCTGCTGATGGTCGGGTTGCGGAAGAAGGCCGGGCCTTCCCCGTCGGCCGCGACCATTGTCCCGACGGCCAGCAGCGAAATGAGAGGGATGTGATGGAGCTTCATGGTGGTGGGTTACGGGGATGCGGATCTAACGAGGTAAGCGTAGGCGAGCCAAGGGACTGAATAAAATCAACCTCTCTTGTCTGCAACCGCTCTGGAGAGCTATCGGGACGGGTGGCTTTTCTCCGCGCAAGATTTCGGAAAGGGCGTCGGGAAAGGTCACAAGACTCATTTTTTCGGAGGGCGGCGCTTCGTCGCCGCCGTGGAATCGGCTCGCGGCGCCGACGAAGCGGCGCCCTCCGAAAGACCTTTTCGACGCGCCCTGAGATTCGCGGCGTAAAGCTTGTCTCCTCCTGGATTCAATCTGCCGACCACCGGTCTGCCACGTCACTTGACGATCCACCCTGCCTCGGTTTCAAATCGCCACTACCTTCACCTTCGACATGAAACCGCCCCATCTTCTCCTCTTCCTCGCCTTCGTCAGTTCAGGCCTGGCCGCCACGCCGCAGTTCCCCGGAGTTGGTGCCGCCATGCAGGAGATGATCGCCAAGAACGAGATCGCCGGCGCCGTCACCGTCGTCGTCACCAAGGACCGGACGCTCCATCGCGAAAACAGCGGCTACGCCGACGTCGCCACGAAGCGCGCCATGACGCCCGACACCCTGTTCTGGATTGCGTCGATGACCAAGCCGATCACGGGCGTCGCGATCATGATGCTGCAGGACGAGGGCAAGCTCCATGTCACCGATCCGGTCGCGAAATTCATTCCGGAGTTTGCCGGCCTGAAAACCCCGTCGGGTGAGGAGGCAAACCTCACCATCACCCAAATCCTCACCCACACTTCGGGTCTCGGCGAGGCGACCGGCCCGGCGGCGCACGCCGCCACGACGCTCGCGGAACTCGTGCCGGTCTGGCTGGCGGCCAAAATGCAATACGCGCCAGGGGAGAAATGGAAGTACACGCAATCCGGCATCAACGTCGCCGGCCGCATCGTGGAGGTCGTAAGCGGCATGTCCTTCGATGCGTTTCTCCAAAAACGCCTCTTCGAGCCGCTTCGGATGCAGAACACGACATTCTATCCAACGGCGGCACAGCGCGCCCGCCTGGTCACCGCCTATGCGAAAAACAAGGAGACCGGTGCGCTCGAACCCGTGCCGCCGCGGGCGGAATTCGGCGGCCGCGACCGACCTCCGCAGGGCAACGGCGGACTCTTCTCGACGGCCCAAGACTACGCGCGCTTCTGCCAGATGCTGCTCGGCGGCGGCTCGTTTGGCGGTCAGCGCATTCTCAGTGCCGAGGCCGTCAAGGTGCTCTCCGCGGTACACACCGGTGAGTTGCCGACCGGCTTTTTTCAAACCAGCACTTTCGGCCAGCGCGGGAAAAATTACGGTTGGGGCATCGGCACCTGCGTGCTGCGGTCGCCGCACGAGGGGCTCGCCGCGATGCTCTCGCCGGGGACTTTCGGCCACGGGGGCGCCTGGGGCACGCAGGCGTGGATCGATCCGGTGAAGGGCGTCGCCTACGTGCTGATGGTGCAGCGCTCGAATTTCCCAAACAGCGACGCGAGCGAGGTCCGCCGCTCGTTCCAGCACGCGGCGGCCGCGGCGCTGGCAAAGTAGATCCGCCACCCCGGCGGTCGCCTTGGGAAGCGACCTCGCGGATTCGCCTACAGCCGTGGCGCCGCCGGTTTGTGGGGCGCGTCCCAGGCGTGCGCCCCGACGGCGTTGAGTTTTCGCCGGTAGACTTTTTCGGCACAGGTGGCGTAAAGAATGTCGAATTTCTCACCGCCAAAACACAGGTTGGTGATCCGTCCATTCGGGGTCGGCAGAATCGCATTCACCCTCCCCGCCTGATCGCAAATCTGGATGCCGAGCCGCGTGGCCACGTACACCAGGCCGTTGCGATCGACCTTGATGCCATCGGCAAAACTCATGTCTTCGCCGTCCGGTTCGTGCAGATGGAAATAGCGCTGCTTGTGCGTCAGCGTGCCGTCGGCCTGAATCTGATAACTGTACACCCAGTGCGAACGGTAGTCGGCCACATAGAGCAGCGTCTGGTCCGGCGAGAGCGTGAGGCCGTTGGCGTAGCGGACGCCCGTGTCGACGATCTGCTTCCGCCCGTCCGGCGCAATCAGCCACACCTTGCTCGGCTCATTGCTGTTGCCCGCCGGCGGATTGGTCACGTAGACGCTTCCGTTGTGGGCGACGACCACGTCGTTGCCACCGATGCCGTCCGCGATGATCGACGACGTACCGTCGGCGGCAAGCGCGAGCACCTGCTGCGTTCCCGTGGCCACGACATAGAGCCGCCCGTCGGGTCCAAAGGCCTGCCCGTTTGCACGGTTCGTGTTCTCGCGCACGAGGCTGACCGCGCCATCGAGCGCAATCTTGTAGGCCCTGGAATTGGGAATATCGGTGAAGAACACCTCGCCCCGGGCGTTGGGCGCGGCGCCCTCGGTCAGGCGATAGCCCTCGCCCACCAGCTGCCAATCCTGCCCGGGGATCAGCAGCGCCGCGAGCACGGCGTTGCGCGTGGGGCCAACGGCGCCCACCGGCCTGGGCCAGTCTCTCCAGAGCCAGCGGATCGCCTCGGGAAAGAGCGCGGTCGCGTGCCGGCCGTTGTGCCCGCCCTCGCCCCACACGTGCTTCACGTCGTAGCCGGAAAACTCCAGCGCCCGCTGCATCGACTGATTCGCCATCCACCAGTCGCCGCCGTAAATATTGTTGTCGTTGGATCCGTCCTGGAGAAACACCCGGATCGGCTTCGGCTCGTACTTGCGGATCAACGTCGGGTAACGATCTCCGCCCCGCAATCCGACATAGGTGCCAACCGCGCTGAAGACCCGCGTGAAGGCGTCCGGCCGCTCCCAGGCCGCGGTCCACGCCGCGATCGCCCCGCTGCTCGAGCCGCCGATCGCCCGGTCGTTGCCGGACGGCGAGAGCCGGATCGCCCGGCCATCATCCGTCGACTTGGTTTCAACGAACGGTAGCAGTTCCTCGAGGATAAAACGCGCGTAGGCCTCCCCCAGCCCGTCGTATTCGTAACTGCGGTTGAAGCGCTCGAGGGCGGTGGCCGCGCCCGGCGCCTTGACCACGCCGGGAGTGACAAACACCCCGATGATCACGGGCAATTCCCCGCGCGCGATCAGGTTGTCGAACACGATCGGCGCATCCCACTGCACGCGATCCTGGTTCACATAAACACCGGCCGGCCGGGCCGGGTCGTATTGTTTCGGCACGTACACCGTGACCTCGCGCGTCGTCCCCGGAAAAATCTTCGAGGCGGAAAACTGCCACTTCAGCAGCTCCCCTCGCGGCACCCCGGGTTGCGCGACGGAGTCCGGATGGGGCGGGTATTGGTCCACCGCGGCGCGGAGCGGGTCGGGCGCCCAGGCGGCCGAAAAAAACAGCGCCGCCAGGCCGAGGCGCTTCAGCCGGGCGGCGGGCCGGGCAGCTCCGAGTTGACGCCGCGAGTCAGAATGCCCGGTCAAGGAGGGGCGCTTGCCCAAGCGCCCAGAGCAACCGCAGCGTGGCGGCGGTTGGGCAAACGCCGATCCGTCGGGCGCACAGTGACCGGAGTCAACTCGGAGCCGCACCCGGTGCACGGAGCCGGCCAGCTGGGATAAGGGAGGCATGGGGAAAAGGCCGGGCGGACTCACCGCGCGCCGAAGGCGGATTCGTCGATCAGCAGTTTCTCGGGATACCGCACCGTCCCGCGCATCAACACATCCCCGTCAAACAATTCGTGGCGGACGTCGCTCAGCCGCACCGCATGCTCCAGCCGCTCCGGCCGCAGCCCGTTCAGGATCGATTTCGCCTTGTCATCGGCAAGCAACACCGGCGCATGGTAGGCGAAAAGGTAGTCGAGCTGCCGGGCACGAATCAGTTCGCTGATGAGCTGAGCCCCACCCTCGACAAAAACTCCCGCGACCCGTTCCTCCGCGCACTTTTTCCTAAAATCCACAAAGGGCACCCGCTGCGTCGCCGACTCGAAAATCCACACCTTGATGCCGATCTCGCGTAGCTTGCGGACATATCCGAGCCCGCCATGCGGCGTCGTCACGACAATCGTGCGCTCGCGAAATTCATCGGTGAAAATTGCCGGCAGGTTCTTGTCGACGACCGTGCGCAACAGGCCGTCGAACACGAAACGCCACGGGCTCCACTCCGCCTCGCCCGCGCAACGCGACGTCAGCCGCGGGTTGTCTTTGAGCACCGTGAGGGCGCCGACGCCAATCCCCGGAAACAACCGTCGCCAGCGGTGCACGTCGGCGCGCGCGGCCTCATTGGTGATCCAGCGCGATTCGCCGGTGCGGCATGCAATCTTGCCATCGAGCGTCGACGCCACTTTCGCCGCAATCAACGGGCCGCCCCGCGTAATCCAGTGGTTGAAGATCAGATTGAGGTCGGTGCATTCGCGCTCGAGCACACCGGTGATTACTTCCACGCCCGCCGCGCGCAGGACCTCGAAGCCGCGTCCGGCATGCGCGGGATTCGGGTCGGTCGCCCCCACCACCACGTGCTTGATGCCGGCGGCGATAATCGCGTCGGTGCAGGCTCCGGTGCGTCCGGGCGTCGAGCAGGGTTCGAGCGTGACATAGCACGTCGCCCCCGGTCGCGGCACCTTGCCGCGCGCGAGGAGGGCCAGCCGCTCCGCGTGCGGACCGCCGTCGGGCGCCGTCGCACCCTCGGCGACGACCACACCGTCCTCCACAATCAACGCGCCCACCATCGGATTTGGGTGCGTGGTGCCCCAGACGCTGCGCGCCAAATCGAGCGCGCGCCGCATGAATTTCTGCTGCTCGCTGTTATCCGCTGACATAAGGATTCCCCGCGCGCTCGGCCGCGACCGTGGTTTTCTCGCCGTGACCGGGAAACACCACCGTCTCCAGGGGCAACGTGTAGATCTGTTCCCGGATGCTGCGCGCCAACTGGGCCGGGTCGCCCCCGGGCAGGTCCGTCCGCCCGACGTTGCCGTTGAAGAGCGCATCGCCCACAAACGCGGCCTGCAGTGCGGAAAAATAGAACAACACATTCCCCGGACAATGCCCTGGCACGTGCCGCACCTCGACCGTCGTGCCGAGGAGATTCAGGGTTTCGCCGGGAGTCACCCAATGGTCGACGTGCAGTGGTTCCAGCCCGAGGCGCTCGCCCATGAATCGCTCCATGATGGCCGGCGTCTCGATCAGCACGCGATCGGCGGCGTGCGCGCGGACCTTCGCCCCGCTTTGGCGCACGACCTCCGCGCCACCCTGGGTGTGATCCCAGTGACCGTGGGTGAGCCACAGTTCAAGCAAGCGGCACTTCGCCGACTGCAAGATGGGTGCAACTTCCTCCCAGATATCGCCCGGGGCATCGATCAGCACCGCCTCGCCCCGCTCGGGCGCACACAGCAGATAGGCATTGGTCTGAATGGGCCCGGCGGGCAACACGTGGAGCTTCACGCCCTTCAATCCAAAGTGTTTTGGGCGCCGCGCAACCTCCGAGTTCAGTCGCGCCAGAACAGCGATTCCTCCGGTGCCGTGTAGCGCACGGCCATCTCCGGCGTTTCGACGGGCTGGCCGCGATGGAGCGACTCCACCCCCGCCAGCGTCATGCCGGAGGTCAGCAGCGTGCGCTCGATCGGATATGGCGCGCGGTTTTCAACCACCATCCGCTCGAGGTGGCGCACCTGGGGATTGAAGAAATCCGCCGTGGTCGAGCCATGGCCCGGCATCGGCAGATACATCTGACAGGAGATGATCTCGCCCGTGCGACTGTTCAGTCCCGCGTAGTTCATATCGCGGAGCGGGGAGAGCATGAAGAGGTTCGTGCGAAAGCCGTCGCGATGCTCGATAAAGTACGCCCAACCTTCGGGAAATGTCCGGCGCGCCCAGCCGAACGTGACGGCGGCAGTGGGATAACCGTCCTTGACCGGAAGATTATGGCTGCGGTTCAGCGCCGCGACCAGCAGTCGTTGCGTGGTCTCCCGTTTGGCGGCGTGCTCCCACATCGCCGCCCCGCGCAGGGCGAGCACGCGCCGGATGCCCACTTCCCCGCCCTGGCGCCGCTCCGACATGCATTGCGCGACTTCGAGGCCGTGGAAATCATAGCTGTCCATGCCACCGTAGCACGCGCACACGCTTTCTTCGAGCGGCGTGCCGTACGGCAGGTCAATCGCCGGGAGGCGGCGCGTCACTGGCAGGGAGGAGCCGGCCTGGAAGGGGAAACGCAGCCGCCGGGAGTCCTCCACCATCTCGACGCATTCGCGCCAGTCCGTCGAAAGATGTTTGTCGTTAAAGACCGGCACACTCCGTGCGCTGGTTTCAAATACCTTCACCACCTCCTTGAAAAACCGATGGCGGGGATAAAGCGTCTGGCCCATTTCGTTTTTGGGATACCGGCCGTGCTCGCCGATAATGACCACGCCATCCACCGCCAGCCGCTCCGTGCCGAGCGTGAGGGCCTCCGCGATGGTCGCGAAAATCGGCACGCCGTGGCGCTGCGCCGTGGCGCGGGCCAGATCGTTTTCGGGAAACTGATCGACGTAGAGCGCGACGAGATCCACTTCCGGCCGGCGCCAGCCGCCGTTCCACGTGTAGCCGAGCGTGAAACGATCGAGGAAGTGTTGCGCGTGCGACAGCGTGCGCACCATGGTGCAAATCAGCGCGATTTTTTTGCGGGGCCGCCCGGCGGCGCGCAGCGGCCGGCCGGCCAGGGCGGCCGTGGCCGCCGCCGTGACGAGAAACGATCGACGAGACAGAAGTGGGTTCATGGCGGGGACGATTTTGTTTTTTCCCAGAACAACCAAAGCGGAACCACCGCGAGGAAAGGCAGGAAGCCCGCCAGGGCGAGGCCGAGATCGAATGAACCGGTGCGGTCAGCCAGCACGCCGAAAAGTTTTTGGATCTGCGCCGGGACCAGCCAGGCCGCCACGCCGGCCACACCCGTAATCTTGCCCTGATGCTCCGCGGAGAGGTCCTGCGTGAAGGCATGGTAGAGCGGAAACACGCCCAGGGCGCCCGCCCCGGCCAGCGACAGGACGGCCAGCAGGAGCCAGCCCCGGCCCAGCCACGGCACCAGCACGCACGCGGCGCAAAGCACCGCACAACCGGCAAACACCAGCACGCGGGCCGCATGGACGGAGAGATGTCGCCGCGCCAGCCAGACCGCCAGCGCACCAGCCCCCAGACAGCCCAGATCCGTGGCCAGGAACCAGACCGAGTTGAAGGTGAGCGCGTGGGTCTCCGAATAACCGCGACCCTCCTGCAGGAATTTCGGCAACCACGCCCGCAGGATCTGCCAGGTGGTGTTGATGCAGGCGATGACGAAGAACACCACCAGCATGCGTCGACTGAAAATCACCTCCGCAAAACCGGCGCCGGCGGAGCGCGCCGGTTCTCCGGGACCGGCCACCGGGCGACGAAGATCGTCGCCCTTGATCAGCACAAACCACGGGACGATCCAGAGCAGGCCCACGCCACCCACCACGATGAACGGCACCCGCCAGCTGCCCAATTCCGTTGTCATCAGCGCCTGCATGATGAGCGGGGTGATGATGGCGCCCAAGGACGCGCCGCTTTGCAGCAGACCATTGCCCATCGAGCGCCGCCGTTCGTCCAGCAGCAGGCGCGTGGTGCAAATCGCACACGGCCAATGCCCCGCCTCGAAGAAACCAAGCAGCGCCCGGCACAGCAGCAGTTCATCGTAGCTCGTGACCAGACCGGTGACCAAACCCGCCACGGACCACAGCGCCAGCACGCCGGCGTAGAGCCAACGCAGCGACACCCGATCCGCCAGCCACCCGAAAATCAGCGAACCGGCGGCAAAGGCGAAGCCGAAGACGGCCTCGACGTTTCCATACTGCGTCTGGTTCAGACCAAATTCCCGGCTGATCCGCACCGACGCGTTCGCCAACGTCTGGCGGTCCATGTAGTTGATGGCGGACGCCAGCAAGAGCATCCCGCACACCGTCCACTTCCAGGAGGGAGCGCGTGAGCTTTGGCCGGAAGTGGCAGGATTCACGACGAATTCAGCCGTTCCACGACCGACCATCCCAGCGCACGACTCGCTCGAGGAAGCCAACGACATCCGCGGCAAACACGCTGAACAAGTGCTCGCCCTTTTCCGCCGTGGCGAGGTGCGGCGACCCGATATGGCCCGCCGCGGTGCGTTCCCGCGTGATCCAACCACGGCTCGCCGGCGAAAACGGCATGCCCGGCTCAACCGGTGCGGCCGCCCGATAGTTTCCGACCAGTTGCGGGGCGAGCCGGAGAATCATCGAGGTTTCCCATTCGCAAGCGTGGCCCATCGCGCGTTGTTGCAGCGCGGGGTTCGACTCCCACGGTTTGGCGCCCAGGCTCCAGTACGTCGCCAGCAGCAACAGCAGATCATCCCGCTGGCGATGACGCTGGCGCAGCTCGAACACCGCCTGCCGGCCGGGCACGTCATTGCCCCCGTGACCGTTGACGAACACCAGCCGGCGAAAGCCATGCTGCACGAAATTTTCCGCGAGCCCGTTGAGCAGATCCAGGTAGGTGCGTGGTGCCGCCGAGACGGTGCCGGCGAAATCGAGGTGATGATCCGAATTGCCCAGCCACATGAGCGGGGCAAAGAGCACGCGACTGGCGAGCGGTTCCCGGGCGCGACGAAGGACCTCCCCGAGCAACAGACTGTCCGTGAAGACCGGCAGGTGATGCCCGTGTTGTTCCACCGCGGCGATCGGAATCACCACCGGGGTATCCTTCGGAAGCGCCGCCACCGCCGGCCAGGAAAGTTCAATCAGGTCCATGGGATCGTGCGACGATGCAGAGAACCGGCCCCGGGTCAAAACCGGCGCGAGCGTTGTCCGTGATCTCTGGCTGAGCCATGGAACAAAAGAAATTCGGGGGCGGATGACGCTACGCCAGGCCCAGCCGCTTCAGCACCTCCGGCGGGGGACCGGCGAATTTCTCCAGCGCGACATTCCCCACGTAGCCGATGTCCTTCATCCCCTCCGGCGTGGTGTAGTAGCCGCTCGCCGTCAGATTCCGGTACCGGCCAAAGAACCGCGCCGCCGCGCGCAACGGCGCCTTGGCGTTCGGCTCGTGGCAGATGTCGTCGCAAATCGCATTCTTCTGCCGCGCCACCAAATTGACGTAGTCGTTTTGAAAACGTTTTTGCGCCTCGGCGTCGAGCCAGGCCAGCCCGTCGAGAATCGTGCTCCGGTCGTCCGCGTGGCCCGGATACGGCGCACTGATCCACTCGTCGATGAAGTCCGGCACCTTTAGCGATGATGCGCTCGGGCCGTTCGCGTCGGCGGGGATGATGGTGTCGCACAAGGCCGCGGCCGTGGCACGCTGCGCCTCCGAAAATGTCAGCGGCCAGACGTCGCCCGGTTTGTAGGTGCGGACGAGATCCGGGTCGGTGCCGTAGCCGGCCGCCGGTCGGGCCGCCGGGCTCTGGGCGCCGGTGAGTCCCGGCTGGTAGCAGGTCGCGGACGCCGCGGCGGCGGCGATCCACTTGATCGCGGCGCGGCGATCCATCCGGGGCAAGATCGGGGAGTCGGGCGGGGTCATGTTAAAGATTTCCTTTCTTGAGTTCACCGAGGATGTAGTCGCCCGCCCGCCACGCCAGGGCCATGATGGTGAGCGTGGGGTTTTTGTCGGCGTTGGAACAAAACGGTCCGCCATCGGTGACGAAGAGATTTTTCACGTCCCAGGTCTGGCACCATTGGTTGGTGACCGATTTCTTCGCGTCGGCCCCCATGATGGTGCCCCCGACCTCATGGATGATCTTGCCGCCGGGGAAGATCGCCTGCGCGCCGTCGGCCGCCGGCTTGGCCTGCACCTTGCCGCCCATCGCCGCGATGATTTCGGCGAAAGTTTTCTGCATGTGCGCCGCCTGCCGCGTTTCATGCTCGGACCATTTCCAGTGAAATCGCAGGACCGGGATACCCCACTTGTCTTTGATCTTTGGATCGAGATCGCAAAACGAGTCGTCGTTGGGGATCATCTCGCCGCGGCCCGCGAAGCCCATGAACGAACCATAATACCGCCGCGCGTCCTCCTTGAATTTGCGGCCGTAGCTCCCGTTCGTCAGCTCCTCGATGCTGCTCGTGACCCCGAGTCCCGGCATCTGGCGGCCGCTGTTGAATTCGATGTGGTAGCCGCGGGCAAAGCCGAGTTTGCCGGCGAGTTGCTCCTGGTAGAGCCACCACGGGACATAGGCGTGATTCCCCCCCGCCCCATCCTCGTTGTGCAGCGGCAGGTTCTCCAGCAGCGGAATCTGGCCGGAGAGCGAGGCGCCCACCGTATCCATGATGTACTTGCCCACGAGGCCGCTCGAGTTCGCGAGGCCGTGCGGAAAGCGCGCCGACTTCGAGTTGAGCATGATGCGCACCGATTCGGCGGAACTCGCCGCGAGCACCACCACGCGGCCCTTCACCACATGCTCCTGGCCGGTGGTCCGATCGAGGTAGATCACGCCGGTGGCTTTGCCGTTCGCGTCGGTGGTGACCTCCCGGGCCATCGCGTTGGGCACGATGTCGAGATCGCCGGTCGCCAGCGCCGGCGGCAGATGCACCGTCGTCGACTGATAGTTCGCCTTGATCGAGCATCCGCGACCGCAGGGTGTCGCCCAAAAACACGCCTGCCGCTGTCGCATCGTGTCGGCGAGGATGCGCTGGGCCTTGGGGTTGTTCGGGTGGAGTTTTTGCGGGAGCACATCGGCATCTTGCTTCGTGCTCAACACGGCGCGGTGAATCGGGACGACCGGCACGCCGAGTTTTTTGGCGCGAGCCCGCGTGAACTGCTCGCCGGCGCGCATAATCGGCGGCGGTTGCAGGCAGCCCGCCGGTGAGTCGGGGGTGTTCTCCATGCCCTGGTTGTCGCCGTAGACGCCGATGAGCATTTCCACCTTGTCGTAATACGGCGCGACATCCTCGTAGCGGAGGGGCCAGTCAAGCCCGAGGCCGTCGCGGGAGCGCGGCTTGAAATCGTAGGGACCGTTGCGCAGCGAGATGCGGCCCCAGTGGTTCGTGCGTCCCCCGAGCATTCGCGCCCGCCACCACCAGAATTGCCGCGCCGGATCGTCCGAGGCGCTGGTATACGGCTCGCCCGGCACCTGCCAGCCACCGTCAATCGTGGCGTCGTGAAAGCCAAACGGTTTGTCCGGCGTGCCGCCGCCGCGGAGCGGCGCCTGGCCGTTGGTTTGAAACATCGGCGTTTCCTTCACCGGGTCGTAGTTGCGGCCGGCCTCGAGCATCAGGACTTTCGCGCCGTTCATCGCGCAAGTGTAGGCGGTCTGGCCGCCGGCGGCACCGGAACCGACGACAATCACATCATAACTGGGCTGGGTCTTGCTCGAAGTGGTAAGGGGCATGGGGAAAGTGACGGAACGCGGAGTGGGATCGCATTCTCACGGGTGCGTTTCGCGAAATGCAACCCGGCTTTTGTGGGAATCCCGCCTCCATCGCACGGCGGCTCAGGGCCGCAACCAAATCGAGCTGCGGATCCCATCGTTCTCCTTCTCGTAATCGTTCCTCGTTCTCGCCGGATTGAGAGAACGAGAAAGAGAACGATTCGCACATCACGAAAATCGTCGCGAAGGTGACCGAAAGGCAGAACCTCCCACAGATTCAGAAAGACCACAGATTCAAGACCCCGGAATCCGACCATCTGCGGTCTTTCTGAATCTGCGGGAGGTCTCGCCCCAATTTTTTTCCTTGCGACAGGAGGCCGCCTTTTCGGCAGCTGTCTCAAGCCATTTCGGCAAGCCGTTTCGACAAGCTCAAGGCCCCGAGCGGAGTCGAAAGGCAGCCACAGGATTTGTTCGGCAAGCGACGGACCCACGCTTTAGAGCATCGTTCTGGCTAGGGTTGCGCCCGCCGCACCGCCGCGACAAACGCCGGGCGCGCCTCCAGGTGCGGGTTGTGCCCGGAACCGGCAATCGTGAGAAGCTCCGCCGCCGGAAAATGTGCGCGAATCGTCGCGTGGTCGCCCGGCTCAATATAGGTGGATTTCTCCCCGGCGATGAAACACGCCGCTCCCGCGAACCGATCTTCCGGCGCGAGTGGGTTTCGCTCCAGGTCCGGCAACGCCCGCGTGAGCACCGGGAGGTTGATCTGCCACGACCATTCGCCACCGGCCGAGCGCTCGAGATTGGTCGCCAGGAATTTTCGCAGCGGCCAGGCGGGCACCCGCGCTTCGAATCGCATTTCCGCTTCCGCCCGCGAACGCAGGTCGGCGAGATTCAGCTCGTTCATGGCCGCGAAACTCGCGCGGTGCCCCGGCCAGTGGTAGTCGCGCGGCGCGATATCGACGACCACGAGTCGCCCCACCCGCCCCGGATGGCGGCACGCCAGGAGCATCGCCGCTTTCCCACCCATGCTGTGCCCAATCAGGGTCGGGCTTTGCAGGCCGAGCGCATCGAACCAGCCCAGCACGTCCTCCATCAACTCGGCGTAGCTCATCGTCTCCGTGTGCGGCGAGCGGCCGTGATTCCGCAGGTCGGGCGCGAGCACGTGAAAATGCGCCGCGAGATCAGTCCCCGCCGTCTGCCAGTTGCGCGAGGAGCCCAGCATCCCGTGCAGCAGCACGAGCGGTGGCTTGCCGGCGCCGCCGAGGTCGCGATGAAGGAGTGCTGGCATGGGACGCGCATGGTGGGACCGCCAGCCGGAGGCCAGTCATTTCGCAACCGCGGCCTGCCGCTTGCGCGCGGGCATTCTCATTCGCGCGACTGAAATGCAGGCCGGCCCGCTGCGGTCTTTCTGCATCCCGCACCCACCGCCCTCGACCCGCCCGGCGTGGGCCGGACGCGGGAGGATTTCCCGCCTGGCGGCCGTTGGCAGAATTCCCGTCGGACGGCCTGAAAACTGCTTTGGTTGCAGCGCACTCTTTTCCCAATGATTTTATCCTTCCTTCACTCCCAGCCCCAGATGTCCGTACCTGCGGGTCAAATCGTGATTGCGGAGGGCCAGGCGCTGGCGGGGATCTATTTTCTCGAACACGGCGAAGTCGAGGTGCTGAGAAAGGGGGTCCTGATCGCCGAGGTCTTTGATTCCGGGTCGGTCCTCGGCGAAATGTCGTGGCTGCTTGGCACCACGCCGACGGCCACAGTGAAGACAATCACGCCGTGCACGTTCCGGCATGTCGCGAATCCCGCCACGTTTGTCCGGGATCATCCGGAGGTGGCGCTGCACATCGCCGTGACCCTCGCGCGCCGGCTCGATTCGCTCGGCCACTATCTGGTCGAGATCAAGAACCAGTTCCACGATCGGGCGGACCACCTGGGCATCATCGATGAAGTGCTGGATTCGCTGATGCACAAGCAACCGCGCACGATCCCCCGGCGGTCGACGGGAGATTAGCCGGCATTGAGCGAAATCTCCTCGACCCCGGCCTGGGAGACCCAGCGGGCGGAGCGGGCCGCGAGATCGAGTTCGATGTAGGCGGGTGGGGCTCCGAGTTGCCGGCCGGCGTTGAACACCCAGGTCTTTCCAATCTGGTTGGCCCAGGCGCCCCCCGCCCGAAAGGGCGAATTGTGGATGTGCCCCGAGAACACATAGTCGGGTTGGAGTTCGTTGATGAGCGTGACCAGGGCCGCATCGCCGGCGTGCTCCTTGCCGGTCCAACTTACACCGAACCCATTCGGCGGCGCATGATGAACCCAAAGCCACGTCTGGGGCGCCTGGGCTCCCTCTCGACGCAGGAACTGTTGCAGGGCCTCGAGGGAGGCCGGACCGTCCCACCAGGGACAGACGGATGCCGTCAGCCCCCCGACCACCGACGTAGCGCCGTCCACCACCAGGCCCTCGGCGCGCACCCGTTGCAGCCAGCGCGCGATGTACTCCTGTTGTTCGTTCCTTTCGTCGCCGTCGTGGTTGCCGGAGCAGACCATCAGGCGGGTTTTGGCGCTGATGGTCCGGAGGTATTTTGCGACGACGATGATTTGCGAATCGAGGTCGAGGTGACCTGCGATATCGAGCAGATCGCCGGCGATGATGACCAAGGGGTAGTTCGCGGCCTGCTGGCTGAGCCAGTCGAACTGGCCCAGATTGAAATGCAGGTCGGAAACGGCGAGGATCTTCATGGGACGGGTGGGTCCGCCTCAGCCGCTCTCGTGCCAGCGTGCCGCCGGATTCGAACGAACCGGCAGTATAAGGGACAGGCTGTTGATCGATTCCGGCACCCGACGTGCGTGCAGGGCGTCCTGCCCGTGCCGCGCAAGAAGGGATCGGCGACCGAGAGGCGGTAGGCTTGGCCAACTATTCAATGAAGGGTGGAACCCGAAGGCCCCCATCGGGCTGATTTGAGACCGAACGGTCAAAAACCCGATGAGGACATCGGGTTCCACCTCTCAGTGGATTCGTTTTCAGAGGTAAAACGCACCTCGGCTAAGGGGACACGCCTCGGCCTTGACCGCGGGCGGCCGGAGATCCGTCTCTTCGCAGCGTGCCTGCCACGACTGACCGCCGAATATCCGCCGGCGCGGCTCCGGGATCGGACGCAACTGGAGTGTATCTCCGCTATTTCGCGCGAACCCCTTTCGCCGCCTTGCCTCCGGTCGGCTTCCCGGCGGATGGTGGGGCCGTGAAATCAGGCGAACAACTCTGCCGCGCTTGCGGACTTTGCTGCGACGGTACGCTCTTCGATCTAGTTAAACTCGAGCGGGGCGATGATGCCGGAAAATTGAAAGCGCTCGGGCTGCCGGTTTCCATTTCACGTGGCAAGACGCCCGTCGCTCGCTTTCCCCAGCCCTGTTCGGCCTTGTGCGCGGATCGTACCTGCCAGGTGTACCCGGAGCGACCGTGGCAATGCCGCACTTTCGAGTGCCAGTTGTTCAAAGACGCGACGGCCGGCCGAATCACGTTCGTCGCCGCCCTGCGGCTGGTCAAACAAACCAGGCGACGGGCGGACAAGGTTCGCCGGCTGCTGCGCGAGTTGGGCGACACGGACGAACACCGCGCCTTGGGCGAGCGCTTCCATCGCACCTCCGAGCGCATGGAATCCGGCAAGGCGGCCGAACCGGCTAAGATCAAGTTCGCCGATTTGAGCCTGGCGGTGCACCGTCTCAAATTATTTTTGCATGATAAATTCTATACCCAGAACGAGGCTCGGTCCGGCGGAAAATCTCCCTCGCCTGAGGCGGCAGAAAACCATTTCAAAATGACATTTTAGCCCGCATTAGCCCCAGACCTCCAACCTCTCGCCGCCCAAAAGTCGTCAGGCGCCGGGAGCATTTCTCGGAAAGTGTGAAAAATGAGGGCTGGGGATCGACGTCCGGGCGTTACTGGTCCGCCCAGTGCAGGGTCAGCGGCCTGTCGATATCGGGATGGAGACTGTGATGTACCGGGCAGTTCCGCGCCGCCCCCTCGAGCGCCGCGGCGGCGGGATGCTGGGCGGAAATCGGCAGCCAGATCTGCGTCGTAATCCGCGCGATGCGGCGCGGAGTGTCGGAAGACATCTCTTTCGACACTTCAAAGCGTAACCCGCGCAGTTCCACGGCGTGTTTGCGTGCGGCGATGGCCATGGTTGTCGCGATGCAGGTACCCAGCGCAGTCGCCACCAAATCGGTGGGCGAAAACGCCTCGCCCCGCCCCTGGTTGTCCTTGGGTGCGTCCGTCGAAAGCACGCTGCCCGAGGGACCGTGTCGCGCGGAACAATGCAAGTCACCCTGATACCTGCCGTTGATTTCAACCATGCCGAAAGTCTCAGCGCCGTTGCTCACTTCGCAATCCCAAGTTTCCTGCCAGATAGCTGCGAACCTCGGTCCACACTTCGACATCCGCACCCGGCGCATGCCAGGCTGCGGGTGGTCGGTGGAATCTTCTAGAAGACGACCGAAGCCTGGGGCCGCCAAGAGAAATGGTGGCAGATGGAACCGCGACGGAGTCAGCGAGTAACTTGATTCGGCAGCCGTCAGAGACCTTCCGCCGCCACCCCCTGCGCCTGAGCGTGGAGCGGCACCGGAGATAAATCCCGGCTGCTGCTGCCGGTCCCGAGGACGCGCCTTGTGCGGCAGGTAGGTGGGGCATGCCACCTCCGAACCCAGCCGCAAGACGCAATCGGTGCATGAACTCACAAACCGGTAGGATTAGGAACGCGCCGTGGTGGTGCTGGCGAGGAGCAGGCCGCAGAGGATGATCAAAATTTTCATGGGTCGGCTTTCGGAAACACTGGACGTCCGGGGAGGCGGGGCGGGGGGACTGTTTCCGCGACGCTGAGCTGCATCGTGCCTTCGTCAATCCGTCGATTCTTCTACCGCAACATTCTTGTCCAATCTGCCCTGCTTCGCAACATTACCTCCGCCCTGCCCGAAAGCCCGCCTCCACCTACTCCATGACTCCGTTTTTCCGTCGCCCGCGCCTCACCCTCGCCCTCGTGATTGCCCTCCTCGTCGGCGCATCTCCCGTCGTTGCGACACCGGCCGCGACCTCGCCGCGCCCACCCAATATCGTCGTTATCCTCACCGACGATCAGGGCTACGCCGACATCAGCTTCAACCCGCACCACCCGAAGGAAGTCTCCACGCCGCATCTCGACGCCCTGGCGCGCGAGGGCGTGTGGTTTTCCCAGGGCTACATCACGGGCAACGTGTGCTCGCCCACGCGCGCCGGCCTGCTCACCGGCCGTTACCAGCAGCGCGCGGGCGTCTACACGGCCGGCGAAGGCGGGCGCGGCATCGCGCAGACGGAAACCATCTTCCCGAAATTCCTGAAACCCGCCGGCTACGTCAGCGGCGCGTTCGGCAAGTGGCATCTCGGCCTCACCGTCGAGCAGAGTCCCGTCGGCCGCGGCTTCGACGAGTGGTATGGTTTCCTCGGCCGCGGCGGGCACGACTACCTCAAGCTCGACGACCTCGAGGGCTCGCCAATCTATCGGAACGGCAAACCCATCAAGGACGAGGGCTACCTCACCACGCGGCTCACCGAGGAGACGGTCGCCTTCATCCAAAAGCACAAGGCGCGGCCCTTCTACGTTCATCTCGCCTACAATGCCGTCCACGCCCCCGCGCAGGCTCCCGCCGCTGACATCGCCCGCTTCAAGCAGCAGTTCCCGGAAATCACCGAGGCCCGCGCCATCTTGATGGCGATGCTGCATCATCTCGACCTCGGCGTGGGGCGCGTCGTGGACACACTCAAGAAAGAAGGACTTTGGGAAAACACCCTGCTCGTCTTCCTCACCGACAACGGCGGCTCCAAGGCGATGAGCGCGGTCAACACCCCGCTGCGCGGCGCCAAGCAGCAAAACTACGAGGGCGGCATCCGCACGCCGTTCATCGTGTCGTGGCCGGCGGCCTTCAAGGGCGGTCGCACCCTCGACACGCCGATCAGTTCGCTCGACATTCTGCCCACCGCGCTGGAGGCCGCCGGCGCCACGTTGCCGGCCGCCAAACCGCTCGACGGGAAAAGCCTGCTGCCGCTCCTCACGGGAAAAACGTCGCGGCACCTCGAGACGTTTTATTGGAGCGAAGGCGGCGCCGCCGGCGGTTTCGCGGTCCGCTCCGGCGACTGGAAACTCGTCCAGCAGCGCAGCCAACCCAAAATCGAACTCTTCAACCTCGCCAACGATCCCGCCGAGGCCACCGACCTCGCGCCGCAGAACGCAGCCAAGGTCGCCGAGCTCTCGAAGCTTTACGACACCTGGCTCGATCAAATGGCGGAGCCGATGGACGGCGTCGGCAAGCGACCCAAAAAATCCTCCGACTCGCCCACGAAGGAGCGGAAGAAAAAGAAGGCTGGAAAATAGCAGCCGTGCGAAATTTCGCGCGCGGCTCCGGGAACGGGCGAACGATTTCCCGGCCGGTGGAAAGTCCGCGGAATCCTTCGCGCACGGCCTTGCTGATACCCGAATGGCGCTTAAGTGATCCCGAGGACTTTCTTCCGCAGGCGCTTGCGGCGTTGTGTGTCTGCCAGAGTCGTGAAGAGCATGCCGCGGCTTACCTGCTGCTTCGCTCTGAGCAAGGTCTGCACCGTGAGCGAGTTGGCGATGGCTGCGGCGAGCGACACGGATTGCGCCCGGGAGACGCCGAGGCTCACGGTCTTTCCCTGGAGGTTGCGGGTCCGCTTTCGGCGGTGGGCGCTGGGGCGGGATGGCAAAGGAATCGGTGGCAGAGGAATAAATCCGCCGACCTTTCATTCCCCTGCCACTCATTCCTTTGCCAAAAGTCCCTGTCGACCGCGAGAATTGCCATCGTAACAGCTATCGTCGCCCGGAAAAAACTTAAGCGCCATTCGGGTCAGGCCTGAAAACGTTAAAAGTTTTTTCCGCGAGCGTATCCGGCAGCGCGTGCCAGTTGCCATCTTCTGGCTGAGCCCGTGCGGGGCGCCGGGTTACTGGCCCTGGCGCAGGTACTTTACGACCGCCTCGGTGCGACTGCGCACATGCAGCTTCTGGTAAATGTGGTTCACGTGCGTGCGCACGGTTTCGAGGCCAATGCCGAGCTGATCCGCCACTTCCTTCAGAACCAGGCCCTGCACGAGCAGGTCGAGTATTTCGCGTTCGCGGGGAGACGGCCGCTCGGCCTCGGTGGCCGGCGCCTCGCTCCGGTGGAAGAATTGCACGACTTGCCGGGCGATGTGGGCCGACATGGGGGCGCCACCGTGCTGCACCTCCTGCAGGGCCTCCAGGAGTTTTTCCGCGGCATCGCGTTTTACCAGGTAGCCGTTGGCCCCGGCCTTGAGCGCGCGAAAGATGCTGTCGTCGTCCTCATAGACCGTGAGCATGAGCACGAGCAGTCGCGGCAACTGCAGCTTGAGCCGGGCGACACATTCAATGCCGTTCATGCGCGGCAGATTGATGTCCATCACCACGAGGTCCGGGGCGAGCCCGGGGATCTCGCGGAGCGCCTCCTCCGCCGAGGCGAAGGCACCGAGCAGGCGCAAGCGCTCATCGGTCCGGATCAGCGTCGCGAGATTTTCCCGCACCGCCCGGTCATCTTCCACAATCGCCACCCCTGCTCTCATGCGGGTCCCTCCCTCGCCGGCAGGGGCACGTCCAGGTGCACGCGCGTTCCGCCGCCCGCCGCGGCTTCCACGACGCAGGTGCCGCCGGCCTCTTCCATCCGGCGCGCCAGATGATCGAGGCCGTTGCCGTGTTTCACCGTCGCCGGATCAAAGCCACAGCCATTGTCGGTCACCGTCACGTGCAGGCGTGGGCCGGCGAGTTCAAGCTGCACCCGCACCTCAGTAGCGCGGGCGTGCTTCAGGGCGTTGTTCAGCGCCTCCTTGACCGCCATCATCAGACGGTGCCGGGTGCCGCTCGAGAGGCTGCGGACGGGCAGCAGCGCGGGAATGTCGAGCCGGCAACGCAGCCCGGCGTCGCGCAACACGGCGGCGACATACTGGCTGAGGTAATTACTGAAACCCTCCAGTGAATCGTGCGAGGGGTTGGCCGCCCACACGATCTCCTCCAGCGCACTCGCGAGCTCTTTCACGGCCCCGTTGATGCTCCGGATCGGTTCGCGCACCGACTCGTCGGGCGGAGCCGACTTCAAGGCCCGGCCGGCGAGCAGCGAGATCTGGGTGAAACGCGAACCCATCTCGTCGTGGATGTCGCGCGCCATGCGGGTGCGTTCCTCTTCGACGGCGCGCCGTTGTTCCAGCCGCTGCAACTGCCGCTGCATCCTTCGCCAGGTGAAGTACCGTACCCCGCCGAGCATCCCTGCGGCGATCACGCCCACGCCCAGCAGCCGAAACCACGTCGTCGAGTAGAATGCCGGCCGCACCTCCACCGGCAGCCGCAGCGAGGGACCGGTCGGACGCCCGAGTTCATCCGTCGCCCACGCCCGAAAAACAAAACTTCCCACCGGCAGGGTGCTAAAGGCCGCCTCCGCGTCGCCCCCGCGCCCGATGCTGTGCATCTCCTCGCACTCCACCCGCAGCCTCTGCCCCGGCGCGACTGGCAATGCCGTCCGCACCGACTGCAGCCAACCGCCCGTGTTGGTCGGATCGGCATCGACGAGCGCGAGCAGCGGCTCCACGCCGCCACTTTCCGTCGGGTGAGAAAACAGCCGCGGGGTGCTGAGGCCGGTGCCGTCGCGCAGCCAGCCGTCGGGCGTCCCCTGCGGCGACTCGAGGTTCGATCCGCGCAGGGGATCGAGAAGAAAAAGCGGCGGGGCGCTCGCCGCCTCGTTGCTCTCGACCAGGAGCGAGATGCCCAGCTTGCGCACCGCCCAGAACCCCGTCGTGCGCGGCGTGCCCCCGGACACCAGCAGGAGCTGGACCCGGCTGGAACGTTCGGGCACGACGGCTTCGTCGACCCTCCGATGCAACCGGGAATTTTGAGGCAGACCGCCCCAGCCCGGGCTCTCACCTTCGCGAATAAACGCGGCACTGCTGACGGCCTGGTTGTTGCCGTCGAGGAAACGCAGCACGAGCCACATCTGGCCCTCATGATCCTGCCATCCGTCCTGCCATCCTTCGAGACGGGAGCGCATTCTCACCACCGGTGGCTTGGCGGTTGGGGCGGAGCCGATCCTGATCGTCAGCGGAAATTCCCCCGACCGCAACGCGAGCCCCTGGTAAGAGGTTTCTCCACCGGCCTCGCCCCTCGGGTCCAGTGCCACCTCCACGGCTCGGCCGGCCAGCACGATCTCGGTCAGTGCCGGGCGAGCCGAATAACGCGCCATCTCCTCAGCTGCGCCCAGCGGCGTCTTCCCGCCGACGGAAAGGCCGATCGCCGCCAACCCAACACCAAAAGACAGAGTTTTGCGCACGGCTCCCATCGTCGTCATTCGCCCCCTATCATTCCGAGCTCATTCTTGCGCGAAGCACCGCATGGCATCGCCGGGAGCATAGTGACCCTTCGCACCCCTGCCCATCCCCCGAACGGGGGATGTTCGCGGATTGGAAGATGCCTCATGATGCCGTCAACTTATCCGCGGCCACCCCGCGAACCCGCACTCTCCGACAAATCTACCGACCCACTCCAACCATGAAACCCTACCGCCTCGCCCTCACGCTCCTGACCTCCGCCGGTGCCGCCCTGGCCCAAAATGTGGCTCCGCCGGCCGCGGCGGCGGAGGCCGCGATCGAATTGAACCCCTTTGTCGTCACCGCCGGCACCGATGACGGCTACGCCACCAAGGAGACGCTGTCCGGCACGCGCCTGCGCACCGACATCAAGAACGTCGCCTCGTCGATGTCGGTCATCACCTCCGAGCTGCTGCGCGACATGGGCGCGACGAGCTTTTATGACGTCGTGGACTTTCTCCCCAGCACGTTCTCGTACGGCAGCAACGAGGGCGACGGCAACGCGAACGGGCTCCGCACCGGTAGCCCGTTCATTGTGCGCGGCTACCGCTCGGATTCGCTCTCGACCAATTTCTTCACGGCGCAATTCCCGATCGACTCCTACAACACCGACCGCATGACCTTCACGCGCGGGCCGAATGCCATCCTCTTCGGCATCGGCAACCCGGGCGGCACCGTCGATGTCTCGAACCACAAGGCCGACCTGCGGCGAACTTTCCACAAACTGGAGCTGCGGGTCGACTCCTACGGCAGTTTCCGCACCGCGCTCGATGCCAACCACGTGCTGGTGCCGCAGAAGCTGGGCCTGCGCGTCGATGTCCTCCACGACGATCGCCGGAGCAACATTGAGCCGACCTACAACAAGCGTAATTCCATCTTCGGCACCCTCACCTATCAGCTCGCGAAGAATTCCGTGCTCTACGTGAGCGCCGAGTCGAACCGCCAGAGTGCGCAGATCGCCCGGCCTTTCGCGTTCTACGACTGGTACAATGGCTGGGCCAGCGCCGGCAAACCGATCAAGGAGATCGCCAAGAACACCGCGGCCGGCCCGGGCTGGGAGTTTGAAACCACCAACGGCTACCTCGTGAACATCCCCGGCATGGGCGTGATGAATTGGGGCGCGATGGCTTACGGCGCGCGCCCGTCCGTGCGCGGCGCCCGCGTCCGCACGGTCAGCTACGGCATGGGTTCCCCCAATCTGATCGTCCCGCTCGATGTCAACATCGTCGGCAACGCCGACCTGATGAAGTACGACAACGCCAACTACTCGATCATCTTCCAGCAGCGTCTAGCGCCCAACCTCTTCCTGGAAATCGCCGGCCGGCACGACCACAGCTACCGGTTCAACCGGGAAATGGACGGCAACAACGTCGCCATCCGGGTGGACCCCAACGCCCAGCTGCCCGACGGCCGGCCGAACCCGCACGTCGGCCAACCCTACGTCGATGTCCGGCCGACCGAGCAGCACATCCCAACCGACGTCGACCAACTGCGCGCGACGATCAGCTACGAAAAGAACCTCAATCATATCAAGGTCTTCAATCGCGGGCTCGGCCGGCTTTCCCTGGGCGGCCTCTGGAACAACGAGGCGCTCCACCAGTTCCTCGAGCAGTACGCGGAAACCAATCTCACTCCGCTCGGCACACAGCGGGACCTCAGCAACGGCGTCAACCTGGTGCAGCGCCGGTGGTATTTGCTCCCGGGCCGGGAGCAGTATTATGCCGGCGAATTCGCGCCGGTCAGCGGCAACGGCATCACGTCGAGTTGGGAACGCGCCGCCAGCACGCCGCGCAACAATTTTAACCGCACCAATTCCTACGCCCTCGCCGCCAACGCGCTGATGTTCGACGAACTGCTCTCGCTCACCGGCGGTCTGCGCCGGGATGAGCTCCTCATCACCTCGGTCAACTACGTCAAGGACGCGCGCGGCATCTGGCCCGATGCGCGCGGCGGCGCGGGCCTGCCGGAACAACGCTTCGTGGGTCAGCCCTACCTCTTCGGCGCCGTCGTCAACGTGCACAAGAACTTTGGTCTGTTCTACAATCGGGCGACCAATTACCGGAGCTTCAACCAGTCGGCCCGCACCATCAACCAGGCCTTGATCCCGACGCGGGCCGGCAAGGGGCTGGACACCGGGCTCAAGTTCAACTGGGGGAATCTCCTCTCGGGATCGGTCACTTACTTTGAAACATCCCAGACGAACACTCTGGACGGCAGCCTGCGGGGCAAGAAGGGCGCCTGGATCAATTCCATTTGGGAAGTGATCGATTCCAGCAAACGGCCCGATCTGGTCGTCAACTGGACCGACCTGAAGGACGAAAAGACCCGCGGCACCGAGATCGAGCTGGTCGCCAATCCCACGAAGAACCTGCGCCTCTATGCCACGGCGAGCCGCAACATCAATTTCATGGTGGACCACGGCGCGACCGTGTTCGCCTACCTCGCGGAGAACTACCCGGTCTGGCAGGCCAAGGCCTCCACTCCGCTGCTGGCCAGCCTGTCGGACGGCGCGACGGTGGGCGACCTCATCCCGAAGATCCAGGCGGAGGCAAGCGACGACAAGCTCGTCATCGGGCAGAAGCAGACCCGCGTGTATGAGTGGCAGACTAATTTGATCACGCGGTATCAATTCGACCGCGCCTCCACCCTGAAGGGGCTCGCGGTCGGCACCGCCCTCCGGTGGCGCGCCGCGCCGATCATCGGCTATTACCGCAAGGTGACCGTCAACACACCGCTCGGTCTCCTCGATCCCTCGCGCCCGATCATGGGCGTGCCTTCGACCAACGGCGACGTGTGGCTCGACTACAGCCGCACCTTTACGGTGGCGAATCGGAAGGTGCGTTGGGCGGGCCAGCTGCGGGTGCAGAATTTCTGGAACGACCGCACCGCGATGCCGTGGTCAGCGGATGTGAACGACGCCGGCAGCGTCTTCATGCAGCAGCGCCGCGCCCCTGGCGAACGCCAGTACGTCCTGAGTTCGACCTTCGAATTCTGAACTGCATCCATCCCCCCGCGGCCCGGAGTCGCAACCCGCCTGCGGCCGGCAAGCCGGAAGTTGGATGGGGTGCCCACGGGCCGGGGCAAGATCATGGGGACAGGTTGATAAAATCCCGGACCGCCGACGTTCGACATCGCCACGCCTAAGTTCCGCTGCAAGATTCCGTTTGCCGCCATGAAATTCCTGCGGGTTGTCGCTGCTTTCTCCCTCACCGCGCTGGCCGCGTTCGCGCAGTCGCCGAGTGTATCCAATCTTTCAACGCGCGCCCAGGTCGGCACCGGCCAGGACATTCTCGTCGTCGGCTTCAACGTCGGCCCCGGCGGCGACCAGACGATGCTCATCCGGGCCACCGGGCCCGCGCTGGCCGGCTTCGGCGTCACCGGCGTCCTCGCCGACCCCAAACTCGAGGTGTTCTCCGACGCCACCAAGATTGGCGAAAACGACAACTGGAGCACTCCCGTCGGCTCCGCCGTAGCGGTCACCACGGCGGATTTCACGGCGACGGGCGCCTTCGCCATCCCCCCGGGCTCCCGCGATGCTGCGTTCATCGCGCGCTTCCCCCCTGGTTCCTACTCCGCGCAGGTTTCCGGCGTCGGCAACACCATCGGCGTGGCCCTGGTGGAGGTTTACAAGGTTGGCACCGGCGGGGCTCGCTTGGCCAATCTCTCCACCCGCGCCCAGGTTGGCGTGGGTGGCGATGTCCTGATTCCAGGCCTCGTCGTTTCACCCGGTTCAGGCACGCGCCGCCTGCTTGTCCGGGCCGCCGGCCCGGCCCTCGGTGGCCTCGGCGTCGTCGGCGCGCTCGCCGATCCAACCATGCGGGTGTTCGGCGCAGCCGGCGTTGTCGTCGCGTCGAACGACAACTGGGGCACACCCGTCGGCCCCTTGGCCTTCGCCGCGCCGGCCTTGAGCAGCACCTTCACTCAAAACGGTGCGTTTGCTTTTTCCGCCGGCAGTCGCGACGCCGCGTTGATCGCGGAGTTCGCACCCGGGAACTACACGATCCAGGTGAGTGGCGTCGGCGACACCCGCGGCGTCGCCGTCGTAGAAATCTACGACATCACCCCGGCCGCACCCACGTCGACCAACGTCAGTCCATCGAGCCTGACCGGCAAGGTCATGTGCGGCTACCAAGGCTGGTTCAACGGCGAGGGCGACGGCGCGAACCGCGGTTACAATCACTGGGCCCCCGGCGGTCGGCGGCCGGGCCCCGGCCAGGTCAATGTCGATCTCTGGCCGGATCTCACGGAGTACGGCGCGAACGAGCGTTTCCCGACCAACTTCATCCACGCCGACGGACGGCCCGCGGAGGTTTTCAGCTCGTATCTCCGGCCCACCGTGATGCGGCATTTCCAGTGGATGCGCGAGCACGGCATCGACGGCGTCTTTGTGCAGCGGTTCATCAACTCGCTCCGCAACGCGACTTCACTCCGGCACAACGACACCGTCCTCGCGCACTGCCGCGAGGGCGCGCGCGTGCACGGTCGCACCTATGCGCTGATGTATGATCTGAGCGGCCTCGCGCCCGGCCAGGCCGACTTCCTGATCGCCGACTGGCGCAGACTCGTGCGCGAAACCGCCCTCACGCGCGACGCCGCGTATCTCCACCACCGCGGCAAGCCACTCCTTGCCCTCTGGGGCTGCGGCTTCCTGGACGACAGCACCCGTCCCGCGCTCGACGATTGGCGGAAGATCCTCGCCTTCCTCAAGGACGATCCGGACGGCGGCGGTCTCGCGATCATGCTCGGCGTGCCGACCTTCTGGCGCACGCTGACCCGCGACACGATCCCCGACCCCGCCCTGCTCGAGGTGCTGCAACTCGCCGACGTGATCTCGCCGTGGTCGGTCGGTCGCTATCGCACGCCGGCGGAAGCGGCGAGCTACGCCGCCACCGTGTTGCAGCCGGACCTGCTCTGGTGCCGGGAACGCGGGATCGACCTCCTGCCAGTCGCGTTCCCGGGCTTCAGCTGGTCCAACCTCAAAGGAGCCGGCACCCCCCTCGATCAAATCCCGCGACTCCAGGGCCGGTTCTTCTGGTCGCAAGTCGCAGCGGCGAGACTGACCGGCGCCGACATGCTCTACGTCGCGATGTTCGACGAGGTTGACGAGGCCACGGCGATCTTTAAGTGCACCAACCAGCCGCCGGTCGGCGCCGGGGTGGGCTTTCTCACCTACGAGGGATTGCCGGCCGACCACTACCTCCGCCTCACTGGTCTGGCCGCGAAAGTTATTCGCGGCGAAATTGCCGTCACCACCGAACCGCCGGGACGTTGAGCTGACGCTGATGCCGATCCTGAATGCAGGGAATCGACTGCGATTCCACATCTGCGACGTCCGATTGCACGAGCTTCGCTGGTGCACCCTCGCGACGAATTTACGTTCCACCTCGTCGCTACCGGCTGCGGCGGCGTTTCCCGTTCACGTTTTCTCCCGCGCCGTCAGCTCACAGAACAACTGTGCCAATATTGATCCACCTCGATCCTGGCTGAGACGTTTTTTTGTCACAGAGAGCACGGAGAGCAAAGAGAGGCCACCAAGCGGGAAGGCGGGCGTTAATTTCCGGCGGTATTCTCAGTGACCAGCGGTTCGATTCCTTCGGTTACGGTTGCCGCGTTGGGATCGATCCGGGATAAATACCGAAAACGAATACGGCCACTCTTGATTCCGGTCGCCGGACTCGTGCCTCGAGCCAGACTTCTCAACGGCCACACCAGCCGCCATCGACCGTCAGCACATGACCACTCAGGTAGTCGCTCGCAGGTGAGGCCAAAAAGATAATCGCACCCTCCAGGTCGCTCGGCTCGCCCCATCGGCCCGCCGGAATGCGGCTCAAGATTTCCTGGGAACGCACGGCGTCGGCTTGGAGCGCGGCGGTATTGTCGGTGCGCATGTAGCCGGGCGCGATGGCGTTCACCTTGACGCCCTTCGAGGACCATTCATTCGAGAGCGCTTTGGTCAGCTGACCGACCGCGCCTTTGCTCGCGGCATAGCCGGGAACCGTGATGCCGCCGAAGAACGTGAGTAGCGACGCGATGTTGATGATCTTGCCGGAGCCGCGGGCGAGCATGTGCCGGCCGGCGGCCCGGCAGGCGGTGAACACACCGTTGAGGTTGACGTCCATGACGGCATCCCAATCGGCGTCGGTGTGGTCGGCGGCGGGCGTGCGCTTTATGATGCCGGCGTTGTTGACAAGGATGTCGAGCTGCCCCTGCCATGCGACGGCTTCGTCGATGAGCCGCTGGACGGCGGCGCGGTCGCCCAAGTCCGCGGCGATGGCGTGGGCGCGGACGCCGAGGTTGAGCGCGTTAATTTCGGCGGCGACGGGAACGAGCTTGGCGGGGTCACGGCCATTGATGATCACATCAGCTCCGGCGCGCGCGAGGGCGAGGGCCATGGTTTTGCCGAGGCCTTGGGAGGAACCGGTGACGAGGGCGACTTTGCCCGAAAGACCGAATTTTTGCTGGAGAAATGAGTTCATGGGCAGAGCGGAGTGCAAGAGGCCGCCAATGAGAAACGAAGCGCGAAGCTGCCCGATGCAGAGCGGGTTGGTCGCGGCGGGCGGGGAAAGTAGTGGAGTTTCATCAGGGCAACGTCGGAACATCAAAGCGGCGAAAGCCAAGTTCGGCGAACTGCAAATGGAAGATTCTCCAGCAGCAACCCGAGCCTCGGCTTTCCCGGCCAGCACTTTTGCTATGCTGTGGCCGACACGCCGCTCGACCCCTACCGCGTGGTCACCGACGCGAATCCCCTCGGCACCGGCAACGCCTTCACGTTAGTTTACTCCGCAGACAATTCCGCTGCGCTGACCTGAACTCGCTCCACCCCGCTTCAACGCCGCCGCCCCGCATGATCCGCCCTACTCTCTCCGCCTCGCTCTTCGGGCTCACCGCCCTTCTCGGGGTTTCCGCCGCCGCCGCGGCCGAAAAACCCAACGTCGTCCTCATCGTCCTCGACGACATGAACGGCTGGCTCTCACGGCGCGACTACCCCGCGCTCCAGACACCCGCGCTGGACCGCCTGCGCGCCCAATCGCTGAACTTCGTCAACGCCACCTGCAGCGTCACCGTCTGCAGTCCGTCGCGCGCGTCGTTCCTCAGTGGACTGCACCCGTCCACCAACGGCGCCTACCTCAACGGCGCCGACGTCTGGGAGCTGCCCGGCTCGATCAACCAGGGCCTCCAGTCGCTGCCCGAGTTCTTCAAGGCCCGCGGCTACACCACCTGGGGGGGCGGCAAACTCTTTCATTCCCCTCTGCCGCGCGTGCGGCTCGACGCGATGTTCGATGTCGAGGCCAAGGCCAAGAACGGCTTCGGACCGTTTCCCGATGCCGCCCACCGCCGCGGCGGCTCGCAATTCATCGGGGTCCAGCCCTGGACGGGCCCCGACAGTGATTTTCCCGACGTGGAGAACGCCGATCAGGCCGTCGAGTTTCTCGGCCGCCCGCAGGCCCGGCCCTTCTTTCTGTTCTACGGACTCTGGCGCCCGCACACCCCGTACACCGCGCCGCAACGTTTCTTCGATCTGTATTCAAAGACCCGATTCGACCTTCCCGCCGGCTGGAAGCCCGGCGATCTCGACGATGTCCCGCCCGAGGGCCGCCGCCTGACGGACGGCCTGAAGCGGGTACAGGTCGACGGCCGCGTCGACGAGGCGATCTGGAAGGAGGATCTCCTCGGCTACTGCGCCAACACGTCGTTTGCCGACTGGAACATCGGCCGCGTGCTCGCCGCCCTCGAGCGCAGCCCCCACGCCGCCAACACCCTCGTGATCGTCACTTCCGACAACGGCTTCCACTGCGGCACCAAGGAGCGCTGGGAAAAAGGCACACTTTGGGAACTCTCCGCCCACGTGCCGCTGTTCGTGCGCGGTCCCGGGGTCCGCCCCGGCGCGAGCCCGCGCACGGTCAGCCTCGTCGACCTTTATCCGACGCTCGCCGACTTCTGCGGCTTGCAGCTTCCGGCGCACTCGCTCGACGGCCGCAGCTTCGCCCCGCTGTTGCGCGACCCGGCCGCACCGTGGGAGCGGCCGTCCTTCACCGCCTACGGCAAGGGCAACGGCAGCGTGCGCGACGAACGGTATCGACTCATCCGTTACCACGACGGCACCGAGGAACTCTACGACCATGCGAGCGACCCGCATGAGTTCACCAACCTCGCCGCTGATCCCGCCCAGGCGCCGGTGCTCGCTCGCCTGCGCCGCGCCCTTCCGCTCTCCTGGGCTCCCTCCTGGGGCGGCCGCTGGGAGGTGCCGCGGCTAGGCGAACCCGCCCGCTACGCACCCGAGTATCCCCTGCCCGCCGGCTACGTACCCAAGTCGAAGACCTGACGCGGCCCGATCGCGCTCCAGGAAAAGTCTGGGGCCATGCGCCCCGCCCTTCTCACCCCGGAGTTCCCCGCACCTGCAGCTGTCCCGCGGCCGACGAGCGATCGGCTGGTCCAAGTTTACCACCGCTGTGCCCAATACCTTGGATTGAACGGGTGAAATTCAGATTCGCGCGCCGCCAACCCCAAGCCCCACGGCCCTGGCCGGCTGCCTCACGAGGTCGCCGCCCGAACCGGGTTTTTCTCGCATCCCTCCGCGCATCGGACAGCGTGGCCGAAGGCGGTTGACCGAGTGCAACTCCAGCAACCGCTGCCAGCTGCGATTACTCCAAACCCCGTCCGCCATGAAAGCCTTCTGCATTACGGCACGATGTGCCCTGCTTCGGTGTACTGCGCTCGTCGCGTTCTGTTTCGCATCCGCAACCACCATTCGAGCCGAAGAGCCCCTCACGTCGATCCAGACCGATCGCCTGATGGCGTTTGGGCAGCTCTGGGGCTTTATGAAATACAGCCACCCCGATCTGGCATATCAGGGCGCTGCGTGGAACGAGGCGTTTGTCCAAACCGTGCCGGCGGTCATGTCCGCTCGCTCGGGCGAGGAGTATCGTGCCGCCGTGGAGACATTGCTGCAGCGACTTGACGACCCTGTTACTCGAGTCCTTTCGGACAACCCCAAGCCTCGGGCGAAACCGTCGGTCAGTTCTTTCGCGATTGAAGTGCAGCCGGATGCGGTCGTCGTGCATTTTGGCACTGTGGGGATGGATAATGTGGGCGTCGTGGAGAAATTGAAAGCGGCTGAACCGCAGCTTTCTCAAGCCAAAGCCTTGATTTTTGACCTCACTGGCGTGCGGAATGTCTCTCGGCTATTTGAACAGTCCGGCCTCGACGCGCTCCTCCTGACTACCGAGCTATGGGGTCCGGCCTCGCGTTTTCAGTTCCACAGTGGATTCGTTTCGGAAAACGGATACCAGGGGGCGTACTCTTTTTCAGGCGTTACTTCCCTGCTTCGTTATCATTTCCGACCGAAGCCAAATGCAAAGAACATTCCGTGTGCGTTCATCGTTAACGGGCCGATTCCACCGTTTGCCCTGGTGCTGCAGGAATCTGGAGCCGCCGCGATCATTGCGATCGGCCGCGACTACGAGGCTTACGAAGATCGGCTGGTAAGATATAGTGATCGAAAGCTTGCTGATGATTTGATTGTGCGGACACGGCTCGAAACATTGGTAGGCGCAGACGGCGGACCGGCTTGCGTCCCTTATGCGGTGGTTTCCAACGAAACGGCGGCATTCGCCGAAGCGCGGCGCTGGCTTACGGAGCCGGATGTTCGAAACCGCACACCACCATCACGCGCAAAACGGATTCTGTCAGCGCCACAAACTGGGAGGGTTGCGTCGGCGACGCTCTCGCTCACCCCGCTGCCGAATCGGCTGCTCGCCGCCTTCCACGCGTGGTCAATCATAGAATATTTTTTCCCTTATAAAAATCTGATGGACGTTAATTGGACCGTGTTGGTCCGTTCCACGCTACCGGCTCTGATGAGCGCGACGACGGAGACGGACTACCATCTTGCAATGATGCGTCTATTGGCGCGCCTCGATGACGGTCATGCTAACGTAACCAGTGAGCTTATCTCCAACTTTATGGGCCGCGCTTCTCCGCCCTTTCGGGTCAGATTGATCGAGGGCGCACCCGTAATCGTCGAGATCCTGGGTTCAACGCTGCCCCGCGAGTCCGACGCTGCCGTCGGCGAAGCAATTGTGGCGATCGCCGACAAATCATGGCGGGAGCGGTATGATGAACTCGCGCCGTATTTCGCCGCGTCGACGCCGCAGGCCCGCGATGCGAGGGTGCTAATACGTCTCCTGTTAGGCGCGCCTGAATCGCGTGTGCGTCTGAGGCTGCGCGATCTCGCCGGTGTCGAACGCGAAATGGAGGTGATCCGAAAGCCAGAATATCTGAGTGACCTCTGGGCAGCCACCCTACTCGCACCGAACAAGGGCGACGCAGTCCGCCTGCTTCGGCCAGACATCGGATACGTCGATCTCACGCGCCTCCAAGGGTCGAACGTCGCCGCGATGTTTGGTCAATTCCGCGATACACGCGCGATTGTTTTCGATATGCGGGGGTATCACACGAACGGGCTAGGGCTGCACTTGCCCCACAAAAGGGGCTGTAGCGCATCAATCGTCGGCGCTGCGGGCGCGCTTCCGGGTCAGGCCGATGATTTGAACCATGGCGCGAAACTGCGCGTAGCCTTTCCACAGGCACTCGTATCC
>SXSC01000335.1 GCA_005792355.1 Opitutaceae bacterium
AATCATTCGTCGCGACCTTTCACTGAGATGCGGCCACAAAACTCGCAGCTTCTTTCGAATATCACGGACATGCACCATCTACTCATAGGATTACAGCGGCTTTCCAAAGATGTAAACCTTATTTATTGACGGGCACTTACGTCGCTGACACTTGGAATCACACCATCCGCCGCATCACGCCGGCCGCCGCCGTCACCAATTTTTCCGGAGGAGGAGGCAACTTCGGCAACTCCGACGGGACCGGCAGCGCCGCCCGGTTCAACTACCCTCACGGCATGGGTCTGGACGGCCAGGGCAACCTCTACGTCTCCGACAGCGGCAACGCCTCGATTCGCCAGGTATCGCCCGACGGCAGGGTTTCCACTCACGTTCGTCTGCCCACCACCCAATATTGGGGCCTCTACGCCGATGCCTTCAACAACCTGATCGTCACCGATCGCACCTCTCACACCCTCCGGGTTTTCTCCCTCAGCAACCCGAGCCTGTATGAAGACCTCGGCATCTCCGGACGATCCGGCAGCGCCGACGGCAATTTCACCGTGGCGACGTTCAATCAACCCTACGCGGTCGCGACCGATCCCAATTTCGCCTACATCTACGTCGCCGACGCCGGCAACCACGTGATCCGCCGCATCGTGTTCACGCCGACCGCCATCACGGTCTCGACCGTGGCCGGCGCCGCTGGCACCTCCGGCTCCACCAACGGCACTGGCGCGAGCGCCCGCTTCAATTTTCCCCAGGGCATCGCCACCGATCGCTCCGGCAACCTGTATGTGGCGGACACCAACAATCACACGATTCGGCGGATCACTCCGGCTGGCGTCGTCACCACCTTTGCTGGTACGGCCGGAAGTTCCGGCAGCACCAACGCCACTGGCGCCTCCGCGCGATTCAGTTCGCCGTCGGCCATCGCGGTCGACGCCACCGGGACCATTTATGTGGCCGACAACGGCACCAATCTGATTCGCAAAATTACACCTGCTGGCGCGGTCACGACCATTGGTGGCTCGACGGCGACCCCGTATTTTGCGGAGGGCACCGGATCGGTCGCACGTTTCAACGAACCCATCGCTATCGGCGTTGACCGCGACGGCGCCGTCTACGTGGTGGATTCCGGCAACAACGTCGTGATGAAGGGTGTCCTCGACGCGACACCCCTCATCACTGCGCCCCCGCAGTCGCTGCCGGTTCTCCCCGGCGCACCGGTCACGCTCACCGTTGGTGCGACCGGAGGTGGTCTGAGCTATCAATGGCGGCTTAATGGCGTGAATATTTCCGGGGCCACTTCCGCCACCTATGCGATCGCCAGCGCCCAGAACGCCGCCGCCGGCAACTACGTCGTCGACGTTTCCAACTCCGCCGGTACCGCCACCAGCGGCGCCGCGACAGTCAGCCTGGTTCAGACCACCAACGTTGGCCGGATCGTCAACCTCGCGATCCGCTCGCAGGCCGGCACCGGCGCCCAGACGTTGATCGTCGGCATCGGCATCGGCGGAACCGGCACCCGCGGAAACAAGCCCGTTCTCTTGCGCTGCGCCGGGCCCGCCCTCGGCGCGTTCGGCGTGCTCGATGTACTCGCCGATCCGAAGCTCGAACTCTACGCCGGTGCGACCAAGACCTTCGAAAACGACAACTGGGGTGGCGACGCGCAAGTCGCCACCATAAGCGGTCTGGTAGGAGCCTTCCCCCTGGGAACTGCGACGGCCAGGGACGCCGCCCTCTATGTTCCCGCGTTGTTGTCCGGCAGTTACACCGCGCAGATGACCGGCAGTGGCGGAGGCACCGGGGTTGTGCTCGCCGAAATCTACGACGCCACCCCCAGCGCCGACTATGCTGCGGCGACGCCACGCCTGATCAACGTTTCCGCCCGCACCCAAGTCGGCTTGGGCGGCGACATCCTCATCGCCGGATTTGTCATCGGGGGCGCCACGGCGAAGACCGTGCTCGTCCGCGCGATCGGCCCGACCCTCGGCGGTTTCGGAGTTTCCGGCGCGCTGTCCGATCCCAAGCTCGAGCTCTTCGCGGGCGCCGGCAAGATCAACGAAAACGACAATTGGGGCGGAAGCGCCGCACTCTCGGCCGCCTTCGCCAGTGTCGCCGCATTTCCGCTGGTCGCGACGACGCGCGACGCCGTGCTCCTCGTCACGCTCGCGCCCGGCGGCTACACCGCGCAGATCAGTGGCGTGAACAACACCGTCGGCGTCGCGCTGGTGGAAGTCTACGAGGTGCCATAGGTAGAATTGCTCTGCGATCCGGAATCAGACTTGGCTTGATCCCGGCGGCGGGAGCCACTTACTCGCGCGCACGCAGAATTTAGCGAGCTCATTTCGTGTTGCCCGCCCCAGTCTACGTACTCCATTTTTTCCAACCATGCCCACTCCCTCGCTCCGTCGCCTCCTCTCCACCGGCGCCTTGCTCGCCGGTGTTCTCGCCACCACCCACCTCAGCTTCGCCCAGGCTCAATTCGCCGGCACGTACATCGGCACGATCAACACCCGGGTGACCGTGCCAGTCGTGGGCGCACTCGAGTCCTCCTCCGGCGCCTACATCGCGACGGTCACCGCCGATGGCACGATCAACCTTTCCGGGATACTGCTCGGCACCGTCTCGGCCACCGGCGCGGTCACGTTTACCAGCGGCAGCGGCATCGCCACCCTCGGCATTCGCTCCGCCACCATCGCGAACAACCAGCTCACTTCCGCCTACGGCGACCTGCTGGGCAACGGCACGACGCAATTCAAACTCAACGGCAGCACGACCTTCACCGCCGCCACCGGGGGCGGCGGCACGGGAGGCGGCGGGACTGGCGGCGGCGGAACCACCGGCGGCGGCAGCACCGGGGGCGGCGGCACGGGCGGCGGAACCACCGGCGGCGATCTCCTCGCGTATTATTCTTTCAACGACGCCAGCAACCTGCTGCGCGACGACTCCGGCCGCGGCTTCACGCTCAGCCCGGCCAACGGCACCGTTTCCCAAACCGCCTCCGGCCGCGTCGGCGGCGCCCTCGTCACCAACTCCGTGCGCCTCCGCGCCGCGGTCAATCAGTCTTTCAGCGTCACCGCGTTCACGCTCTCCTACTTCATCAAGGCCACCGGCGCCGGCACCTGGAACCCCCGCATCGTCGCCGTGCAGCAACCCGGATCCTCGCTCCACTACTACGGCAGCTATCTCGACCGGGCCTCCACCTCCCCCCGCCGCGTCGCCTCCTACCACGAGAGCCCCAGCATCGGCGGGAGGATCTTCTTCACCCCCGGCACCCGCCTGCTCACCACCGCCGCCAATCCGGCCTGGACGCATATCGCCATCACCCATGACGGCAGCACGGTGCTGATCTATTTAGACGGCACGCTCGTCACGACGGCAACCAACGCCGGCGCACTCAAGCCGTTCGCCGCCGGCATGCTCAGCGTCGCCGGTTCGGACAACGGCCTCGACCTCTTCGTGGGCCAGCTCGACGAAATCCGCCTGTACAATCGGGCGCTCGCAGCCGCCGAAATCACCACCTTGTCGACCGGGGGTGCCGTCGGCACCGCCGCTTCGGGCGTTAACACCGCCGCCGCCATCACCGCCGATGTCATCGCGGCACCGTCCAATCTCACGGGTTATCGCAGCCGCGTCGGTCAAACGTTCCAACTGTCCCTCACCGGGGCCAGCTCCGGTTCTCTCTGGGGGACCGATGTCTATACCGACGACTCGAGCGTGGCACGCGCCGCGGTGCATGCCGGTATCGTCGCCGTGGGCGAAACCAAGACCGTCACCGTGAGCGTTCTCGCCGGCCAAAGCAGTTATCCTGCCTCCACGCGCAACGGCGTCTCCTCCAGTTCGTGGGGCGGCTGGGGCGGCAGCTTCTCCTTCGCCGGTTCCGCGGGCACAACTTTCACCACGGTCGCCGCCGCCACCGCGCCCGCCCTCCCCGCCGGATATTTCGCCTCCGCCCTCAACGTGATTCCCGGCGCCCGTTTTGTGATTCCGATCACCGTCACCGGCACCGGGCCCTTCACCTACCAGTGGTTCCTGAATGGCGTCGCCATCAGTGGCGCCACGGCCAATCCCTACGTCGTCAATTCAGTCACCGCCGCCAACGCCGGCACCTACACCGTGCGCGTCATCAATCCGGCCGGCACGCAGTCCTTCACCGCCGGCAGCCTCACCGTGCCGGCCAATGCCGCCGCCCCGCAAATCGTCCTGCAACCGTTCGACAAGGTCGTCGCCCCCGGCGGCACCTTCGCCCTCGCGACGTCCGCGGTCGGCACCGGCATCACCTACCAATGGCTGCGCAACGGCACGGCGCTCAGCGGCGAAACCGGCGCGATCCTCCTCCGCCAAAACGTCAACACCGCCGACGCCGGCCAGTACACCGTTCGCCTGAGCGGCGGCGGCACCTCCGTCACGAGCACCGCGGCGACCGTGACGTTGAACGCCGACGCCTCGCGCCTCAACAATCTCTCCGGGCGCATCGCCATCGGCGGCACCGACAAGGTCATCCCCGCCTTCTTCATCTCCGGCACCGGCAAGAAGCGCGTGCTGATCCGCGCGGTCGGTCCCGGTCTCGCCGCCTTCGGTGTCGGCGGCACGATGGCCGATCCCACCCTCGAGGTTTACGACGGCAACACCCGGATCGCCACGAACAACAACTGGAGCAACACCATCGCATCCGTGTTCAGCGCCGTCGGCGCCTTTGGCCTTCCCGCCAACAGCCTCGACGCCGCCATCCTCCTCGAACTCGACGCCGGCAAGGGCTGCACTTGCCCCACAAAAGGGGCTGTAGCGCATCAATCGTCGGCGCTGCGGGCGCGCTTCCGGGTCAGGCCGATGATTTGAACCATGGCGCGAAACTGCGCGTAGCCTTTCCACAGGCACTCGTATCCAGGATTC
>SXSC01000336.1 GCA_005792355.1 Opitutaceae bacterium
CTGCGGCACGGACACACTGGGGGTCGGCATCAACGTGCCGATTCGCACGGTCGTCTTCACCCAGCTCTGGAAATACGACGGCAAGAAAGCCGCGGTCCTCAGCGTGCGTGACTTCCGGCAGATCTCGGGCCGGGCCGGACGCAAAGGCTACGACGACACCGGCTACGTCGTCGTCCAGGCGCCGGAACACACCATCGAGAACAAGCGGGCCGACGAAAAGGCCGCCGCCAATCCCGCGAAAAAGAAAAATCCCGTGAAGCAGCGCGCACCAGATGGCGCGATCGGCTGGGATGCGAAAACCTTTGACCGGCTGCGCACCGCGCCGCCGGAGGAACTCCTGTCGCGTTTCTCCGTCTCGCACGGCATGTTGCTGCTCGTGCTGAGCCGCGACACCGACGGCTGCCGGGCAATGCAGCGCATCATCCGCGATTCACACGAAACCGACCACCGCAAGCGCGCCCTGCGCAAACGGGCGTGGCAGCTTTTCCGGGCTCTGGTCGAGCGCAAGATTGTGGAATTCATGCCTGCGACCGAACGGCTGCCGCTGGCACCCGCGGAAAACGAATCTGTGCTGGAACCCCGCAGTCACGCCCAGCTCCGCGTGAACGTCGAGTTACAGGACGATTTTTCGCTGCACCAGGCGCTGTCACTCTATCTCATCGACACGCTGCCGCGCTTGGATCGCGAATCGCCCGACTATCCCTTCGACGTGCTCACCCTCTGCGAAGCGATTGTCGAAGATCCCGAGACCATCCTCCGCCGGCAGGTCGACAAGTTGAAGACGGAGAAGGTGGAGGAGATGCGGGCCGCCGGCGTGGAGTACGCCGAACGCATGGAGAAACTTGATCAGATCGAGCACCCGAAACCGTTGCGCGAGTTTCTCTACGACACTTTCAATGCCTTTGCCGCCGTGCATCCGTGGGTGGAGCAGGAAAACGTGCGCCCCAAGTCGATCGCCCGCGAGATGTTCGAGCGCTACCAGTCATTCGCCGATTACATCCGCGAGTACGGGCTCCAGCGCTCCGAAGGCCTGCTCCTGCGCCATCTCTCCCAAGTCTGGAAAGTGCTCTCCCAAACCGTGCCCGCGGGCGCCAAGACCGACGAGGTCGTCGAGATGGAGGATTATTTCCGCGAGCTGATCCGCGGGATCGACTCCAGTCTCCTGGAAGAGTGGGAGCGCCTGAAAAATCCCGACTTTGTCGCCGCCGATCCGGACGCCAAACCAGCGCAGCCAGCGAGTTTCGATCTTACGCGCGACCGCCCGGCATTTCGGCGACTGGTGCGCACCGCGATCTTCGGCGTGCTGCAGGATGCCGCCGTGCGCGACTGGGAGAGCGCCGCGGCGCGGCTCGCGACCGGTGAGGCCGGCGCCGCGATCGAAGGCGCACCCGCCTCGCCTGAGGCGCGCCGGATCGAAGCGGCGTTCGTCCCCTACTTCGAGGCCCGCGTCCGTTTCCGCCTCGACGCCGAGGGTCGGGCGGCCAAGCACACGCACTGGAGCGATGGCGCGTCGCCCGGTGCGCCCGAGTGGACCGTGGCGCACGTGTTGATCGACTCCGACGGGCAGAACGACTGGGAGACGGTCTTTACCGTGTCGCTCCCGGAGTCGCGGGCGCAGAACCGCGCGGTGGTGCGGCTCGAACGGGTCGGCCCGATTGGCGGGTGACACTGATCGTCCCACGAAACCGCAGATGAACCATTGAGGAGCGGAAAACGCGCTGTGGAGGATTTCGGGCGATCGATCTCTTTCCTTGCGCATAGGGAAACAATCGATTGTTTGTTTCCTTATGGACAAGGAAAGGCTAAAGTATGTCTTGCACGAGGCTGCCACCCTTGCGCTCCCGGCAATCCACCGGCGGGCCATTGAGGTGCCGCTCGCCAGCGGCAAGGTGGTCGTCCTCGTCGGCATCCGACGCAGCGGCAAGACGTTTCTCCTCCTCGACACCATCCGCCGGCTGGTGGCATCAGGGGTGGATCGGCGCCAAATTGTGCAGGTGAGCTTTGAAGACGACCGGCTGCATCCGCTGCGGGCGACGGACTACGATCTCATCCTTCAAGCCCACGCGGAACTCTACCCGGAGCTGGCCGGTCGCCCCCGCTATTTCTTCTTCGACGAAGTGCAGGCCGCTCCGCGCTGGGAACGCTTTGTCCGGCGGCTGCACGACACCCGTGCCGGCGGGATTTATCTGACCGGCTCTTCGTCGCACCTGCTTACCCGCGAGATCGCCACGGGGCTGCGCGGGCGTTGCCTCTCCTACGAAGTGTTCCCACTTTCATTCCCCGAGTTTCTCGACTTTCGCGGCGTCGTGCCCGAGCCGTATTCGCCGGCGTCGGAGGCCCGCGTCGCGGCGGCGCTCGACGATTATCTCGAGACTGGCGGCCTGCCCGAAGTGGTGCTGTGCGAGCCCGCGTTGCGTCCGCGGGTGCTGAGGGAGTATTCTGACCTGGTGTTTTATCGCGATCTCGTGGAACGACACGGACTCACCAACCCAGCCGTCATGCGCGAATTGCTCCGGCATTGCCTCGCCTCGCCCGCCAGCCTGCTCAGCCCGCACAAGCTCTATCAAGATTTCCGGTCCCGCGGACTCACCGTGGGCAAGGACACCATTTACCGGTATCTCGGATTCTTGGAGGATGCGTTTCTCGTTTTTCCGACTCCCGTGGCGGAGCGCTCGCTCCGCAAACGGGCGATGCAACCGAAAAAACTCCACGTGGTGGACTGGGCCCTTGGCTATTCCTATCGGCCCGGCGCCATGATCGACCGCGGGCGCAAACTGGAGAACGCCGTATTCCTGCATCATCGTCGGCACCGTGACGACCTCGGATACATCGCCGGCACCGGCGAGATCGACCTCGTCGTCGGAGCCTCCGCGCCGGAAGTTTGGATCAACACCTCCTGGTCGCTGGCCGATGACGAGACTTGGCGGCGGGAAACCTCCGGCCTCACCGCCGCCGGCGGGCCGGCCCGGCGCGTGTTGGTCGCACGGGAGATCGCGGGCCGCACGGCGCCGCCTGGAATCGAACTCGTCGACGCATGGCGCTTTCTGCTGGAAAAGCCGGCGGGTTGAAATCGGCGCAGGGGCAGCCCGAGCAAACCGCACCGGAACAACCAATCCACGAGTCACCGAGGACAAGTGGGGGAACCCTGAGGTCACGGAGTAAGACCACAAATTTTTCTGCCTCTGCGGCCTCCGTGCATCCTCAGTGGCCTCCGTGACAGGAAGACCACGCACGAACTTTCGCAAAGATTGATCGACGTCACGAGGACCGCTGCCGAGAACCGCGACTGCGCACTGGCCGCCTACGGATCGATCACGATCCCGGCGGCCCGCATCCGCTGCAACTTGTAGGTCAGGGCGCGGCGGCTGATCGCCAGCTCCCGCGCCGTCTCCGTCCGGTTGTAACGGTTTTTTCGCAGCGCCTTGAGGATCGCCTCACGCTCGATCTCCTCGAGCCGCTGGGCGTCGCCGGGCGTCGCCGCATCCGCGGGAAGCGCCGTGACCGCCAGGACGCGCGCCGGCAGGTGCTCCGGCAGCACGATTTCACCGCGGGAAAGCAGGGCCGCCCGTTCCATGGCGTTGCGCAGCTCGCGCGCGTTGCCGGGCCAGTGATAACGCCTGAGTCCGGCGATGACCGAGGCGGAGAAGCGCGACTTCTGGCGCGAAAACAATCCGATGAAGTGGGTCGCCAACGGCAGGATGTCCTCCGGCCGTTCCCGCAATGGCGGGAGGTGAATTTCCATGACGTTCAGCCGGTAGAAAAGATCTTCGCGGAAGCGGCCCGCGGCAATCTCGGCCTCGAGGTCGCGGTTCGAGGCGGCCAGCACCCGTGCGTTCGAGAGTTGGTCCCGGCTGGATCCGATGCGCCGAAACGCGCCATCCGTGATCACCCGCAGCAATTTTCCCTGGAGCGACGCGGAGAGTTCGCCGATCTCGTCGAGAAAAATGGTGCCGCCTCCCGCCTCTTCAAACCGCCCGATCCGCAGTTGCGAGGCCGTGCCGCTGAACGTCCCCTTTTCATGGCCGAAGAGTTCGCTCTCGAGCATGTTTTCGGGAATGGCGGCGCAGCTGACCTTCAGCAACGGAGCCGCCGCCCGCTGGCTCCAGCGGTGAATGAGATCGGCAACGATCTCCTTCCCGACCCCGCTCTCACCGGTGATCAGCACGCGTGAATCCGACGGCGCGATGACCGAGGCATCACGCAGCACTGCCTGCATCAGCGGGCTTTCAGCGATCACGCCCTCGGGCAGTTGCAACTCCGTCGCTGACCCCCCGGCCGACCCGACACCGGGCGACAAGGCCAGCCGCACCGTCACCAGGAACTCATCAAGATCGATCGGTTTCGCCAAATAGTTGACCGCCCCGTCCCGCATTGCCGCGACGGCGCTGCGGATATCCGCGAACGCCGTGACCAGCAGCACCGGCAGCGCGGGGTGTTTTTCGCGCACCCGCCGCAAAGTCTCGATACCCGACATGCCGGGCATCCGGACGTCACTGATGATCATCGAGAACGTCTCCGTCGCGAGCAGTTGCAGCGCGGCCTCCCCGGAGGCCGCCGCAGTGGTCCGATAACCCTTCGCCCGCAAAAACGTTTCGAGGAGGCTGCGCTGCCCCGCATCGTCGTCGACCACCAGGATTCGGGCGGACATCATCGGCTCAGGTTTCATTTACGAGGGGAGTGTCGGACACTCCGACGCGGACACCAACATGTTTGTGGTGGTGATTGGCAGCACATCCAGACCATTTCACCGCTGCATTTTCAAACCGCGAACCTTGAACAGAAGGCAACAAAGAGAACGAAAGGTCGTTCGTCTCCGCTCCCTTCGTTTGCTTCATTGCCTTCTGTGCATAAGTTTGAGTTCAAGTTTGGTGGCCGTTCGACTTCGCTCGAAGCCTTGCCCTTGTCGCAACGGTGGTTCCCGTGCCACGGTACGCGGCGACTCATTCGAGTCGTGATTCTTTGCGACAATTTCGGAAATCTTGTACCGAGCGAAGCGACAGTTTGACCATCGGGCATCGGGAAATTTGCAATTCCCGGTAAGGTCGGCCGAACGGGTTTACCGTTCCGAGATTCATCGGTTTGAAATTCCGAGATTTTAGATGCCCGCTGCCTGCTTTCACAATTTCCAAGATTCATCGGCTGCGGTCGCCGCGTTAGGAAAGATCCAGGCCGGCCGCCACCTTCAGATGACTGAGGCGAAACACAGCCCCCTTCGGCTCATTGGCCAGGCACGCGATTTCCCACCGGTGCGCGGAGATGATCTGACTCACGATGGCCAGACCCAGGCCCACGCCGCCGGGACGCATGGTGACATAGGGCTTGAAGATGTTGGTCCGATCCGCCGCCGGCACACCGGGACCGTCGTCGCACACTTCAATGATTGCGCTCCCGTCCGGTGTCGCGGACCAGCGGACCTCGATCCGGCCGCCCGGCGCCACCGCCTGCACCGCGTTCAACAGCAGATTGAAAAGGGCCTGCCGGAAAAGCTGTTCGTCGGCCTCAACGGTGAGCGAGGACGTCGCCGGCTCCAGGCGGATCTGTTTGTCCTCGATGTCAGGCAACAAGGTGCGCGCGACGTCCGCCACGAGCCGGGCCAACTCCACCGGGGCGAAGTGCGCCTGGCGCGGTTTCGAGTAATCGATAAACTCATTGAGCTGCACCGTCACCCGGTCGGCCTCCTCGATGATGGCCGACGCATGCTCCTTCAACTTCGGCGCACTTTCCGCCTGCAACGTGATCATCTGCGCGAGTCCACGGATCAAGTTCAGCGGATTCCGGGTCTCGTGCGCGAGGCCCGCCGCGGCAAAATTCAGCTGGGCGAGGTGGCTGTTCATCTCGCCGGCCTTCACCAGGCGGATCTGCAGATCGGAATTTCGGGAGACGTTGCGCCACGCCAGGGTCGAGATGAGCGCGGCGCCGCACGCCAGCAGGCTCACCAGTGAACGCAGCAGAAAATCGCCCCGGATCGCCTGTCGCATATCCGCGGTCGACAGCGAGATCACGAGGCTGTGCACGCCCTGGGTTCGAATCAGGGCATCGTATTCATCCTTCTCCATCCAGGCGGGCCGGCTGTACGGAGAACGAGCGGGCGGCGGCGTGCCGGTGCCGCCAGTGGCCCCGGCGGAAGACGTCGGCGACCGGGAGTCCGAGGTGCGGGACGCAGCGGAACTCCGGGGCGACGCGGCGCGCAAGGCCTTGGTCATGCGCGGGCCGCTGACGACGAGTGCCGCGGGCAGGGCGTTTTCATCCGCCGGGCCGCCAGTGACGCCGAGATCCATCAGGTTCATCAACGTCAATTCCTGCTCGCGCCAGTGGATGCCGCGCGCCCGCAGCATTTCCGGGGTGAGTTCGACCGGGCGACCCGCGCTGGCGATCGTCTCGCCCGTCGCGCCGAGAATCGCGATCGACTCCAGCTCACCGGGGTGAATCAGCCCTTGCAGCGCCAGTTCGATGCGATCCTTCGCCACGAGATTGCCGAAACGGCGTTGCGAGCCGACCACGATACCGAGTGTCGAAGTGATGTCGCGCCCCCGGTTGACCAGCGCCTGCGCCGAAGTTTCCTTGAACCGTTGGTGCTCGCCCCATTGCCAGCCGCACACCGCCGCCGCCCCGCCCATGACGGCGAGATAGATTCCAATGCTCCGTGTGGCGACCGGCCAGCGCATAGTGGTTCGCTCCAGCAATCGCCGGAAGCGGGCGGCATTCCAAGCCCCAACTCAGGGCTTGCCGATGTATCGGTTCAGGTCTTCCGGCGGAAACGCCTGGGGCGCCATCTCCAAACGGCTGCGTTCGCTCGTGGAAATTTTTGCCAGATCGTCCGGATTCTGCACCACGTGCGGGGTGAGAAAAATCAGCAGCTCGGTCTTCACGTTGTTCTTCTGTTTGCGCTTGAAGGCGTACCCAATGATCGGGATGTCGCCCAGGATCGGCACCTTGTTGTCGCGATCGGTGGTCTGGGTGGAAATGAGGCCGCCAATCACCACGGTCGTGTCGCTCGGCGTGACCACCACGGTGTCGGCCGAACGCCGGTCGATGACGGGCACATTCACGTTGTTGCCGATCGAGACCGTGGTCGCGCTCAGCGACGAAATCTCGGGCGAGACGATCATCTCGACCAGGCCGTCGGCGGTGATGAACGGCGTCACCTTGAGAATGATGCCGACATCCTGCTGCTGGATGGTGTTGGTCGTGACGTTCGTCTGATCGCTGACCCGCGAAGCGGTGATGATGGGCACCTGCTGACCGACCATGATCGTCGCCTGCTGGTTGTTGCGGGTCAGGATCGACGGCCGCGAAAGGATCTCCGTCTTGCTGACCGCGGAGAGGGCGTGGAGGGTGGCGTTCATGTCGCGACCGAGGAGGCGGTAAAACGCGCCGTATTGCGTGGCGTCCGCCGCGGCGCCCGCGAGGCCGAAGCGCGTCGAGGCGTTGTCGGGAGCACGGCCCGAGGTCTCGGCCTTGATCGCGACGCTGCCCGACCGGGCGAATTCCGCCCCGAGATCGAGACCGTTGTCGTGCGTGACCTGCACAAAGACGACGTTGATCAGCACCTGCGGCCTCGGCTTGTCGAGGCTCGCCACGATCGTGCGGATATTCTCGTTGGTGTCGTCATCGGTGACGATGATCAGCCGGCGCGTCTCGAGGTCGCTCGTGATCATCGCCTCGCCGATCATGGTGGAGTTCGTGTATTGCCGGTTGGCACCCGCCGCGCCGCCACCGCCACCGCCGCCGCCCTGCGTGGCCCCACGACCGGGCTGCGTGGTGCCGCGACCGGGCTGCGTGGTACCGCGGCCCGGCTGGGTGGTGCCGCGAGCCTGGGCGAACACCTCGCTGGAGGCGAACGTCAAGAACAGCACTGCCAGCAGGCTGAAATAAATTGGTCGGGAAAAATGAGACTTCATGAAAATCGTTGGTTTGGAGGAATCCTGCGCGGGTGTTCGACTCAGCCCTTTTCGAGGCATTTGGAGGTGGAGCCCGTTGTCCTCAACAGGCTGGTTTGGGAGCGAATCGGTCAAAGCCCGAGGGGGACATCGGGCTCCACCATGCAATGGGTTCGTTTTCACCGGGAGGATGCACTCCGCTTGAACGGTCGCGGCTCAGCGGCCGGTCCCGGTGCCCAATTGAATGTTGGAGCTCGTGGCCTGGGAATTGCTCGAAGCCCGGGTGGCGAGCGGATCGACCTGCTGGGTGCCGGTCGAGCGCGTGTTGCTGCTCTGGAAAAGATTCTTGAGGATCGATTCGACCTGCTTCACGTCGCCGTTCTCCATCGTATAGACGAAGACCTTTTGCTTCCGCGCGGTGCTCGCATCGAGTTGCCCGATCATCTCGCCGATGTCGACCAGCGCCTCCTTCGAAGCCGTCACGATGACGGAGAACGTGCGCGCGTCGGCGATCGCGACGACCGGAGTGCCCCGCCGGGCGGACGTGCCACCGCGACCACCGCGGCCGGGCGTGCCACCGGTGCCGCCCGGGCCGCCGGTGCGGCTGCCGCCACCGCGGCTGGCCTGCGCGGCCGCAATCGCCGCCCCGACTCCGCCGGGACCAAACGCACCGAACGGACCGCCGAACGCTCCGGGAAATCCGCCACCCCCGCCACCGCCGCCGCCGGTGGTGGTAGTGGTGCCGTACAGGTTGGTGATCAGCAGCGCCATTTCGGTCGGGTCCGCGTTTTTCAACTGGAACACCTTCATGGCCGAGACGGAGCCCGCCGAACTGTCGAGGGCGGAGATGAGTTCGACGATGTGGCGGATGTTGCTCTGTGTATCGGTGACAATGAGCGAATTGCTGTCCGCGTTGGCGGTGATCGTCGCGCTGCTCGGCAGGAGCGTCGCCAGATCCGACGCGGCTTGGTTCGCGTCGATGCGTTCGAGCGGGATGATCTGCATGACCATCTCGGCGTTGTCGGGAATTTCGCGCACGTCGTTGCCGGTGCGAATGGGAATGTTCTTCTTCCGGGCCTCCTCCTTCGAGCTCACGATCAGATTCCGGCCTTTGACCGTGGCGGTGTAGCCGTTCTTGTTCAGCGCGATGTTGAGCAATTGGATGGCCTCCTGGCGGCTGACTGGCTGGGCGCTCCACATGTCGACGTTGCCCTTGACCGGCGTGTCGAGGACGATGATGAAGCCGGCGGCCTCGCTCAGGTAGTTGAGCACGGTCTCGAGCGGGGCGCCGCGGAAATTGAAGCGCAGGCTGTCGGGCTGGCCGCGGCCCGGCCGGCCGGGGGCTTCGACATTCGGCGCGGCGGGATCCTGAGCGAAACCGCCTGCGGCGAACAGGGCGAGGCCGAGACAGAACGCGGGGGTGGCAAGGGTCGTTTTCATTATTTCAATTGTTTCTCTCGATTCTTCATGAGGCGCTTCAGCACTTCGGAGGCATCGGCGGGAATTTCAGGCTCGGGGGTGGCCTCGGCCGGACGCACGGCGACCAGGCCACCCGCGGCGGACGGCGCGACGGGAGCGGCCGAAGGCAGGGCGCGGACGGACCACTCTCCGCCCTCCGTCCGCCGCAGTTGGTGCGCAAGTTTCACGGTCACCGGTTTGTCGCCCTGCAAAAGCTCGACGCGGTCAGCCGCGATGCTCTGCACCTTGAAATCGGCCACCGACTCGCCCACCCCGAGGGCCTTGCGATAGGCCGCGTCCGGGCTGTCGAAAAACGCCAGGTGCCGCTGCTCGAACTCCATCGTGCCCACGAGTGCGATTTCATCGACGCGGAGTGGTTTCTCCTCGGCGGTGGCCCGGGTGCGGCCCACGCGGTTCGGATTGAAGATATTTCGCTCCACGATCAGGAGGAAGGCATCGAAGCTCCCGGACGGTGCGACGGCGACCGGCACCGAGGGTGAGGGCGCCGCGTTGGAGGACCGCCGCCGCTCGCTCGCCGCCGATACCAGCGTGGTGCCGAGCATGAATACAACGGTCGCAGCGATGCACAGGTGCTGGCATCGACCGGCGCCTTGCCTGCATTTCTGTCGCAGCAATTCAGATTGTCGGAGCGGCGGCATTCCTGCCGCTGATTCATGGTCCGACGACAGCGGGCGACAGGAATGTCGCCCCTCCGTGCCAGGCCGCCCGACGGTTTCGTCTAAGCCCGCATGAACTGCACGCGTCCAGGTGCCGCCCGCTTTCCGGCGGATGAACGCCATTGAAAACCAGAGTGACGGGCAAAGAATGCGGGCTTGGTTCATCGTCTTCCTTCGAGCGGGGTGAGGCGCAGGCCGCTGACGAGCAGCCCGAGCGTTAGTTTCTGGCCATTTTCGTCGCGCGCCATGAGTTCGACGGAATCGACGCGCAGCGCGAGCGTGGATTTTTCCACCTCGTACAGAAACCGGCTGAGGGCGGCGAGGGAGCCCGTCGCGTCGACCCGGCATTCCAATTGCGAAAAACGGTTCGTGGTGCCGCGTTTCCACTGCGGCTTGATCGAACCGAGCTCGATGCTGTTCGCCCGACCCCAGCGATCGAAGGCGGTGATCAACACCTGCTCGGCACTCGCCGGCTCCATCGGCAGGGCCTGCTCTTGCATCTCTTTCCACCGGGCCTGGGTGCGGGCCGCCCGCTCGATGATGCTCCGACCCTCGGTCACGTCCTTTTGCAGCCGGGCGATTTCGCCGCGGCGCGACTGCCAGGCCTTGGTCAGCGGGGTAAACAGCAGGCTGTCGACGACCAGCAAAGCCACGGCCGTCCCGGCCAGAATCATCAGCAGTCGCTGGCGGTTGGATGGAGTGAGGTTCATTTCCCGGAGGTTCCGGCCCAGCGGAACGTAAACGTGAACTGCGCCGGCGTCTTGCCGCGAATCTGCTCGATTTTCAGGCCCTGAACTTCATTCGCCTGCCGCAGCGTATCCAGCGTCCGCAGGAGCGAGGCGTTGTCGCGCGCGGTGCCGGTGACACTGACGTTGCCCGGCCCGTGAATCTCGAACGACTTCGCGGTCACACTGCCGTTGTCAGGGAAACACTCCACGACGCGCTTCATGATTGTGAGATTGCGAAACGAGGTGTCGTACCACGGACGGTACTCGCGGATCCGCGCCTGCACGCCCTCGAGCTCCTTGACCTGGGCGGCCATGCCCTCCCACTCCGCACGCAGCGACCTTCGCAGATATTCCTGCCAGCCGAACGCTCCGAGCGCCACGACCACCAGGGCGGCGGCGGCAAACCCGGCGGTGGCGAGCCGTCGCGAATTATAACGCGCCATCATCAGCGCCCAACGGCTCGGGCGCGGTGGCAGAAACTCCAAATCGCCCGTCACCTGCTTGAGCTGACGTTCGGCCAGGTGCTCGACAATTTCTTCCGCGACCGCGCGCGGAGCGGCGGACCCGGTATCGAGGGCGAGCCCGGATTCCCGCGCCCACGAGGCCAGCATGCCAGCCAGTTGGGAAACCATCGTCGCATCGCCGCGGAGTGACAACTGGCGCACGTCGCTGCGCAGGGCCGGGGACAATTGCTCAAACGAGATCCGCAATTCGCGCGCAAGCGCGGGACCGTTGATGACGTTCTCCCCCACCTCGGATTCGATCGTGGCCTCGAACGCCCGAAACGCCGCGATGCCCCCGCCGGCGGAAATCAACAGCGTCGCCCCCCTGGGCTCCAGCACCAGCGTCATGCACCCACGGCCGGCCGCCGCCAGCGCGCCAGGCAGCGCCGCGATGCCGAGGGTGAAGCTGATGGGTTTGAGTCCGGCGCTCTTCAGCACCTCGCTCAACCGGGTCAATTGCTCGTGCCGGACCGCCAGCTGGGTGACGTAGCTGCCGTCCGCCGACTGATGGGGCGACCGGGCAACCTGCAATTCGTCCGGGTCGCACGGAAAGCCCTTTTCCGCCTCAATCTGCAACAGGCTCGCCCGGTCTTCCTCCGAGAGTTCCGGCAGCGTCGTGTGCTGACTCATGACCCAGTAGGCCGGCAGCGCGACGACGCAGTGGCGCTCGCGGATGCCCGCCGCCTCCAGGTGATTCTTGATTTCGCGCCCGACGAGGTCCGCCTCCGGGTGCAGCAAATCGAGCGTGAGGGTGGCGCTCTTGGAGCGCAGGATGGCCACCGCGTTCTTGGCGCGGGCGGCGTGGGCGACGCACAACTGGCCGTGCGCGATGGAGAGCCCGATGACGGATTGCGGGCGTTTTTTGGCGGTCCACTTCATGCGCGGTTCTCCTTCGCATTCCGGAGCGTCTGCCGGACTTGGGCACCCAACGCCCAGCCGTAAGCGGTGAGATCTTGATGAAAAACAATCCGGGGGGTGCCTCGGGTCATGTCGAAAATGGTTCGGGCCCGGCAATAGCCGCGGCCCGCGTATCCGATCGCCGCCACGTCGGCGCAAAACTGATACGATTGGTCGGTGAGGTACGGGCCGGCGCGGACGATGGCGTTGCGGCTGAGCACCTGCGTGATCCAGGTGAAGGACCGCCGCACGTCAGGATTCGCGATCCGGTACGCCACGAGGGCCGCGGCGTTCTCCGGCCCGATGCCGGGGATGCAGGCGAGGACGGTCTCGCTCGCCGTGTTGACGTTGATCAGGCCCTGCACGGTGGTGCCCGTGCTCACCGTGATGTCGCCGCGGATCTGGCCGAACTCCTCCGCCGTCATCCGGCTCGTCAACATGAACTCCGCCACGCTGCGAATCTCCCCCGGGCCGATTGCGGCGATAATCTGCGCGGCGCGTTGCGGGCCAAAGCGCTGGAGCACCTGGTTCAACTGCTGCCGGTTCTGGGCGGTGGTGATGTTGATGCGCCGCGAGCCGTTCGCCCGCGTGTTGGGCTGGCGGCTGTAGACGGTGACGTACTCCAGAATTCCCGGTTGAATCAGCCCATCGCTGTTGTCGCGCGGGGCCGACGCCTCGCCGTCGTTCTCGTTGTCATCGAGGACGCCGTTGCGGTTGGTATCCTCTCCAAACAGCAGATCGAGCGTGGCACCATAGACCAGCCGCAGTTCGTCGACCGTTTCAAACGGCCCGCCCTTGTTGACCCGCGGCGGATCGAGGCGGCCGTAAGTGCTGTCACCTCCCCCGCTCTGATTGCGAGCACGCCAGCTCACAATCGCATCCACCAACTCGGGCGTCATGCCGGGCAGCGCCTCCAGCATGCTGCGCGGCGCGGTGTTGAGGTTAATCTTCGACGCTTCATCGACCAGCCCGAACATCGGATCGGTCGTCGGGCGCTCATCCAGGTCGCGGCCGATGAACCAGAACATGGCGTCGCCGACCGGAAGAGCCTCGCATTTGTAGTCATCGCGATAGGGCACCGTCCCGTTGGTCGCAAACTGGCTGAGCACGTACGCGGCGTAACGGGTGCCGGACGTCACCGCCTGCCGCGCGGACACTTCGGCCGCGCGGTTGTCCGCGGCCCGCATCTCCGACGTCATCGCATTGGCGAAATAAACCGTGAGCGCCACAAGGCCCAGGCAAACCCAGATGACAATGATCAGCACCGAACCGCGACGGTGGGCGCCGCCGCTCATTCCTGGGAAACAGCCCGAAGTACCGTCGTACCTGCGAGCGCCAGCGAGTGGATTCAACCAACGAACGTCGTCCACTCGCTGGCGCTCGCAGCTACGTAACTCGTGTTTCTTTCCGTCACGGGCTCTGCTGGCCAGCAGAGCGGTTGAGGCTGAATCGTTACGGCTTAGCCGTGTCCATTCAGTTGAAGCCATTTCCCCGCGACGGAATGGAAACCCAAAGGTGGGCCGGGCGCTCCGCACGCGGCTTTCGTTGCGCCAGTCGAACTGGCCGCGCGCGGAGCGCACGGCCCACCTTCGGACTGAATCGCTCCGGTTTAGTGTGGAGAGAGACAGGCTCATGGGATGGGCATCGACTCCTCTTCCGCCTGCGTCTGGCTGGTCGTGGTCTTGGCGAGCACGGGCACGACCAAATCGATGGGGGCGTTGCCGGAGCCGCTCCCGTCGCCCGACGCCATGACCAGGCTCAGGCGCAAAGCCGCCGGCAGCGTGGACGTGGCCTCGGAGTCCCAGAAATCGATCCAGCCGGCGCCATCGTAAAACAACATGGCCGCGGACTCCACGCCACTCAGCAGGATCTGTTGTTCCGGCTCGGTGTCTTGCGCGGGCAGGAGGTTGCGGGTCACGACGCGCACCAGGTCCTTGCCGGAAGTACCGGTGCTCGAGGCGGCCAGGTAATAGGCCACCATCTGCACGTCGGAAAACGGATTCCAGCCGTCGATCTTGCCCGAGTTCGTGAAAATATCCGGGCTCACGCGATCCCCGTAGTTACCCTCGCCCATGGCGGAGAAGACGGTCGTCTGCAGTTGCCCCGACAGGGTGCCGCCGGGGAGCATCAGTCCGGCGAGATCCCGGCGGATGATGCCGAGCGTCCGCTGCACCACCAGATCGGCGTCGATGCGGGCGTGCGTCGTGTTGTGCAGGCGCAACGCCCCAAAATACGTCGTCTGGATGACCAACAAAACGATGGCCCCGACGGCCGTGGAGATCAGCAGCTCGAGCAGCGTGAAGCCACGCGCCGAGCGCCCCCCCCCCAGCCCGCATCTTTCACACTTTCCGAGGGCTGGGAGCGGCGGTTTCCCAACCGCCGGATTGTACACGCTTGCGGCAATTCTTGACGTGATTCTGGAGGCGGGGTGCCCCCACCCCGCGGCAAGGCGCGTTCCCACCTGGCAAATCGCGGGGTGAGGGCACCCCGTCTCCATGGTCGGAGAATTTCCTGATCGAGGACGACTCCCTCGATGGCAACCACCGTGCCCCAATAGAAATTCCCGGGCACGCTTCATTGCTGGGAGGCCGCCAATCCGTCCGCGGTCGTGGCGGCGGAAGGCAGCAGCGTGGTCGTGCTCACCTCGTAATTGTTCGCCTGCACCGTGAACGTAACCGTCACGGTCATCTGCATCATCGCGTCCTCCGACCAATTTTCGAGGCGCATCGTCCACGGGTAGCTGGTGTCGCCATCGACGGTGTTGCCACTGGCGGAGCCCTGCTGGGTCTGGCCCTCGACGATCAACTCGTTGAGCACGCGTTCCGCCACCCGCATGGCGACGGCCTTGCGCTGGCCGAGCACGCCCACGCGGCTGGCCACGCTCATGCCCTCCATCGCCACCGGGATGATGATGGCCATCAACAACAGCGCCGCCAGCACCTCGACGAGAGTGAAGCCGCCCGGCCCGCGCACCCGCCGCCCGGGTTCAATTGGAATTGGTCGCGGGGCGGATTTCATAACCAAGTCGGTTGAACGTCGGGACGATTTCCAGCGCACCCTCGTCCCCCTGGCGGATCACAATCTTGCGCACACTGGCCTCGTCGAAAAAACCGTCGGGGTTGAAGCGAATCGCCGGCAGGTTCTCCGGCAGCCCGAGCTGTTCGTCGCCCTGCTCCGAGACGGGCTGATCCGTCGTCGCGGAAACTTCCAGCGTGAGCGTCGGCTCCGCGGTGTACACTTCCATGCGATCGGTGCCGCCGGCGTGTCCGGTCTGCACCGTGAGCCCGTAGGTGGAGCGACCGGCGTCGATCCACAGCAGCACCGGCACACCCTCGGCGACGGCACGGCTCTGGCCGTAGTTGACGAGCGAGAGCATCCGGCGCGCCTCCCCGCTGAGCGCCCGCCCGCGAAAAAACGACGACATGCGCGGCGCCACCAGCGAAGCCACGATCAGCAGGAGCACCATGACCACGATCAGCTCGACCAGCGTGAAGCCGCCAGCAGCCTGTCGGTACTGAGAATTGATCGTTCGTCGACGCTCGGCAGTCTGACCGGAGTCGGACCTTGCAGCTCCGACAGTCTGCTGAAGCAGCGCTGCGCGCTGCCAAAAACAGTCGGATCTTCCCGGCACAACGCGCCGGCTAAGCAGCCGGGCGGGGCGAGAGATGTTCGTTATCACCCCGAACTCCAAGTTTGGATACGCCACTTGCATGGGAAGTCCGACAGCCGGGCTACCGCCCGGTGATGATCGCGTTGACGATGTCGTCGGCCGAACCCGCCTGGCCGTCCGGGCCCATCGAGCGGATGTCGTAACCGGTGGGATTAAGCCGCCCGGGAAATTCGTACACATAGGCACGGCCCCACGGGTCGAGTGGGATGTCGCTCTTCAAGTACGGTCCGCGCCAGTTCGTGACATCCGAGGGCTGGACGACGAGCTGGGCGAGTCCGTCCTGCCCGCGCGGGTAACTGCCGGTGTCGACCTCGAAGGCATCGAGCGCCGTGCCGAAGGTGGAGATCTGCGTCTGGGCGGCGGTGACTCTCGCCTGCTCGGTGCGGCCGGTGAATTTCGGCAGCACCAGGGCCGCCAAGATGCCGAGGATCACGAGCACGAGGAGCAGTTCGACGAGGGTGAACGCCGCATCACGGGAGCGACGGAGCGCGCGTCCGGCCGGCGGGCGGGAAGAAGAACGAGGAGTCGGGTCTTTCATGGAGAGGGTCATTTGATGTGGTCCTGCAGGGAGAAAATTGGGATTACCATGCCGATGAAAATGGTGCCCACGAGCGCCGCGATCAGGAACAGCATCACCGGCTCCGCCAGCGCCACCGTGGCCTTGAGCTGCCGGTCGAGATCGCCTTCGGTCACGTTGGCGATGCGGAGCAGTTCCTGGTCGAGCTTGCCGCTCTCCTCCGCCACCGAAATCATCTCGACAACGGCGCCCGGAAAAAGCGCGCGGTTCTGCGCGAGGCTCTGGCCCAGCGCCTTGCCCTCCTTCACGCGATCGATCGACTCGGAGACCGCATCCACCAGGATCTGGTTGCCCATCGAGCGGCGCGCGACATTGAGGGCGTTGATCAGCGGAACGCCGGCGCCCAGCAGCGTGCCGAGCATGCGGCAGAAGCGCGCCATCGCAAACTGGGCCAGGAGCGGGCCGATGATTGCCACGCGCAACACGTAGCCCTCCCACGCCCGGCGGCCCTGCTCGGACTTGAACCAGTTGCGGGCCGAAACGACGCCCACGATCGCGGCGGCGGCCATGAATAAACCATAGTGGCGCACCCCCTCGCTCACCGCGACGATCGCCTGCGTGAGCAACGGCAGCTCCGCGTTGAAGCCCTGGAAAATCAGCTGGAAGCGCGGAATGAAGAACACCAGCAAAAACACCAGCACGCCCAGCGCGAGCAGGAGCAAGATGGCCGGATACATCAGTGCCGTGAGCACCTTGCCCTGCAGTTCCTTCTCGCGCGCCTGGAAATCGGCGATCTGCGCGAGCACCACGTCGAGAAACCCGCCCGCCTCGCCCGCCTCGACCATCGCCACATAAACCCGGGGAAACGTCTCCGGCGAACGCGCCATCGCATCCGAGAGCGACATGCCATCGATCACGAGGTCGTGGATTTCCTTCCATTTCGCCTTCGCCACCGGCGCCACCGCCTCGCGGTGGATGATGACCAGTGCGCGGCTGAACGGGACGCCGGCCGCCAGCAGGCTGGACAACAGCCGCGTGAAATTCTCCAGCATGCGCGACGTGATCTTGCGCGGCCCGCCGAATTTCAGCCCGCCCATCGCAGTGGTCGCCGTCTCACCCGGATTCCCCGCGGTCTTCCGCGCTCCACCCGGAGCCGCCGCCGCCTCCGCCAGCCGGATCGGTTTCAGGCCCCGCACCTCCACCTGCCGCATCGCCTCCTGGCGGTTGCTCGCATCGAGCAGGCCCTCGATGAGGACGCCGTCGAGCTGGATGGCTTTGTAGGAAAACTGGGGCATGGGGATTCGGCGGGCGGAGGTTTCGCCTTATTCAGCCGCGCCGGGCGCCGCCACCGCCGTTGGTGTTTCCTCGTGCATCGTGGTCACGCTCAGGACTTCTTCAATCGTGGTAACTCCCTCCTGGACGAGACGGCGGCCGTCTTCGGCCAGCGTGGTCATGCCCGCCCGCCGCGCCGTCTCGCGGATCAGATCCGTCGAGGCATTCTTCAGGATGAGCTGACGAATCTCGGTGCTGCTGTCCATCCACTCAAAAATTGCCCGGCGGCCGTGGAAGCCGGTGTTGCGGCACTCGCGGCAGCCCACTGAGCGATAGGTAACCGCCTCGGGGGAGATGCCAAAGCGCGCCTTGTAGGCATGCGCGGTCGGGGATTCGTCCACCGCTTTGCACTGCCGGCAGAGCACCCGCACGAGCCGTTGCGCCAGTACCGCTTCGAGCGAGGAAGCGACGAGATACGGCTCGACGCCCATGTCGACCAGGCGGGTGAGCGCGCCCGCGGCATCGTTGGTGTGCAGCGTGGAAAACACCAGGTGCCCGGTGAGCGAGGCCTGCACCGCGATCTGCGCTGTCTCCTGGTCGCGGATTTCACCCACGAGGATGACATCGGGATCGTGCCGCAAAATTGAACGCAGCCCGCGCGCAAACGTCAGGCCCGATTTCTCGGAAACCTGGATCTGGTTCACGCCCTTGAGCTGGTATTCGATCGGATCCTCGATCGTGACGATTTTGCGCTCCGCGTCGTTGATCTCCTGGAGCGCGGTGTACAGGGTGGAGGTCTTGCCGCTGCCGGTTGGTCCCGTGACGAGCACAATGCCGTGCGGCAGTTGCAGCACCCGCCGGAGGCTCGCGAGCTCGCGGACGTTCATGCCGAGTTCGCTCGCGCCCTTGAGCGTCGCGTTCTGCCGCAAAAGACGCATTACCACCGCCTCCCCGTGCAACATCGGGATGATGGAGACGCGGATGTCGACCTCCGCGGCGTCGATGCGCACCTTGATGCGCCCGTCCTGCGGCAGACGCTTTTCCGCGATGTTGAGATGGCTGAGGATCTTCACGCGCGCGACAATCGCCGGCTGAAAGCGTTTAATCTGCGCCGGCACCGGCACCTCCTGCAGCACGCCGTCGATTCGGTAACGGATGCGCAACTCGTCCTCGAACGGTTCGAGATGGATGTCCGACGCGCGCAGCTCGATCGCATCCTTGAGGACTTGGTTGACGAAACGGATGATCGAGGCGTCCTCCGCCGCCTCGTCGAGGTTGTTGCCACCACCGCCGAGGTTGTCGTCGACGACCTGCAGGTCGCTTTCCTCGTCGAGCGTATCGATCGTGTCGGCGCCGATCCCGAGGCGTTTCTTCATCTCCCGCTGAATCGCCTCGGACGGCGCAAGCACCGGGCGCAGGCGCAGGCCGGTCAGCGTCTTCAGCCCGTCGAGTCCCTGCGTGGCGAACAGCCGGCTCGTCGCCACCTCAATCTGGTTGTCGATGCGCCGGAGCGGCAACAGCTCGTCCCGCAGCAGCAGGCGCGCGGGAAAAAGGGAGAGGACCTGCTTGTCGGGTTCGAGTTCGTCGAGCTTGGCATACGGCACACCGTATTCGCGGGCGAGCCAGCGCAGCACCAGCTCCTCCGTCAGCGCCTCGCCGCCGAGGTTCTGCTTCAGATAGGATCGCGCGTCGGTCGTCGTGAGCTGCCGGCCCGCAATCATGCGGGCCAACAGCTCGGGCAGCACACTGTCGGCGCGAGTCGGGGAAACGATTTCGGTCAGCACGGGTTCGATCAGGGCAACAGGCCGAACACCACCGCCACCGCTTCCTGGCGCACGCTCAGGACGGCCCGCAGTTCCTCCTGCGCCCTGGTCAGCTTGCCCTCGTTGTCCTTGCGCACTTCGCGCACGCGATCGAGGCGTGATTTGATCTCGGCATCCGGCAGCTTGTCGCGCACCGCGCTCGAGAGCGCCGTCATCTCAGGGCTGCCGCCACCGGGACCGGGACCGCGCCCGCCACCGGGACCACGATCGCCGCCGCCACCCGGGGGCCCGCCGCGCCCGCCAAATGCGCCAAACCCACCGGCACCGGCCGCGCCGCGCCGCAGCTCCGACACCTTCGCGATCCGTGCCGCAATCAATTTCCATTCCTCGTCATCGGTGATCTCCAGCCGCTCCCGCAGCGCCGTGAGCATCCGCGCCTGCATGTCCGCCGGATTGAAGTTGCCGCGATCGCCACCGCGATCGCCCGGCGCGCCCTCGCCGCCGCGCTTGCGCCGATCACCCGACTGATCCTGCGCGAGGAGAGGCGTGGACATTGACAGCAAAACAGCGGCGAGACCAAGGCCGGCGGAGAAACGGCCAAGCCGGCGGACGGAGCAGAACGGGGACACAAAGGTCCCGGAATGATTTGAGTTATTCATGGGGGTGCAGGGTGTCAGACGCGGCAGACATGCCGGCAGTTGCGACGAAACGCTGCGAGATTTTTTGAGATTTTTGCGCGCGCAATCGTTGCGCAAATCCATCCGTGCCGTGCGCAAGAATTGCGCACTTTCTTGCCGCTGGTTCCGGCCGATCCGCCGGGCGCTGCATGAACGGCGCATTGCGGAAAGTATCGAAGCCAAGCACCGTGAGATCCTCCAACTCAGCGAACCGTCGCCGCCGCCAACCCGGGGCGCAGCCTGCCGCAATTGCGCACCGCGGAGATCGACCGCTGCTCCGCGTTTCCATGCTTCGAGGCTTGGTCAGGGGCGGCAGGCGCCGCGCGCCACTTTTTTCGAGCGCAGTCCCGGAAAAAAGCCGCCCGGTCTGCCGTATCCACAACCGCGCGACGAGCCGATCCGGTTCCGGGCCGAGGTGATGGAGCCGGGCGAATCGTTCGACCAAACGGGCTTCGAGTTGCCCCGGCCACCGCAAGTCGCACTGGCGGATACCGGGCAGGGCGAACTGTTCGGCGACGACTACGCCCAGCCCGATTCCGCCGACGGCGAGCCGGTGTTCTGGAGCGCGAGCTGCGGGCAGGCCTCGCCAGACGACGACTTCGTTCAAGCCGACCTGTCTGCGTGCGACGCACAAGCAGACGCGCCTGATTGCTCCGAATGAAAACTCGCTGGTTGACAGCGAGCGGCCGGAGGCGTGTCTCTTCGCATCGTGACGACCACGACTGACGTCCGAACATCCGCCGCCGCGGCGCCGGATTCGGACGGGTTGCTGAGTTTCCGTCGGGATGTCTTCGTTAACCGGCGCTTCGCGCCACTGGCCGGTCAGTCGGGCTTGAGGTTTGGGGGACTACAGGGGTCCGACTCCGATTCCAACCGTCACCCTTAAACCCCTCCCGGATCCAATCCCCCTGAAAATCCAGTTTCCTGGCAGCCCCTCTTTTCCTGCCCGTTGCCCCCGCCCATGAAGCCAGTCTGCTGCCTCTTCGCGCTGGTGGTTTTGCCCACCGGCCTCCCGGAACTGCGCGCGGCGAAAGATGAGATCAAGGCGACGCCGGTCTGGACGGAGACTTTCGACAACGACAACCGCAACTGGATCGGCACTGCGCGCGCGCCCGATTGGACCGCGCGAATTTCCGGCGGGGTCCTGACTTGGGAGAATCGCCACGCTAGCCACGTGCAATCCACCGTCCTGCCGGTGGTGATCTCGCTGCGCCGCTATCCGGAACTGTCGGCCGACGTGCGCTTCCATTCCGGCCAGACGAAGACCAGCGCGGGATTGCAATGGGGCACGAGCGCCGACCGCCTCGCCTATCTCTATTTTTTGATCGCGGCGGACGGGCGCTTTCGCCTCGGCCGCTGCGCAGGCGGAACGCTCGCCGACGCCGCCAGCGGCGAGGCCAGGAAACTCCTGCGCCCCGACGCCTTCAACCGCCTCGCCGTGCGCGTGCTCGGCGAGCGCACCGCCTTCTTCCTTAACGGTGCCGTCGTGTGGATCGGTGCCACCGAGCAGCCGCCGGGCAACGCCTTCGGCCCGGCGGTCGAAGCGGGCGGCACCGCCGACTTCGACCAGCTTCAGGTCGGCTACCTGCGCGTGGAGGATCCCGTGATCGCCGCGCGGCTGGCCGCGTACGAGGCGGGCGTCGGCGACGCGGGGAAAGTTTTCCTGGAAGTTCCGGCCGGTGCGCCGGCAGTCCCGGCGACGGTGGCGTCGGCGGCCCCGGCTGCGGTGGTGTCGGCTGAATCCGCGGCGGCATTCGATATTGCACGCAGCGACAAGTCCGTGCCACCCGCGACCCTGCAGGCGTGGTGGCAGGAGGGTTTCGCGCTCAATCAGAAATTCGACTTCGCCGCCGCCGACGGAGTCTTCCGCCGCGTGCTCAGCCACGCACCCGAGGACGCCAGCGCGCACGTGCAGCTCTCGTGGAGCCTGCTCAACCGGAAAGCCCTGCGCGAAGCCCAGGTGCATGCCGTGCTCGGATTGATCATCGATCCGCTCGACCTCGCGACCAATCTGCTGGCCAGCTACACGGCCGCCGCCGTCGGAAACTGGCTGATGGCGGAGATTTTCCTGGAGGCGGCGTTCAAGCTCGATGCGGGCGGGATCTCGCTGCCGTTCGTCCAAAAAGACCTGGAGGATCTCATCCGCAGCGGCCACGGCCCGGCGTTTGCGGAGCGGCTCAAGGGCCTGCTCCCAGATCGCTTCGCGCGTCGCTCCCGCGTGTTTGTCGAGACGGGCACTGCGCTGGGCCTCGCCGCGGAGGCGCACGGCAAGGGCGATTTCGCGGCGGCGGAAAGATTCGCGCGCACCGCCGCGGCGGCGGCGCTCAAGCTGCCGCCGGACGAGCAGCTTCTTTCCGCCTATGTGCACCACGCGCTGGGTGCCCGGCTTTTCAATTCCAACGACTCGCGCCGGGGGCTGCCGTTTCTCGAAGAAGCTTATACGCGCCTGCAGCGCGCCGGTGCGAACGCGAGTGGATTCATCCGCGCGCACAACGCCGGGCTGCTCGCCGGGTTGGCGCTCGGCGCCGCCCAGCCCGAACGGGCGCGGGAGATTGTCGGTGCGACGCTTCAGGTTGCGCTCGCGCTGCCGTCGGCCGCAAACCGATTAAAGGCGGACCTCCTGCAACAAGCGGCGACCGCCGCCAATCTGCTGGGGAAAACCGACGAAATGCGCGCGCACGCCGGCCGCCTGCTCGCCGTCCGCGACACGGGCCGGGACACCTTCTACCATGCGCTCGGCGAGAACTTCACGGGCGCATCCTACGTTCAAAGCACGCTCCCACCCGACCGGCAACGGGCCCGCACAGCCTTCGAGCGCGCGCTCACGCTCGCCCGGGACGGCGGCTACGACGAACTCGCCACGAATATCACCGCCAATCTCGCACTCTCCTACTGGCAATCCGGCGAACGCGAGCGCGCCCAGGCCACCTATCTCGATCTCGCCGCGCGCGCCGAGCAGAAGGGCGATTTCCTCGGGGCCGAATCCGCGCTCAACAATCTCGCGTCGATGCAATACTCCGCCGCGGACTACGCGGGGGCGGCCGGCACGTTTCGCCGCGCCGTGGCGCTCAGCGAATCGGTGCGCGCGAAACTGACCGGCGAGGATCGGATTCACTTCCTCGCGTCGCGCCTGTCGGCCTACCAGTTCCTTGTGGCCTGTCTCCAGCGCACGGGCGATGCCGCGGGCCTGTTCGAGGCGATGAACAATTTTCGCGCCCGCTCACTCGCCGAGACCCTGCACCTCGGGACTCCGCCCGCGCCGGTTTCGCTGGCGGAATTCCAGCGATCCCTCGCGGCAGACGAGGCGGCGGTTTTCTATGCGCTGCTGGGCGCGGGCGAAATCGTCGCCCAGGTCGTCACCCGCACGGGCGCGACGGCGGTGCATCACAGCGACTATCCGGGTTTCGTGGCGCTGAAGAAAAAGTACCTCGACCGGCTCAACGCCGGGCGGCCGGGCTACAAGCCGACCGGCCCGGTCGTCGGCGAAGACAGGCTCACCTACGTCTCCCGCGAGATCGCGAACCAGATCCGGATGGCGGACTTCGACGGCATGGTGGAACTCACGCGCGGGTTGATTGATTCGAGCGCCCAGGCGCCACCGGAGATCCGGGCGAAGCTGCTGCCCGAGTTTCTCGGGACGTTCCAGCGGCTGCTCATTGCCCCGCTGGAGTCGCAGCTCGCGGGCCGCAGGAGGCTGATTCTCTTCCCCGATGGCCTCCTGAATTTCATGCCGTTCGAGGCGCTGCCCGACGCGGGCGGCCGCCGGCTCGTGGAGCGATTCGAGGTGCGCTACTGCCAGTCGGCCGCGGTGTGGCAGGCGCTGCACGCGCGGCGTTTTCCGACCGAGGGCCGGTTGCCGTTTTTCGGCATGGGCGGCGCGGTGTTTCATGCGATGCAGGAAACTGCGCCGCCGGTTGCCAATCAGACCCGCCTCGTGGAGTTGCAACTGCGCGCCCAGGCGAACGTGGCGGCCAACCGCCCGCAGCGCGAAGTCTTCGCCGCCCTTTTCGGCACCAAGCCGATGGATTACCTGAAAGGCAGCCTCACCGAGGTGCAGGCGCTCGCAAAGATCTTTCCGGCAGCCACGGTGTTTACCGGCGTCGAGATGACGGAGAACCGGATCAAGGCGATGGCGCGGGATGGTTCCCTGCGACGCTACCGCGTGATTCACCTCGCCACGCACGGTTTCGCGCTGCCGGACGTGCCGGAGTTGTCGGGCGTGGCGATGTCGATTTTTCCGACGGCACAGGACGGCGAGGATGGTTACCTCACCGTGCCGGAGATCGCGCGGCTCGGCCTGCAGGCGGACATCGC
>SXSC01000337.1 GCA_005792355.1 Opitutaceae bacterium
GATATATTCATATCTTCAATACACAGACTGGCAGGGAGCTGCGCTCCCCAGCACCCCTCCCTCGCTTTCACACTTGTCCTCCACCCTTATCTCATAACTAACTTTCACGTCCCAACTGTCCAATCAGAGGGGTCCACCTCACAAGGCGCGAATCAGCACGTAATGTCTGACATTTGGAACAAGCGGAAGAGGTCAGAGGTGATGAGCCTTATCCGCTCCCATGGCAACAAGGCAACCGAACTGCGGCTGATTCAGGTTTTCAGAAAGCACCGAATAACCGGCTGGCGCCGGAAGCAAAAGATTCTCGGGAGTCCCGATTTCATTCTTCGAGCTGAGCGGCTTTGTGTTTTTGTGGATGGCTGCTTTTGGCACGGTTGCCCGAAACCAATCCGAAAGGGTCAGGCCTTGCGGTTTGCGGTTAACCGTCGGCAGGAGGTTTTGCAGGCTGGCGGGACCATGGCACGCAAGCTCCGGCTCGAGTTCGAGGGCGCGGTCTGCGCCGAGATCCTGATTTGGGAGGCGCACTAGTTTGCTCCCGGTCCCTTGGCGGTTTCGGTGGTCGGATCAAATTGCTTGACAGTAACACTGTCTCACTGTACTCATGCAGCATGGCCGAATCGTTTTCCCTCGAAGAACTCTCCCGGCAGATCAATGCGTGGTGCACCGAACATGAGATCGCCCCGGCCAGCGGGCAGACGGGTGAGGTCGTTTCGGAACGCAATGTTCGCTACTACCGGACGCTTGGTCTGATCGACGCGCCAGATGGTGGTGAGTACGGCGAGAAACATCTGCTCCAACTCACCGCCGTCCGGCTCCTGCAGGCCCAGGGACTGCCGTTGCGTCGAATCCGCGAGCTGGTTTACGGGCGTTCCCTGCAGGAGTTGCGGGAGATCCGCCGCCGGGGATTGATGGAGGCGGGGCGGGCGTCAGCTGCCGTTCGGGTTGTCATGCCAGTGAGCGAGGAGCTTTGGCGCGCCATCCCGCTCAATGAGGACTTTCTTCTCATGTCGCGCCGCGGCACTCCCCTCACGCCCCTCCAGCGTGAGGCGGTGCTGCAGGCACTGCGGTCGGTTTCGCCTGTCCGCGTAACGCAGGAGACCAAACCCCGGTGAGGATGCGGATGGGACGGCAGGACCACGGGACGACGGACGACGGAACCACGGGACTACAGGACGACGGACGACGGAACCACGGGACCACGGACTACGAGACTTTTTGAAACATGAACTGCTCACAACGAATTCAGGCGCTCAAAGACTCCAAATGAAGCCAAATCTACCAACCTCCGCCTTCGGCCTTGTCGCTTGGCTGGAACAAACCCGCGTCGCGCTTCCGCTCAAGGGCGTGGAGTGCAGATTCCATGTCACCGGCGCCATCGCCTTCGTCGAACTCGACCAGATCTACCACCAGAACGCCGCGCGGCCACTGGACTGTACGTACACGTTTCCCCTGCCGTCTGGGGCGGCGGTTTATCGCTGCGAACTGCACGTCAACGGCCGGGTGATCCGCGCGAAGGTGGAAGAAAAGGAAAGAGCCAAGGAAATCTACCGCGAGCAGAAGGCTGCCGGGCGGCGGGCGGCGTTGGTGGAAACCGAGCGCGAGAACCTCTTCACGCTCTCGCTCGGCAATGCCCAGCCCGGCGACCTGATTGTGGTGCGGTTCGCCTGGTTCCAAGTGCTCGACCGGATCGGTGAAGGGCTGCGTCTGATGGTGCCTACCTGTCCCGGGGTCAGGTACATTCCCGGCAAGCCCCTGCTGCGCGGATTGTCCGGACGCGGCACCGCTGACGACACCGAGCAGGTGCCGGACGCCTCGCGGATCACCCCGCCGCGAATCGATGCGCTGCATCCGGATGCCGCGTACTTCTCGATGGAAGGACGATTGTCGTCCACTGACGTCGAGGCGGGCACGCTCACGTCGCCGAGCCACGCGGTATGGGTCCGGGAAGCGGAGGGGCAGATGAGTGTCGCTCTATTCGGTCACAGCGCGGTGCCGGACCGCGACTTTGTGCTCGTCTGGCAGGAGCAAAAGGCGAAGCAACTTGTGCCGCAGGTTTGGCATTGGACGGACGCAAGTGTGACGTACGCGCTCGTGCAGTTGCGTGCGCCCGAGGTGGTGAGCGTGAACGATGGGTTTTCCCAGGACTTCTATTTCCTGGTCGATCGCTCGGGTAGCATGGAGGGCGCAAAGTGGCAGCGGACCTGCGAGGCGCTGCGTGCGTTTGTCGCTCTGCTCGGGCCACAGGATCGAGTGGCGATCACCCTCTTCGAGTCGGATTTCCGCGATTTCGCGGAAGCACCCTTGCCGGCTCCCGCGGTGCGGGCCGACTCGGGATTTCGACGGATGGAAGCCCTGGGGACGGGAGGCGGGACCGAACTATTGCCGGCGGTGCGCCATGTGTTGGAGCAGGTCGCTGCGCATTCGAAGGGCCGCCGCACCACGGTGGTGCTGATCACCGATGGACAGATCGGCAACGAACGCGAGGTCATCAATGCGTTTAAGGGAGCATCAGGCATCACGGTGCACACCTTCGGCATCGACACGGCGGTTAACGACGCGTTTCTGAAGGCCCTCGCCGAACAGCAGCGTGGCGGCTGCTGGCTGCAAACACCCGACGACGACATTGCGGGCACGATTTCCGCACTGGGGGATCGACTGCGCCGGCCGGTGCTGACGGACCTTGCGATCCGAGGCGCGTGGGAAACGGGCAGGCCATCGATGCCTGACCTCCACGCGCGCGAAGTCGTAACGGTCGCCCTGCGGGGCAAGGTGGCGGGTCTGCTCGAAATCACCGGGGTCTTGCCCGATGGCACGAACCACTGTTTCACCTTGAACCTCGGGGCCACGGGGAGCGAGGCGATCAAGCTGCTTTGGGCCAAGGAGCGAATCGCGGCGCTGCTCGCAGCGGAGCGGAGGCAGGAGGCAATCGCCTGCGCCAAGCAGCACAACCTGATCTGTGACGGCACGGCGTTCATCGCCTGGGATGAGGCGGAAAAGGTGGCGATTGCTGACGACGAGATTATTCAGCCGGTAGTGGAGACATCCATGGTCAGCGGTTCCGTCTGCTACTCTAAAGCAGCAATACCGGCGTCTTCAGATTCATCGGCGTTTATGTCCATCGCAAACGAGAGTAGTGCCGGGAAACAGCGGTCGCTTACGCCCCCAGTCAGTCCGACCGATCCGAAGCTCATCGAACGACGACTCGCGGAGCTCCGCTTGGTTCTGCACCGAGCGCGGGTGTCGCCGGCAGCGGCTGACGCGTTCATCCGATGGGCTCGGGAAGAGCGTACTCTCGGGCGGTTGGGAGAACTGGAAAGGGCTCTGGAGTTCACTGGTGAGGTGCGGCAAGTGCTGGGCAGATGGCTGGCTCCGGGAAATGTGGAGCGCATGGTCGCGCCAGTTCTTGCCGGTTCGCCCACCGCCCTCACCGAGTGGCCTGAAGAAATGCAGCGGCTCCTTCAGCATTTGCTCGAATTGCATCGCGGCTTTGACAGGTCGGGCGTGCCTGCGGCGGTGTTCGCTCACCTTGTTGCTTGGGTGTTCGAGGCGGGCGCGGTGAATGAAAATCGGCTCCAGAGACTCGGGACGTTCGCCAACTCACTGGATCGCCTGCCATTTTCCGCTGTTTCCAAAGGCCGCCACTGGAAGGCATTCCTTGACTCAACGTACAACGGATCTTCTCCGGGCTGGGACGCCTCTCGGGAATGGATCCATGAACTCGAGAGTGCGGGAGCGAGAACTGGCTAAGCCGAGGAGCGGCACTTTTGCGCGCCAGGCCAGTTCTCAGGGTGGTCCGTGGTTTGTCAGCGTCCGCGCTGATCGCAGCGACGTTTCTTTTAGGTATTGGTCGCGTACCTCAACAGGAATTGCAGCGGAAGAGTGGGGAATTTGGAGAATCAAACAGGTGGAGGTTTAGGAACGGAAGTCATCAGCTAGAGCCAGGTACGGTTTACTCGAAGAATTGTCCGCCCGGCATTTGGCTAGCCCGGAAATTTCCCAACGCGGCAACCGCAACCGAAGGAAGGGCGGTTTCCCAACCGCCCAAATACGGTCGGCTGACGGTGCTTCGGCGGTTGGGAAACCGCCGCTCCCGGTGGAACGATCGAAATCGTCGCAGAAATGCACGATGCGGACGGATAGCAGCACAGCCATGAAGAGGATTCTCAGAGAAATTTCCGTCGGCCCGCCCGGGCGATGATTTCACACCCCTAAGTGTGAAGTCTTCGGGCTAGTGTGCCGACCGCAAAGTAGCGTGACAAGTAGCGGCGAGCGCCAGCGAGTGGAGCGCGCCGGTGGTCCCCTCGCTGGCGCTCGCAGCTACACGTCACGAAAGTTATTGGTCGCGCCACTAGGTGGCGGAATCCCGTGTTGCGATCTGCTTCAGCAGCCCGTGGGCGCCGCTGCTGCGGCAGTGCTCCGTCGTCCGTCGTCCGTAGTCCGTAGTCCGTAGCCGACAAGCGGCTGCTGACCGGCCCTGGCTTGCGGAAAGTATGACCCGCCCGCCGCTCGACACGGCACCACCAGCGCGTACGCTCGTTCCATGAAGACCATGCGCGCCATCGCCAAGCTGAGGAGCGGACCGGGCCTCGATCTCGTGGAGGTTCCCGTGCCCACGCCGGGAATCAACGACGTCCTCATCAAGGTGAAGAAAACCTCCATCTGCGGCACCGATGTCCACATCTACAACTGGGACGCGTGGGCCGAAAAAACGATCAAACCGCCCATGGTGATCGGCCACGAGTTTGTCGGCGTCGTCGAGGCGGTCGGCTCCAATGTTCACAGCTGCAAACCCGGTGACCTGGTCGACGGTGAAGGTCACATCGTCTGCGGCGTCTGTCGCAACTGCCTCGCGGGTCGGCGTCACCTCTGCAAGGACACCAAGGGAGTCGGCGTGAACCGCGACGGCGCGTTCGCCGAGTATCTCTGCATTCCGGCGAGCAACGCCGTCCCCGTCGACGCCTCCATCCCGCTCGATGTGCTCTCGTGTTTCGATCCGCTCGGCAACGCCGTCCACACCACGCTCCAGTTCGACCTCATCGGCGAGGACGTGCTCATCACCGGCGCCGGCCCCATCGGCTGCATGGCCGCCGCCATCGCGAAACAGGTCGGAGCGCGCAATGTCGTCGTCACCGACCTCAACCCAATCCGTCTCGCCCTCGCGAAACGCATGGGTGCGACCCGCGTCGTCGATGTCTCCCGGGAGACACTGCCCGCCGTGCAGCATGAACTCGGGATGAAGGAGGGCTTCGATGTCGGCCTCGAGATGTCCGGCAGTCCGCGCGCGTTGAGCGACATGATTGAGAACATGTGCCACGGGGGTCGCATTGCCCTCCTCGGCATCATGCCGGAAAAGGCCGCGATCGACTGGAACAAGGTCGTCTTCAACATGCTCACGATCCGCGGCATCTACGGCCGCGAGATGTACGAGACGTGGTACAAGATGACCGCGCTCATCCAGGCCGGGCTCGATATCACGCCAGTCATCACGCATCGGATGCCGTTCACGGATTTCCAAAACGGCTTCGACCTCATGCGCTCCGGCCGCAGCGGAAAGATCGTCCTCAACTGGGAGTGAGCATGACCCCCGGATATCGCGCGCATCTCGCCCGCACTCTCGCGGAAATCGACGCGGCGGGCCTGACCAAACACGAACGGGTGCTCGCCACTCCCCAGGGCTCCCGCGTCACCGTCGCCCCGACGCCGGGCTCGGGCCAACCCGCCGGTCGCGAGGTGCTCAATTTCTGCGCCAACAACTACCTCGGCCTCGCCGATCACCCGGAAATCATCGCGGCCGCCCACGCCGCGCTCGACCGCTGGGGCTACGGGCTTTCCTCCGTCCGCTTCATCTGTGGCACGCAGGAAATCCACCGCGAACTCGAGTCCAAGCTCAGCGAGTTTCTCGGCACGGACGAGACCATCCTCTACAGCTCGTGTTTCGACGCCAATGGCGGCGTTTTCGAGACGCTGCTCACCTCGGACGACGCCGTGATCAGCGATGAGCTGAATCACGCCTCCGTCATCGACGGCATCCGGCTCTGCAAGGCCCGGCGGTATCGCTACAAGAATTGCGACCTGGGGGACCTGGAGTCGAAACTGCGCGAGGCGGACACGGCGCAGGCTCGCTTCAAGCTCATCGTGACCGACGGCGTGTTTTCGATGGATGGTTTCATCGCGCCCCTCCGCGAGATTTGCGACCTCGCCGATCGCTTCGGGGCCCTCGTGATGATCGACGACAGCCACGCGGTCGGCTTCATGGGCCGCACCGGTCGCGGCACCCACGAGCACGGTGGCGTCGTCGGGCGCATCGATCTCCTCAGCGGCACGCTGGGCAAGGCGCTCGGCGGCGCGAGCGGCGGTTACGTGAGCGGCCGCAGGGAAATCATCGATCTGCTCCGCCAGCGTTCGCGGCCGTATCTGTTTTCCAACACGCTCGCGCCCGTCATCGCCGCCGGGTCCCTGGCCGCGCTCGACCTGCTGGCGCGCTCGCCCGCGCTGCGCGACCGGCTCGAGGAAAACACGCGGTTTTTCCGTGCCGGTCTGACGGCCGCGGGACTGGCCATCAAGCCCGGGACCCACCCCATCGTGCCCGTGATGCTCGGCGACGCCGCGCTCGCGCAGCGCTTCGCCGCGCGCATGCTCGAGAAGGGCGTTTACGTCGTCGGGTTTTTCTTTCCCGTGGTCCCCGCGGGCGCGGCGCGGATTCGCACGCAGGTCAGCGCGGCGCACACCCGCGCGGACCTGGAGTTTGCCCTGCGCGCGTTTGCCGACGTGAAACAGGAACTCGCGCTTTAACATGTCCGACTCGATCTCCCCACTCCGGCTGCGCCGTCTCGAAAAGGCCGCCCGGGCCGCCGCCGCCGCCGCGTATTGTCCGTATTCAAACTTCCGGGTCGGCGCGGCCGTGCTCACCGGTTCCGGGAAGATCTACGCCGGCGGCAATGTCGAGAATGCCTCGTACGGCCTGTGCAATTGCGCCGAACGCACCGCGATCTTCTCGGCGGCCGCCGCGGGCGAACGCCGCGTGCGGGCGGTGGTCGTCTACACGGCGACGCCGGCACCCACCCTGCCCTGCGGCGCGTGCCGCCAGGTGATCAGCGAGTTTGGTCCGGAGGCACTCGTGTTCAGCATCTGCGACTCGGCGCAACGCTGCGCCACTTCCGTCCCGGAACTGCTGCCCCGCGCGTTTGGCCCCGGCGATCTGCTCAAGGGCTGACGCGCGACGTCTGCGCGCACAGCTCCGCGAATTCCCGCAGCGCCTCCCCGTAGCGCGGCCCGGCGACTTCGGTGAAGTCGTTGTGCGCCGCGCCCGGCACCCAGAGGGCGCGCTTCGGTTCCCGCGCCGCGGCCAGCAGCGCCGCGCCATGGGCGAACGGAATCACTTCATCCGCCTGGCCATGCATCACCAGAATGGGACAGGCAACCCGCGCCAGCTTGCGCTCATTCTCGAAATAGTCCCCCGGCAGCACGCGGTACTGCGTCACGACCCGATACACGCTGGTGAACGCGCTCTGCAGCACGAGGCCCCCGGCGCGTTCCTCGGTCGCCAGCTGCACCGCCGGCCCTCCGCCCAGCGAGCGGCCATAAAAAATCGTCCGCGCCGCCGGCACCTTGAGTTGCTCCCGCAGATAGGTCCGGGCGACGCGGGCCGCCGCATAGATCCCCGCTTCGGACGGCCGCCCCTGGCTGTGCCCGTAACCTGGATACTCGGAGGCAAACACGGCGAAGCCCGCGTCGCGCAGGGTGCGCAGGCCCGGTTCGAGATCACCGAGATCCTCCGCGTTGCCGTGAAAAAACCAGAGGGTGTGGTGCGCCCCGGGATTCGGCAGGTGCAGCACCGCGATCTCACTCCCGTCGGGGCCGCGGAGTTTGCGCATGCCTTCCGGGGCGCGCCCCGAGGTCATCTCCGGGTAGTACAGCGCCCGGGCCGCCAGCAAACGCGCGAGGAGCGCAAGCCCGCCGTACAACACCGCCACCACGATCAGCCAGCGGACCATCGGAGATCTCGTCATGACCGCACTTCGTGGTCGTCAGCGCAGCTGGCGGTGGCCGGCCTCCGCCAACACCGCCAGCGCCTCATCATAACGTTCGCCGCTGACCAGGAAATAGTCGGTGTCGTACGTTGCGATCGACAGCAGGCTGATGCCGGCGCGGGCCAGCGGCGCCGCGATCGAGGAGAGTACTCCCGTCGCGGAGAAAGGAAACGGCCCCACCAGCTTCAACACCCGCCAGCCGCGCTCGGCGCGAACGGCTCCCGGCACCCGCTCCGCCGGGCAGATGAGAGCGAGTTCGTCGGCCGTACGCGTGACATTGACAAACGGCCCGACCGCCCACGGCGGCACAGCGGCGGCGGGCGGGAGCCGGCAGACGGCATAGGACCCCGGCAGCGCCCGGAAGCGTTGCCCCTTGCGCGCCGCCTTCATGACCCGGAAAAGAAGTCGCGAACGTGCGCGACCACTTGCGCGCGGGGCGCCTCAATTTCGGTGCGCAGCCCGAGATCGCGGATCTTCACGACTCCCCTGGCCAGTTCGTCACCGCCGTAGATCAGCGCCAGCTTTGCCCCCGATTCCGCCGCCACTTTGAACTGTTTGCCGAACGCCAGTTCCTTCAGCGGATAGTCGACGCGATACCCCGCGGCCCGCAGCGCGTGAATGTCGCCAAACGCCGCCAATCGTTCGGCTGCACCTCCGATGACGCAGTAGACATCCGGCGCCTGGCTGAACTGCGGCAGGAGACCGCGCTGTTCCAGCAGGAGGGCAAACGTCATGTCCCCAATGGCAAACCCGACCGCCGGCAAGGCGGGCCCGCCGAGTTTTTGCACCAAGTCATCATAGCGACCACCGCCGGCCAGTGCGCGCAACTCACCCTTGCGGTCGAAGGCTTCGAAGACAAAGCCGGTGTAATACGCGAGGCCGCGCACGACGCCGAGATCGACCGTCACGAACTTCGCCAGCCCCATTGCCTCCATGGCTCCCAGGAGTTTCCGCCAATCGGCCAGCCGGGCGGCCAGTTTCCCGCCACCGCACGCCGCCACCGCCTGCTCCAGGGCCCCGAGTGATTTGATGCCAAGAAATGCCAGGATCTTCTCCCGCAGCGCCGCGTCGAGGGGCCCAAAGGTGGCGGTGTAATCCGCAAACGCTGCGTCACCATATTTTTCATACCGATCGACCGCCCCGAGCACCGCGCGGGTGCGCGCCTCATCGAGCCCGAGCGCTTCGAGGTAATAGAACCAGAGATTGCGGTCGCTCAGGCGCACGTAGAAATCCTGCTCGGTGAGCCCAAAGGCGCACAAACACTGCACGAGCAGCGCCACCAGCTCGATTTCCGCCTCCGGGCCCGGCTCGCCAAAGATGTCGGCGTTAAATTGAAAAAAACAGCGCCCCCGGCCCTTCTGCATCCGCTCGTAACGAAAAAACTCGGCGATGCTGAACCACCTGATCGGCCGCTTGAGCGCGCTGGCCCGGGCCCCGACCAGGCGGCACACCGTGGGTGTCATCTCCGGCCGCAACGCGACCTCGCGACCGCCCTTGTCCGTGAAACTGAAGAGCTGCCCCTCGATCTCGTCGCCCGACTTGGCCTTGTACAGGTCCAGCGGCTCCAGCACCGGCGCGTCGTATTCGGCAAAGCCGAAGTTGTTGGCCGTCTGGCGCCAGAGCCGGAAGAGATGATTCCGGCGGGCGAAATCCTCCGGATAGAATTCGCGGAATCCAGGCAGGGTCTGAAACGTGGCCATCGGAGAAGAACCTTGCGAGGGCACGCCGGCCAGCGCGAATCAAAAACGCCACGCCAGCACGCCCTGCGACCTCATGGCCCGCCGGTCACCGCGCAAATCCGCTTCGGGGCGGCTCGCTCCGACCAAGCCTCAGACCGCAGCAGCCGGGGGCGTCGGCGGGCTCAACAACTGCGACAAATCAATCTTCTTCAGCTGTTGTTTGAGAATCTTGCCGGACTTGAATTTCACCACCGCCCGCTGCGGGATCACGACCTCCGCCTCAGGCTTGTTGGGATTGCGGCCAATCCGTTGTTTGCGCACCTGCACTTCCAACACTCCGAAATTTCGCAGTTCCACGTTCCTTCCGTTGGCCAGTGCTTTCTGCACGATATCAAGCGTCTGTTGCACAGTGTCGACGATCTGCTTTTGCGGGAAGCCCGCTTTCCGATAAATCTCGAGCACGATTTCACGTTTGGTCAGGTTGGACATAGGGTTCCTTTTGCTTAAGTTATGCGAATCCGGAGAGCTGCAGTATTTACGTAATCTCAATTGCGTCAACTCATAAGACCAGTTTCCATTGAGGATGATTTCCCGCCGATTCGCCGCCTGACATGCCGGAACCCGCCGCAGTCAATTCCATGTTCGGGCGAGTCGCCCGGCGGTATGACACCGCCAACCTCATCCTCTCCGGCGGCATGGACCGTTGGTGGCGGCGCCAACTCGTCGCGGCGGTCCGGCAACATTCACCGCGCTCGGTGCTGGATCTCGCCACGGGCAGCGGTGACGTTGCGTTTGCGCTGAGTCGGGCCCTCCAGCCTGAAAGCGTGATCGTCGGAATGGATTTTTGCCAGCCGATGCTCGACCAGGCCGAAATCAAGAAATTTGCCGCCGGCCCCGGCCGCTTCGGCAATGTGACGTTTCGCCCCGGCGATGGGCTGGCGCTGCCGCTCCCCGACGCCTCCCAGGAGGCCGTGACGATTGCGTTTGGCCTGAGAAATCTCGCGGACCGGCCGCGCGGCCTGCGGGAGATGCGGCGGGTGCTGCGGCCCGGCGGCCGGCTCTTTGTGCTCGAGTTCTCCCAGCCGCAACCGTGGTTTCGCCCGATCTATTATTTCTACCTGCGCCGGATCCTGCCGCGTATCGCCGGTTTGGTGACAGGCGATCGCGCCGCCTATGTCTACCTGAACAACACCATCGCGGAGTTTCCGCCGCGGCAGACCCTCTCCGCCGAAATCACCGCGGCGGGATTCTCGCCAGTCTCCGCCCGCGCCCTGACCTGGGGCATCGTCGCCCTGCACGAGGCGGTGAACCAGACCGGAAATTGGCCCGGTGCGGCGACCGTCAATTAAACGACTTGCCGCAGCCGCAGGAACTCTGGGCGTTCGGGTTCTTGATCTCGAAACCCTTCCCCTGCAACCCGTCGTCAAAGTCGATCGCGGATCCCTGCAGGTAGGCGAGACTGGTTGGATCGATCAGCAACGACACGCCCTCGCTCTCCAGTTGGGCATCGTCCGGCCTGGGCTCGTCAAACGACATGCCGTACTGGAATCCCGAGCAGCCGCCCGACTCGACCAGCACGCGGAGGCGCTTCTGCGGGGCCTTGAGTTCCGTCAGCATCGATTGGACCTGTTGGGCGGCCCGGGGCGTCAGGGTGATCATTCGGCCGGAGGTTAGAAAGCCTGTCCGCCCTGTCAAACGGGCAGACAGCAAATTTCACGCCGGTTTTCGATCTGTTTTCTTGCCAGCGGAGGGATGCGGTCCTTTCCTCGGCGCCATGGCGTCAATCAAGCACATTTTCAACGAGGTCCACTACGAGATGACGCGTAAGGTGGCCGAAGGTGGCATGGGCCTGGTCTACGAGGCGTTGCAGCTGGGGGCGGGAAATTTCCGCAAGGTCGTCGCCGTGAAACTTATCCGGGAGGAATACTCCGCGATCGAAGAATTTCAGAACAACTTCATTGGCGAGGCGCGCCTGGTCGCGGATCTCATCCATACGAACATCGTCCAGACGTACCACCTCGGGCAGGTCGGCGGCCAGTACTTCATGGTGATGGAGTTCGTGCGCGGCATAAATCTCGAAGTGTTCATCGAGCAGCATCGCAAGGACGGCAAACTGATCCCCAAGGATCTCGCCGCATTCATTATCTCGCGCGTCGCCCGTGGTCTCTCGTATGCGCACGCAAAGTGCGACCGCGAGGGCCGGCACCTCAAGCTCGTCCACCGCGACATCGGCCCGAAAAACGTTCTCCTCGCCTATGAAGGGGACGTGAAGCTCACGGACTTCGGCATCGCGAAGGCGCTGGACCTGATGTACAATGAGGAGGGCAAAGTAATCGCGGGCAAGGATGACTATCTTTCCCCTGAGCAGGCGAGCTATGCCATCACCGATGCTCGCGCCGATTTGTTTCCGCTGGGCATCGTCCTGACCGAGCTCCTGCTCGGCCGGAACATCTTCCGGTCGGCCGATCGCGCCCAATCCCGCCGGAATATTCTCACGTTGCCGATTCCCGACTTCACCAAGCTGCGGGCCGACATCGATCCCAGGCTTGAGAAGATCATCCAGCGCGCACTCGTGCGGGATCGGGACCAGCGGTATCAATCGGCCTACGAGATGCTGACCGATCTGGAAATGTACCTGTACAGCGATGGCTACGGTCCGACCAACGAGAAATTCGGTGTCTACCTCAAAAACCTTTTCGGGGTCCGCGACCCGGTGATCCCTGCGCATTCCACCCGCCCCGCCATTTGAGATGAAGTTATATTCCATTCATCCACATGAGCGGGACAGGTTTTAGCCACGAGCTCCGTCAGCGCCAGACCCAGTCGCTCGTCCTGGCGCCGCAATTGCGGCATTCGCTCAAGATCCTGCAGGTGGCGGCGCTGGATTTGCGCTCAGTGATTCAGGAGGAATTGCAAAGCAACCCGACGCTCGAGGAAATGCCGATGGAAGGCGTCAGTCTCGACAAGACCGAAGACTCTGACGCCGGGGAAGAAGGGTCGGACCATGAAAGCGGCCGAACGACCGAAGGGGCGGGAAATGCGAAGGACAAGGAAGGCGAGCCCCGGCGGGAAGAAATGGATTTCTCCAAGGATCGGGAATTCGAGATCCTCGGCAAACTCGACGAAGACTGGAGCGACCATATGTCGCGCGCCGGTGGGGCACAGCCCTACACCTCGGAAGACGCGGAGCGCCGCCAGCATTTTTTCGACTCGCTCGTGAGCGAGACCTCGCTGCAGGAGCACCTGATGCAACAGGCCGAGATGACGGAGCTTTCGCCCTCGGCGCTGGCGGCGATGAAACATCTGGTCGGAGGTCTTGACGATCGCGGGTACCTGACGCAATCCCCCGCCGACGTCGCCCTCCAGACCGGCCTGCCACTCGAGACGGTCCAGCAGGCCTTGCAAGTTCTCCGCTCGTTTGATCCGGCGGGCATCGGTGCGCGCGACCTGGCCGACTGCCTGCTCGGGCAGCTCGCGGCCAAGGGCCGCGGCACCTCGCTGGCCTCCCGGATGATTCGGGATCATTTTGTCCTGCTGACCCGCCGGCGGATCCCGGAGCTGGCCCGCAAACTCGCCGCGGATGCGAACGACGTGCAATCCGCGATTGAGGAGATCGGGCAGCTGGATCCGGCGCCCGGCCGGCGCTTCGCCGAGGACAACAATCGCGTGGTGGAACCCGACGTCACGATTGAACGGGATGGCGACGAATGGAAAATCATCCTCAACAGCGACTACATCCCCCGCCTGCGCATCTCCAGCACCTACCGCGACCTCATTGCGAAGGGCACGCTTTCAAAAGAGGAACGCGACTACCTCCGCGAGCGGATGCGCTCCGGTAAATTTCTGATCGATTCGATCGAGCAGCGCCAGCGGACGATCGAACGCATCACGCGCGAAATCATCAACGCCCAGGGCGAGTTCTTCGAGACCGGCGTTTCCGCCTTGAAGCCGCTCACGATGACGCAGGTGGCCGACGTGGTCGGCGTGCACGAGACCACCGTGAGCCGGGCCATTGCCAACAAGTACATCCGCACCCCGCACGGGGTGTTCGATTTCAAGTATTTCTTCACGCCCGGCTACCAGGCCGAAAGCGGCTCGGCGGTTTCCAACACCAGTGTGAAGGAGATGATCGCCGACTTGATCAACCTGGAGGACAAGGCGGGACCCCTGAGCGATCAGGAACTCGTCGCCAAGTTGCTCGACAAGGGCATCACGATCGCCCGGCGCACCGTCGCGAAATACCGCGAGGAGCTCGGTCTTCTGCCCAGCAATCTTCGCCGCGATTACAAGTGAAAGGGTTGCGGCCGCGGATCCGGCCGGGCTAAGCCAGTGCGGCACTCGGGTCGATCCGGAGCGCCAGGCCCGCCGCCGCGTCGCAGCCGGCCCGGTCCACCCAGGCCGCAAAGGCAATCATCCCGGCATTGTCACCGGTATGTTGTGGCGCGGCGGCCAGAAACGCGACCCCCGCGCGCCGCGCCTCGCCTTCCAGCGCCGCCCGCAACACCCGGTTGTTGGCCACGCCGCCGGACAGACCCACGCTGCGCAGGCGGCCGTGCCCCTGCCGCAACGCGGCCCGCGTCTTGCGCGTTAACGCGTCGACGACCGCCTGCTGGTAACTTGCGCAGAGGTCAGCCAGGCCGGCCTCCACCTTCGCGGTCGGAAGTTTTTCCACCAGATAGCGCAGGCTCGTCTTCAAGCCGGAGAAACTGAAGTCGAGTTCGTCGCGGCGCCCGATGCCGCGCGGAAAGTCGTACGCATCCGGTTTTCCGCGCAGGGCGAGTTGTTCCACGAGGGGACCCCCGGGATACCCGAGACCGAGCAGCTTGGCCCCTTTGTCCAGCGCTTCACCCGCGGCGTCATCCCGGGTCGACGACAGCACCGTCACCCGTCGATCAACCGCGACGTTGAACAGAATCGTGTTTCCCCCGGAGACAATCAGTCCCAAGTGCGGCAGCATCGCCTCCAGGCGAACCTCAAACTCGGCCACCCCCCGCGCGTGCAATGGAATGAACGGCGACCAGACATGCCCGCGCAGATGGTTCACCCCGACCACCGGCACCCGCAGTGCGAGTGACATTGATTTGGCGGCGGCGACCCCGAGGGCAAGACATGCCGCCAGGCCGGGCCCGTGCGTGACCGCAATCGCCGAAATCCCGGCCAGGCCCACCTCGTCCCTCGCCCGTTCGAGCAATGGCGAAAAATTTCGCAGATGCTCGCGGGTCGCCAGATCGGGCACCACTCCACCGTGTTTTTCATGCAACGCGATCTGGCTATGGATCCATTCCCCCCGGAACCCATGCCCGGGGTCGAAAAGCGCCACCGCTGTCTCGTCGCAGGAACTCTCCAGGGCCAGGATCATCCTATTGCGATCCACCCGCCAGGGTCAGTCCGCCAAACCAGCGGACTCCCTTCAGCATGGCCACCGCGGTATCCAGTTGCCGGTCACCAATTGGCTCAAACCCAAAGCGCTCCCTAAACTCCGCCCGATCCGTGATGTCCGGCCGGGACCGCTGGCGCGCCAGTCTCGTGTCCTCTTCCGTTGTCATCACGACCTCGACATGGGGCGTGATGCCCTGCTCGTGAATCGAGGCCCCGCCGGGCGTATAGTATCGCGCCGTGGTCAGACGCAGCCCCTCGCCGTGGTCCAATTTGAACACCGACTGGACGGAGCCCTTGCCAAAGGAGCGCTCGCCCACAATGATGGCCCGACCGGTGTCCTTGAGCGCGCCGGCTACAATCTCCGCGGCACTGGCGCTCCCGGCGTTGATCAGCACTGCCAGCGGCAGCGACACCGGAGTCCCGCCGGCCTCGGCGCGAAACTCTTCGCGGTCCGCCGGCTTGCGACCCTGGGTGTAGACGATGAGTTCCTTCGGCCGAAAGAACGGCCCGACCACTCCGACGGCGGCATCGAGCAGCCCGCCAGGGTTGTCGCGCAAGTCGATAATCAGGCTGTGGACACCTTGGTTGAGCAACTGCTCGAGCGCCCGGTGAAACTGCGCGGCGGTCTGCTCCGAGAATTCGGCAAGTTGCACGTAGCCCATGCCATCCTCCAGCACGCGGACGGCCCGCACGCTCTCAATCTTGATGATCTCGCGGACAAGCGTGAGGTTGATGACCGCCTGGGTGGACGGCCGAAAGAGACCGATGGCCACGCTGGTCTTTGGTTTCCCGCGGAGCCGGCTGACGATCGAGTCGGTATTGCCGTCGGCATTGAGCGGCTTGCCGTCGATGTTCACGATTTCATCGCCCCGCTGGATCCCGGCCCGTTCGCCCGGAGACCCAGCGAGCGGCGCGATGACCACGACGCGGTTCTGGCGGGTCTCGACCTGAATGCCGACCCCGCCAAATTCGCCCGTGATATCTTCCTCGAATTCCTGGTTGTCCTTTTTTTCCAGAAACTCCGAGTGCGGATCGAGCGACTCGATCATGCCATGCAGCGCCGAGCGCGCGAGTTGGTCATGGGTCACCGCCTTCTCGTCGACATAATTCTCGTTTACGAGGCGCATCACCTCCTTCACGTACGCGGCGGATCTTGCCAGATCGCGATTGGGCCAGAGATTCCAGGCCACCGCGACACGCAGACCGGCGACGGACAGCGCGATACCCAGCAGGGCACCGGTGGTCAGGGTGAGAATGCGTTTGAACATGCCCGCCACTGTGGGCATCCGCTTCGGATTGTAAATGGGTTCGTCATCCGCCACGCCAAGCTCCGCCTCCCCGGAATTCCTCGCGGTCTTCCGCGCTGAAGCCGGGAGCGGCGGAGTCATGACCTTTGCCCGCTTCATGGAGCTCGCGCTGTATCATCCCCTCGTGGGCTACTACCAACGCGACCGGGAGCGTGTCGGACGAGGTGGTCGGACGGATTTTTTTACCGCCACCACCAGCGGCCCGATTTTCGGCGAACTGGTGGCCGCCGCTTGCACCAAACTCCTCGGCGATCGCGATCCGCGGCGCCATACCTTCATCGAAATCGGAGCCGAACCCGGACAAAGTGTGCTCGCCGGCGTCGCGCATCCATTTGCCCAAACGGAAACACGGCGCTTGGGCGAGTCACTGGCGCTCGCGGGCGAATGCGTCGTGTTTTCCAACGAACTCTTCGACGCCCAACCGTGCATTCGCATGGTCTATCGCCACGGACGTTGGCACGAAATCGGCGTGGCGATCGACGGTGGCAGCTTGGTTGAAGTGGAACTGCCCCCGGGCACTCCCGGTCCGGGCAACGAGGGCTACCATTTCGACCACCCGAGCGCGGCCGCAAAACTCGCCGTCAAAATCGCCGCGCAGCCGTGGCGCGGGCTCTTCGTCGCATTCGACTATGGCAAGACCCTGCCGGAGCTGGCGCAGCATACGCCGGCGGGCACCGTCCGGGCCTATCGTCGGCACGTGCAGTCAAACTCGCTGTTGGATCGCCCGGGGGAGCAGGACCTGACCTGCCACGTCTGCTGGGATTGGATGAGCGACGCGCTGCGCGAAAACGGATTTCCCGGGCCCGTCCTGGAATTCCAGGAGTCATTTTTCCTCCACCACGCCGCCGACTGCATCGCCGCCAAGAGCATCGCCGAGGCCGGACGTCTCAGCCCACGGAAGCTCGCGCTCTTCCAGTTGTTACACCCGGCCCAGATGGGTCAAAAATTTCAAGTGCTGCACGCGCTCCGTTGAAGAAGCACCCGGAGAGCCCGGTGCCAACCCAATGGGCGATTCCGCCAGGATTCCCCAAAAAAACCACCTTCAAGAATCCCCTTGCTTCGCACTTATCCCAGCTTTTACTTCTGACCCTTTAACCAACTCGAAACCATCATGGCCAGAATCTGTGCAGTCACCGGTCGCCGTCCCGTCAAGGGCTCGATCATCAATCGCAAGGGTCAGTCGAAGAAGAGCGGCGGCATCGGAACGCACGTGACCAGCATCACCAAGCGCAAGTTCCGCCCCAATCTCCAGCGAATCCGCATCAAGACGGCCAACGGCGGTACGAAACGCGCCTGGGTATCGGTCAAAGCCATCAAGGCCGGCCTGATCGAAAAGGCCTGAATTCGACGTTTCGGGGACCATTCCGGCCATTTCCCACCCGCGGTCCCTGGCCGCGGGTTTTTTGCGCCCAAGCTCGCCCTGGCAGGTTGGGGTCGTGATTAGACTTTCGCCCGCCGCCAACGTTGCCCAGCGTCAGAGGGAGCATGGCCACTCCCCCGTTTTCTGCCGATTCCGCTCCAGTCGCCCCAGCGACTGAACAGAAGGTCGAAGCGGAATTGACGCGCCTGCTCTATCGTTCCGCGGGATTTGGCCTGTTTTCGAATTTCATCCTCGCCGCGATTTTGGTCGTCGGAACGTATTCCGTTCACCCTGCGTCGCTGCACGTCCCTTGGTTTGCCGCCATCACCCTGGTTACATTGGGCCGTTGGGGGCTCAACCTCGTCTTCGCGAAAGTCAACCCGGGTGCGGATCGGCTGCCGATGTGGCGGTGGCTGTTCATCGCCGGCCTCGTCGCGGCGGGATTGGTCTGGGGCAGCGCTGGTTGGCTGTATTTGAACACCGACGAATTCCTGCCGCGCATGCTGCTGGTGATTATCCTGTCCGGCTTGAACGCGGGCGCCGCCCGCTCGCTGGCCCCGGTGTCGCTGTGCTATCGCCTTTATCTTTTCACGACCCTCACCCCTCTCCTGATCCGCTTTGCCACCTTGGAGGAATCCGGCGGATGGGCGTTGGCGGCGGTCACGTTCACCTACGCTCTGTTCCTGCACAACACGGCCAAGCTCCACCAAGGGGATCTTCGCCATCTGTGGCGGTTGATTTTCGAAAATGAGGCCCTCGTGGACACTCTCAAAGCGGCCAAGGAAGAAGCCGAGGCCGCGAGTCTGGCCAAGAGCGAGTTTCTCGCGACCATGAGCCACGAGATCCGCA
>SXSC01000028.1 GCA_005792355.1 Opitutaceae bacterium
CGCTGGTCACAGAGGTCACTGAGGCCCGGCAGGAGGTCACAGAGAATACCACCGGAAAAGAACGCCCGCTCCTCCGCTCTGTGGCCTCTCTTTTCCCTCCGTGATCTCGGTGGCAAAAAATCGTCTCAACCAGGATCGAAAGGGATCAATAGTAGCGCACCGCGAGCGGAGTCACACGGTCTTTGAGATTCTCCTCTGCGTTCGCGGTCCTCAGGGATGTCCGGGCTAAGTTCAAAACCGCCTGGCGGTTTTGTTTTAGCCCGCATGAACCCCGGGGATTCAAGCTCACGCCGCACGAAACTCGTCAAGCGCGGGGAGAATTCCACGGAAAGTGTGAAAATGCGGGCTAGGGGCGCGGATTCCCGGGAAAATCTTGCCCCGCCGCCTTTGCGCTGGCCCCGCCCCGGACCGTGCGCATCGTCGAGACGCTCCTCCTCCCCCCGATGCTAAACTACCTCTGGCTGTCGCTCGTAACCCTCGCCGCCATCATCGGCGCCGCGACCGGCCGGATGCGCGAGGTCACCGAAGGCGCGTTCCAGATGGCGGACACCGCCGTGATGAAAATCGCGCTCCCGCTCGTCGGCGTGATGGCGCTGTGGCTCGGTCTGATGCGTCTCGCCGAGCGCAGCGGTCTCGTGCAACAGCTCGCCCGCGCCCTGCGTCCAGTCATGCGCCGGCTCTTTCCCGAGGTGCCGGTCGAGCATCCCGCGATGGGATCCATGGTCATGAACATGGCGGCCAACATGCTCGGCCTCGCCAACGCCGCCACGCCCCTCGGCCTGCGCGCCATGCGCGATCTCGAAACGCTCAACCCGCACCCCGGCACCGCGACGAACGCCATGTGCACCTTCCTCGCGATCAATACCAGCAGCATCCAACTCCTGCCCACCACCGCCATCGCGATCCTCGCCGCCCAACACTCCAAGGATCCAACCGCCATCGTTGGGACCGCCTTTCTCGCCACCGTCTGCTCAACGGTCGCCGGCATCGCCGCCGTGAAATGGATGCAAAACTGGCGCAGCTTCCGCGTGGGCCCGGTCGCGGCCGACGCCACGGGCACGTCGAACCCCGCTGCCGCCGCGGCCACCACCGAATCCGTTCTCCCCGTCGAGCCTTCCCCTCTGCCCGCGTGGGGGCCCGCCGCCCTCGGTCTGTTGCTCACCGCCTTTATCGCCCTCCTCGTGTGGATGGTCCTTGCTCCCGCCGGCTACCACTCCGCCACCGCCGCGCTGCACTCCCGGATCTTTCCCGCCCACGTCCCGCTCCCGCCGTGGGAAAACACCGCCACGCAACACCTCGCACTCCGCGCCATCGGCACGCTCTCGTTGCTCGCCGTGCCGTTTCTCCTCGTGTTCTTCCCGATCTACGCGTCGCTCCGCGGCGTCAAGGTCTACGAAGAATTCGTCGAGGGCGCGAAGGAGGGATTTCAGGTCGCCATCCGCGTCATCCCCTTCCTCGTCGCGATCCTCGTCGCCATCGGCATGTTCCGCGGCGCCGGCGGCATCGAGGCGATGAAGAGCGCCCTCGCGCCGTTGCTCACGCCTCTCGGCTTTCCGCCCGACCTCCTGCCCATGGTCCTGGTGCGTCCCCTCAGCGGGAGCGCGACCACCGCCCTCTTCGCCGAAATCGTCCAGCGCCTCGGCCCCGATTCGCTCACCACGCGCATGGCCGGCACGATTTTCGGCAGCACGGAAACGACCTTCTACGTCATCGCCGTTTACTTCGGCTCCATCGCCGTGCGCCGCGCCCGCCACGCCGTCGCCGCCGGCTTGATCGCCGACCTCGTCGGCGTGATTGCCTCCGTCATCATCTGCCAGCTCATGTTCGGTTAGCCCCCGGCCTGCCGCCCGCGCGCCGTGCCTGCGCCCGGCCCACCGGGCCGCGCTCCCCTTCCTTCGACCCGGCCCGCCGCGTCCGTCTCGCGCCGCTGGCTACCGGGCACCGCGGTACTCCGCCAACCGCACCGCGATGTCATCCAGTTCTTCGCGCGCGTTGCGATTCGGCGGCGTCTGGCTGTGGCGGTTTAACATGATGCTGAACACCAGGCGCTCGCCTGCCGCCGTCGTCACGAAGCCGGAGAGGGTGTTTGCATGACGCAACGCGCCGGTCTTCGCGCGCACATTGCCCGCCGCCGCCGTGCCTTTCATCCGCAGACGCAGCGTCCCGTCGATGCCGGCGACTGGCAACGCCGCCAGAAAGTCCGCCGCCGCCCGATGCTTCGCCATCACCGTCAGCAGCCCCACCGTCGCGTTCGCCGTCGTGAGATTGTACTGCGACAGCCCGGAGCCTTCCGCCAACCGCACCTCGTGCGCCGGCAGTGCGTTCCTCCGGAAAAACTCGCGCAACGCCTCGACCGCTAATTCTTCCGTCGTGCGCCACGTCGGCAGGTCCGCCGTGCGCCGCTTTTCGCCGAGATGGCCGAAGATCAAATCGGTTTCGAGATTCTGCGACGGCTTCATGAAGGCCGCCACCAGCTCGCGCATCGGCGGCGAGCTCACCTCGCCCAGTTGCACGCTCTCCACCGACGCCGCCGGTGCCTCCGGCCAACGCACGCTGCGCGCCCGGCCCCCGACCCCGATGCCGCCACGGGCCAGCGCCTCTTTCAACGCCCGCGCAAACCACGCCGCCGGACGCGGCACGGTGAGATCGACAATTTCCACTTTCCCGCCCACCGGCAACTGGCCGAACAAATGCACGACGTTTTCATCAAAATGCCGGTGGGCCACGAGCTGCCGCCCGGCCCCCGCGGCCACGGTCATCATCCGGTTGTCGAGCGTGAGCTCGGTCAGGGGATGCAACAGTTCGACCACACATGGCTCGCCGGCCCGCGCCGCCGGCGTGACGCGCGCGTCCGCATAATTGTTCTCGATCGTCAGCGCCGAGATTTCCGCGCCATAGTCGTTGTTGAGGTCGTCCACCATCCAGCCCGTGCCGTTCGGCGGCGCGTGAAAATGGGTCGTGTCCGCCACCAGATCACCCGTGATCCGGCGGACCCCGGCCTGCTTTAGCGCGGTGACGAACGGGGCGAAGATCGGCCAGAAGTCCTCGCGCCGCTGCGCCGATTTCCAGCTCGGATCTCCTCGCCCGCTGACGATCACCTCACCATGCACCACGCCCGCGTCATCCGGTTTCGCCGTCGCCAGGATGGGCGTGACAATCCGGTATTCCGCGCCGAGCTCGTCGAGCGCCAGCGCACCCGCATAGAGCTTGCTGTTCGAAGCCGGCGCCATCGCCCGGTCCGCGTGGTGCGCGAACAGGATCGCGCCCGTGTCGAGCGAATCGATCCGCACGCTCCAGAGCGACCCACTGAAGCGCGGCTGGGTGACATGCGCCTCGAGCCACGCGCGCAGTTCGACCACCGACGTCAACCCGGCCGCCGCCGGCGCGGCCGCAGGTGCGGCGGAAGCCGGGAGACCCAGCGCGCAGACCGCGAAGGCAAAAAGGACGCGAGGCGTGGCGAAGGTTGGGCGCATGGCGGTTGGAGGGCACGCGGACATTGGCGAGCGATGGTCTTCGGTGCAACGCTAGCGGCGCGACCAATAACTTTCGTGACGTGTAGCTGCGAGCGCCAGCGAGTGGACCACCGGCGCGCTCCCCTCGCTGGCGCTCGCCGCTACTTGTCACGCTACTTTGCGGTCGGCACACTAGCGGCGAGCGGGCGGGCCCGACCGATTTCTCGGCCGGCGATTTCCGCCGGCCTCGTTCCGGATGCTGGAGCAGGCGCCCGTCCCGCCTGCCGTAAATGCGCAATCGCATCGTTCCCGCCCGGCTCCAGCTCCATCCGGCGGGTTCAGCTCAGTCAGTTTCGATCCACGCGTCGTACGCCCGCGCGCCCAAATACACGTAGCCTTGGCCCGCAAGCTCCGTGCCGGCGAGCATGGCGTGGATGAAACCGTTGAGTTCGACCTGGCGCGTATGCAGCACCGCCCGGCCGGGATTCTCCTTGAGCAGAAACTCCACGCGGCCCGCGAGCGCCGTGTGCCGCTGCAAGCCGTCCGCGTCCGTGCGGGCAAAGGGCCACCGCGTGCCCAAGTCCCGCAACATCGCCCGGCTGCGGCCCCAGGTGCCGCCTTGCTCGCTCACAAAGGTCTTGCCGTCGAGCAGCGCGAGGTGGTCCTCATACGCGAGCACGCACAACCGGTGCGCGCCGGAGGCCGTGAGCCACTGCGCCAGTTTCGCGTCGTGCGCCCGGGCCGGATCGTAGGCATAGTTGCTGTCGAGAAAGGCGATGCGCTCGACGTCGTCGGGAATTTCCTCGAGCCCGTCGAGCAGGCCAAACGTCAGGCCGCCCCCCGCGCTGTGGCCCGTGAGAACGAGCTTCGATCCGGGAAAACGCGCGCGCAGGTCCGCGACAATTTCGCTCAGGCGGCGGGGATGGTCGGTGTGCTTTCGCCGCCAGAGCACCCACGATTTCTCGTCGGGCTGCAGGTAGGCGAGCACCAGATTTGCGTCCGTTACTTTGGCTCGCAGCCAGCGCAGCTGCGCACCAATGTGCTGAAGGTCGAAATGCCAGTCGTCGCCCGGACGCGGGCGCCGGCCGATCGTCTGCTCGATCGTGTTGCCGGCCGGGAGCGCGTACAGGATGAGCCGCACCGGTTTCGCCGGATCGAGTCGCGCCGGCGTGTCGAGCACCACCCGCACCGCCGGCTCGAACCGCAGCTCCGCCCGTTTTTGCGCCGGCCGTCCGTCCTTTGCCCCCGACCCCCGATCCGCGCCGTAACGCGGGATCGTGATCGCGCCCTCATCGCTGAGCAACGCGCACCGCCCGGGATCGGCCAGCACGGCGTCCACCGTGGTGGCCACGTCATCCACCGTCATCTCACGCCGGACCAGGCGGACCCCGTGGCTGTAGTCGACCCAGCTCGCCGCGTGGCCCAGATGGAGCGGTTGAATCGGTGTGCCGTCGGGTTGATGCCAGCCATAGATCGCCACCCGGTCGGGCCGGGCGGCCAGCTGCGGGGTGATGACGACGTCCTTCTTGTGCCCCGCCACGAGCGTGCCCGGCGGGAACGCCGCCAGCGCGGCAACGCGCGGCGCGAGCACCATGGCGTGATGCTGCTCAAAAACCGGCACGGTCGTCATGGCCGCGCTGGGTGAAATCGGGGCGGGCGTGAGTTTCAACGGCGCCGCGCGATGAATCGCGTCGACCATCTTCCGCGTCGGCAGCACGCAGCCGAGATCATCGGCGAGCACCTGGGCGGAGCCCGCGGTGAGCGGAACCAGAAAATAGTCGTCGTCGGCGCCCACCGCGAGGTAGTCGGGCGACACCAGCAGCGCCGCGCCCGCGATCCTGACCGCGACGAAACGTCGCCAGAATTCCGGTACGTTGCCGCGCCGGACTTCGGCCACCACGGCCGCTTCCCGCGCCGTCACGTCGAGCGCCCGCACCTGCGCGGCCAGCTCGCGGCCACTCCGCGCGTCCCCCGGCCGCGGCGGCAGTTCCAGCTCGGCGGCGGCCGCGGGCAGGAGCAGACCGGTCGTGAGCAGAGCCAACCGACGGAAGCGCATCCGTTCAACGTGGGAAATCGCCGCCATCATTGCGAGCCAGACCCGGACTTTCGCGCCCGGACCTACCAGTATTGCGCCAGCTTCCGCTGGAGAAACCCCACGCTGCGCCGGAGCTGATCCATGCCGTCCACCCCGTCCTCAATGCTGATCCAACCGTCGAAACCCACGCGTTTGAGCTCGGTGAAAATCGCGTCGTAGTCGTTGAGCCCCCGGCCGATTTCACCGTGCCGCAACCGCCGGGCGTAGCCGGTCGCCCCACCCTCCTCCCGCCGCAAGTCCTCGATCGTGCCTTCGGCGAGGTACCGATCGCTCGCATGCATCGTGACGACGCGATGCGACACCCGTTTGAGCAACACGAGCGGATCCTCGCCGGCCAGGTAGGTGTTGCTGGGATCATAGTTCACTCCGAAATTGGGATGAACCACCGCATCCAAGAGCCGACAAAAGACGTCCATCTTCTGGGCGAACTCCGGATATTCCCAGAAATCATCCTTGTAGTGGTTTTCCAGAATGAGAGTGATTCCGCGCTCCTGGGCATAGGGCAGGCAGGCGTGAATCGATTCCGCCGCGAACCGCACGCCGTCCTCGATCGAGAGTTCCGGGCGACGTTGACCGCTGAGCACGCGGCAATAGGAGCCTCCCAACGCAAACGTCATGTCGATCCAGCGCCGCTGCCTGGCGACTTCCCGCGCGCGAAACGCGGCGTCCGGATGCGTGAAGTCCGGCGAGCAGCACATCATCGGGATCACCCTGCCCTGGTCCTCGACCGCCTTCCGGAAGATCGGCCAGTTCCGCTCATCGGCCATTTCCAGAAAGCCGGCATACCACTCGAGCCCCTGCACCTCCAGGGTCGCGGCGAGCGCGATCCAGTCGGCCACCGACATCGTGCCATCCTTGCAGAGCGCCTGCATGTACGCCTTGGGAAAAACGGAGAGCTTGGGCATGGGGAAAACGTTTCGCCGGGAAATCTTCGGGTTAGGTCGCGGTCGCGGCGGTGGCGGCCGGTTTCTTCGCCGGAGGCGCGCTGATCGGCGCGAACTTCACCACGAGCACCGCGCCGACCGCGGCGAAGATGAGGCCGGCCACGAACAGCGGGAGGGATTTGAAGTTCTCCTTCGCGGGGGGATGCAGCAGCATGGAAACGATCGAATTTACGACGGGCGCCCCGCCGAAGACGATCGGCATCACCGCGGTGGCCGCGAGTGCCCCATAACCGGCCTGACCCGCCGCACCGAGCGCCAGCACGAGAGTCAGGGCGCCGGCCGCACCAGCGATGCCGGCGACGAGGCTGATCGAAATACCGGCGGGGGTGAAGCTGAGGTTGGAGCCACGGCCCTTGAGCACCACCGCGGTGATCACGCCGATCACCGCGTAGGCGACGCAGACGAAGAGAAAGGCCTTTAGTCCGGCGTGCGCCCCTTCCGGCGTCGGGTTCGGCGGCGTGCCGGGCATCGCGCCGCGGCCCAGGTGGAGGATCACACCGTAGACGCCCCAGAAGGCGACGGTCATCAAGGCATAGGTTAGCCAGCTCATTTTCATGTTTGGTTTTTTGGATGGGAAACTCGCGCGGTCGAAAAGCTGCAAGCGGGAGAGTGATGCGGGACGACGCGTGAGAAGTGCAGCTGACCCGGTTGTCCTCCCCCCCTCAAGCCCGCATTTCCGGCGCGACGTGCCGGGCCCATTCACCGACCTGCACGCTTCGGACGGAAAGCCGCGCAGCGCGGCACGGAGGTCGCCACCAGCCTCCGGCTGGAAACCACGGCGGAACGGCCGTTTTCGCCCGGTATGCGCCGGGAGTTTCCGCTGGCGTGATCGCCCGGGGACTGGCTCCATCACGGCAATGTCGCGCCCTGCAGGCAGCACCCCACCATCCGCCATTTTCCCGTGCCGCGCACGGGCAGACGCGGTCGCGCCGTTGTGAGGAATTTTCAACTCCTCGTTCTCGCCAGCTGCGCGCTCACGCTGCCGCCGTCGCTCCTGCGCAGTGCGGCGCCCAACGTCCTCTTCATCGCGGTCGATGATCTCAGCACGGCGCTCGGCTGCTACGGCCATCCGCTCGCGCAGACGCCCCACCTCGATCGGCTCGCCGCCACCGGCGTGAGGTTCGACCGCGCCTACAACCAGCTGCCGCTCTGCAATCCCAGCCGAGCCTCCGTCCTCACCGGCCTGCGCCCCGACACGATCAAGGTCTACGATCTCGATCGGCATTTCCGTGCCGAACTGCCGGACATCATCACGTTGCCCCAGGCGTTTCGCCGCGCCGGTTGGTGGACGGGCCGGGTCGGCAAGATCTATCACTATGATGTGCCCAGCGGGATCGGCACCGACGGGCTCGACGATCCGCCCTCGTGGGATCAGAGCGTCAACCCGCGCGGGCGCGACGTCACCGAGCAGGCCTTGATCGTCAACCCGACGCCCGCGAAACCGGTGAGCGCCGCCCTGAGCTGGCTCGCGGCCGACGGCGACGATGCCGGGCAAACCGACGGGCTGATCGCCACCGCGGCCATCCGTCTGCTGGCGGAAAAACGCGACCGGCCCTTTTTTCTCGGCGTCGGCTTCTTCCGACCGCACACGCCCTACGTCGCGCCCAGGAAATATTTCGACCTCTACCCGCTCGAGAAAATCCGACTGCCGGTCGCGCCGGCCGACGACCGCGCCGACCTTCCGCCGCTCGCGTTCGCCCACAACAATCCGACTCCGCACTACGGCCTCGACGAACTCACCTGCCGTCGCGCGCTGCAGGCCTATTACGCGTGCGTGTCGTTTGTCGACGCGCAGGTCGGCCGCCTGCTCGACGCCCTCGATGCGCAAAAACTCACCGACCGCACCATCGTCGTGCTGTGGAGCGATCATGGCTATCACCTCGGCGAGCACCAGGGAGTGTGGCAGAAGCGCACGCTCTTCGAAGAGGCGACGCGGGCGCCGCTGATCATTCGCGCACCGGCCGCCGCCGGCAACGGACGCCCGGCCTCCGCGATCGTCGAGTTCGTCGACATTTTTCCGACTTTGACCGCGCTGGCCGGAATCGTGGCTCCCGCGAATCTGGCCGGTCGCAGTCTCGCGCCGCTGCTGCAGGAACCCGGTCGCGCGTGGGACGGCCAGGCATTCTCACAGGTGCTGCGCCCCAACAACGGCCGTCCCGCGATGGGCCGCAGTGTCCGCACCGGGCGGTGGCGTTACACCGAATGGGATGGCGGCGTGGCCGGCGCCGAACTGTACGATCACGATCGTGATCCCGGCGAATACACCAACCTCGCCCAGGATCCCGCGCACGCGGCGACGCGGCAGGAACTCCGCGCGCGCTTCATCGGCCGCGTCGCCGCCGGGCCGCCCACGTCGCCGGTCGCAACGTCGCGGCTGTAACGGCAGCAGCCGATCAACGGGGTCAGGTTGCTTATTGTTGATCGAGCGCGGACGTGATCGACGGTCACCTTCGTTGCGGTTTTTTTCCGAGCGGATGATCGGAACGCCAATTGCCACGCGGGGTTGACCAACCGATGCGCGGACGCTGGCGGTGGTGGCCGGGCTCATCGGCCCGCGCTGCGCCCGGGTTCCACGCGGATCTGCCATCTCCAACTTTTCCCCGGCGCGAGGTTGACCTGACCGGTTTGCGTGTTGAGCGAATTGTGCAGACCGACGATGGGCTCTGGACAAAAATAGCCTTCGGCCGTGCCGCCCCAGAGATTGAACTGGACGAAGGGCGGCGCCGGCGTGGATTGAGCGTGATGCGTCACCCTGACACCCAGTCCGCCGGCATCGCTCAGCTGAAACCATGGGTCGCCATGGTAGCCCCCAACCGACATCGCTGGCACGAACCGCAATTTTCCCAGCGGCGTCGAGGGACGGAAGCTGCGCTCCCGCGTCGTGCCATCCGGCGCGCCGTTTTTGCCGCGCAGATACTCGAAGCGGGATGGGCTCTCGACGGTGATCGCCTCGGTGGATGATCCGGCGACCAGCGGCACGGCGAAGCCGATGTGATTGCCGATTGAGAAGAACATTGGCGCCGCGTTGTCGGCCGACGCTTTCACCTCGTGGTGGATTTCGACGCGGCCTTCGCTCACGCGGTAGATCACGTGGACCGCGAAGCCGAAGGGATATTGCGTGCGGGTGTCCGCATCGTCCGGCAGGACCAATTCCACCGCCGCCTCCACCTCGTTCGCCCAAGTCCGCACCACCTGCCAGGGCTTCAAGCGCGCGAAGCCATGCTGCGGCATCGGGAAGCGTTTCCCCTGGTAATCGTAGGCGCTTTCGATTCTTCCGTTCACCTGAGTCGCCTTGGCCGGGACGCTCGAACCCACCGCCGGCCAGAGGATGGAGGCTTTGCCCCGGAAGCCGGGAGCCGTCTTGTAGTCGCGCCCGCGATAGAGCAGTTCGACCCAGCGGCCCTCGAACTCGACCGCCAAGCCGGACAACTCGCCGCCTTGCGTCGGCGCGACCGCGGCCTCGAGGCGGCTCGTTTCATCGCGCAACACGATCAGCGGAATTTTCTCCGCCGTCGTCGTCTCCTGCAGCGAATAGCGCGGCGGCGTGGCAGCCAGCAACGAAGATCCGGCGGCGGCACCCAGCGCGAGCACGCACCAAATGATTCGAGCCACGAGGGTGTCGAAAGAGATCGGCACGACACATGTTTTTCGGAGGGCTGCGCCTCGTCGCAGCCGTTTCTTCATTCGCGGCGCCGACGAAGCGGCGCCCTCCGAACTCTCTTTTTGAGGCACTCTACGCCGTAACGACTCAGTCCGCGGTGGAGCCGTCTGCCGGCCAATAGACTCCCCAACGTGGCGATTTGAGAGCGGACGGCTCAAAACCCGATGAGGACATCGGGTTTCACCAGTTAGCCCGAACCCCGACTTCATCGGGGTTCGCCCGGTCGGGCCGACTTCGTCGGAGCTAACCGCGATGTGATCGCTCCCCCGACAGGTCGGGCGCCGGAAATTTCCCTGAGAATCCTCTTCCTGGCTGGGAAATTTCCGGGTCGGTGGTTTCGTTTTCAAAGGTGAAACGCACCCCGGCTGAATGGCGGCGGCCAAGCGGTTCATCGGGAAAATGCCCTCGTCACGCGGCGCACGCGACCGTCTTCCTTGGTCATGAAAAACAGATCGCCGGTTTGTTCGTTGTAGCCGATGCGGAGGTGCGCTCGCTTCGTGCGCGACAGCGCGGCAATGCTGGTGGCGGCTCCGTCGCGCTCGAGGTTCAGCTCGTATACTTTGGCGTCCGACAGCTTTTCATCCAGCCGCATGAAGAAGAGCCGGCCGGTCACGATATCGCCGAAGACATACTTGTGCTGCAGCGCTTCGATTGGACCGCGGTAAACGAAGCCGCCGGAGATCGCCTTGCCATCGGTGTGATCGTAGGACCCGAAGGGCAGGCGATGCGCCGCGAGTTCGGCGGGCGTCGCGGGCTGCACCACTTTGGCGTCCTTCATGACGTCGACGCGCGCCAAACCCTCGATTTTATTCCAACCATAGTCACCGCCTTTCTCGATCAGGTTGATCTCCTCGGCGTTCGCCTCCCCGATATCGGTCACGATTAGCCGCTTTCCAAATGAAAGGTCCCAGCACATGCGGTGCGGGTTGCGAAACCCGTAGGCCCAGATTTCCGGACGCGCCAAGGCGTCCGCACTGTGCGCGAAAGGATTGTCGGCCGGAATCCCATAGCCGCCCGCCGGAGCGTTTTTTCCACACGGATCGATCCGCAAAAGCGCGCCGAGCAGCGAACGGGGATTATCCGCGAGATCCGGCATCTTCAAGTTGACCGACCCACCGTCGCCGACGCCGATGAAGAGGAGTCCGTAGTCCGGGTCTTGCCGATCGGTCACCGGCGCGAACGCGATGTCCTGGCAGCCATGCGCCGTCGTGGGCGTTTTGAGCCGCAGCACTTCGCGGCGGGTTCCGGCGAAGCGGTCGGCCGTCGGGTCTTTCACGTGCCACTCGGACAAAATCCAATAGAGCGGCGGCGTGCCTTTGTCCGGGATGGCGATCTTTTCATACCACGCATCATTAATCGCGGGTTTGCTCGGCGTGATCTCGGCGTGCGTCGTATAGAACAATCCGTTGCCCAAGAAATCCGGATGAAACGCGAAGCTGCCCAAGCCTGTGGCGATCCCCGGCTCAAAGACGAAGGCGGGAAACTGGCCGCGGAGGTCGAGAAACACGGCGGCTTTCCGGTCCTGCACGCGGTAGATCACGCCCATCTGATCGCTGATGAACACCGCCCCGTCCTTCCGCGGACTGCTGCGCAGCGTGGCGATGCCCTTGTCGGGCCGGCGGTTCGGCGCGAGCGGGATCTGCACCCATTCCTCCAACTCGATCACGACGGGAGACTTTTCCACGGGCGGGATCAGCCGGACCTCTTTTCCGGTCGGCGGCGTGAGATCGACGGCAAAGGGCGTGAGCTTGGATTCCTCCGTCTCGTGATCGAGGTGGGCGAGAATCGCCATGATCTGCTCTTCCGGCAAAAAGCCAAACGGCGGCATCACGACTTTGTAGCGCCGGAAAAGCGCGTTCACGCGCAGGTTCCCTGACGCGATGGCTGCGGCCGGGTCGCGGATGTGGCGCAGGAGTTCGGCCTGCGTCAGCACGCGTGTTACTCCGCCCAGGGGCGGGCCGATGCCATCGCGATCCAACACATGGCATCCAGCGCAGAGCTGGGTGAACAAAGTCCGCCCTTGCCCGACGGTCGCCTCATCGCGCGGATATTTGGGCGGAGGCTCCAAGGATGGCGCCGCCGGCGTCGGAGCTTGAGCCGCAAGTACACCCGAGGCGACAGCACCGAGGGCGAGAAGATCGCGAACGCGACGCAGGAGTTTTTTTGCAATCACGGGGTGAAGTGGACGGCTGGCCCGACAAGGTGCTCAAAACTCTCCGCGCAACCGCCTCTCAGACGCGAGCGAAAGAAACGGCGCCGCGCGGCAAAGTCCCGGGGGTTCGCTCATCGCGATCTTTCCGGCCTGCGATGGGCGGACCCCGCAACCTGCCACCGATGGCGATGAGCCGGAGGCGGGTTTCAGCGGCCTATTTCCATGAGGTAGCTGTCGAGCACCTTCCGTTGAACCGCAACGGAGGCGCACACCCTTTTCAAACAACCCGACTTTGCGCCCATTTCTGTCGCCCGGGATTCGACCAACGCCTCCCGGATCTGATCTTGGCTACGGTCAAATTCCGCGTCGAAAGCGGCGAGGTACTCGCGATAGGACCGATCCCTCAACTGGCCCTGTCCCATCTCCCGGCGAAGTTTGTCGAGACCCTTGCGGGCGAGGTTGTCGGACGGCGTGATCTCGTGTGGGCGAAACAAGAACCCAACTTTCGAAACGAGGGAGACAGGCAGCGACGCACGACCGGCCAAGGAACGCCGAGCGCTCCAGCCTTGGTCCCGAATGAACCGGGCCGCGTCATCGATCGCATCGGCACCCTTGCCGGCGGCCAATTCACTCCGCAAGACAGTGTCGAGGTGCTGTCGTACCGGCTCCTGCTTCCCCTTCTTGATCGTGCGCGAAACGCTCCACGATCTCACAAACCAGCCGAACCACTGGTCGCCGAGCGTCCCGGGTGATTTCGATCGTAGGAATTGCCGGTACTGGGGATCGGACCACATGGTCAGCGTGACGGCGATGGCATGCCGGAGGTGATCGTCATTCAGAATGAACGAGTGGTATGACACAGCGGTCGGCATGCTAGCAAAAGGAGGCGTGTCAGGTGGCGCCTGGCTTTTGCTCCGTGCCGAGGAACTCGTTCAACCTCCCTGCAATGAGACGCCGGCGCTCGACGAGGAAGTCTTTGTAGCGCGCGACCTCCAGGAGATCCGGTGCAAGCGGGATGCACTGGGCGGCGAAGGCTTCTCGGCCCGTTTTGGCAACAATGTCCGGGAGGTACTGGGCGGGCGTCCTATCGCTGATCGCGCGATTCGTCCGGCCTCCGATGAAGGCAAGGTTTGCGATGTCGTCGGCATCGCGCGAGATGTAAGACGACTTCAGCACCGCCTTCGGGAAGATGTGATGAAACTGGAGGTAATGCTGTATACCAGAGTGGTCGAGTGCGATGGTGAGGTTCGAGCGCCAGTCGCGAGCTTCAGAAGCGCGAAAAGCCAGGAACATTGTCTTGAAAAGTGCGCTCCGCTGGTTGCGGCCTTCGAGTTCTTCGGGAGCGATCTGCAGCCGACCCACTTGTTGGCGCAGTCGGTCGATGAGTTCATCGGGGCCACCGCCTTGGCGTAGAATGGCCAAGTCTTGGTCGAGCAAGGTATCGCGCGAATCACCCACGACCGCCCACAGTGGGTATTTCATCGATCGCGTGTTTGAGTATTCGATGCTTCGCGCGCAGATTCGCGATTGCACCGAGGCGACCGAGGAGTGTTACGCGTATTCAGACGGCGATCTCGAGCCACTCCTGTCCAATCAGGCCCTTGTCTTCTCGCGTCGCGCGGACTTCGTGGCGCGGCGCGCGCAAAAGCCGCTTGCCGATCGCCTGGAGGAGCGCCTCAAGGCCACCCTCGCCGCCGCCGCCGGCCACGTAGACCGCTCGCGGTGGATTTACACCGGCCTGCCCGGACTCGACACGGCGATCAGTCCCTTCGATGTCCGCCGCGAGCATTGGTACAACATCATCGGCGGGCCACCCTCGGGTGGGAAAAGCTCATTCATGCGGCAGATTGCAATCGAGAACGTCTGCCACCGGGAGAAACGCTTCGCCGTCTTCCTCCTGGAGACGGGCCTGATGTGGGTCGAAAGTGCCGCCGCCACGCTGGCCCGCGTGCCCTTGAATGCGCTGATGGATGGCGTCGCCCCGGCCGACATGATCTCGCGCTACAAGACTGAATTTCTCGCACTAAAGGACATTTCCGAACGGCGCCTTTTTGTCTTCGAGGATATTTATTTCGTTGAGGACATTGAGCGCAAGACGCGCGAACTCGATCGCACCTTGCGCGAGCGCGCCCTCGCGGGCGCCGCGGCAATCTCTGACCCGACCGAACGCGCAGTCGCTGAATCCGCCGCCCATGGCCTCGATGGCGTCGTGGTGGACTACTTGCAGATCGTGTCCACGCGCCAGCAATTCCGAGGCCACCGCGAACAAATGATCGCGCACGTTTCGAGCACGCTCAAGCGGCTTTTCAAGAGCCTAAACATCGCCGGCTTTGTCGGAGCGCAAATCAACCGGACTTCCCGCGAAGAAGGCAAGGCCCCCTCGCTTTCCGCCCTCCGCGAGTCGGGCTCAATCGAACAGGATGCCGACTCCGTCATCTTCGTGCACACTCCGGCCACCACCAGGACCGGCGCGGAACAAAACTCAAACCACAGCGTGGACGAAGTCGAGGTCGTGCAACGCAAACGGCGCAACGGGGTGAAGGACGTCGCGCATCTCGTTCTCTTCACGAAGGCACAAACCCGCTACGAGGAGCCGGAAGGTTCCGCCAGCGTGGTGCGTCCTGGCGCCCCCAAGCCCGCGCAGGGCTACAGACGATCAGGCGGCGGCGGTTGAACCATTCCCATGAAAAAGTACATAAAACAGATCCAAAAACCAAACATATGATTTACGAAATTCCTGACGGTGGCACCACCGTCGCTCTGACTGACGTTCCGCTCCGTGAAGCGATGATCGCGTGGAATCGTGCGCCGATCAAATTCGAGGATGAATTCGACCTTTGCTGTCCCCCGCAACCCCCACCGGGAATAATTGTCGTCTGGCAACCCGACCATGCGCACCGCGCGCGTGATTATAGGTCTTCAATGGGCGCCTGCTGCGCGGGCTGGCGCCAGGCAACTTCCCGTGATCGCTTAGCGCAATTACTCGCCCTTGCGTTCAAGATCGTGGCGCGGGATGGGGTTCCGGTCGGGCAAGTGCAAAAGGCGCTGATGGGCATTCCTGAGTTCCGAAAACTCTGGAACCACGAATTCCGCTTCTGTTGACATCGCATCGCCATTCGCCGCGACGGGAGCCAACAAAGGCGTGAGTGAGGGCAGTTGAAGCAAGCATGCCCGGCCGGCGATTTCTTCGATTTGGACGCCGCAACGACGATCGGAACTCAACGAAACCGCTGTTCCTAAAAGGGGGGCTCAATTGGGGTGAATGCCCTACCTCTGCCGGACGCCTGCCGTAACGCCGTTCACAATACGGTGGGTAAAGAAACGCGCCAATGTGGCGCAGAGTTCGGGCTCTCCGACGGTATGGCCGCGATGGTAAAAGTTGGGATCTGAATCTGACCGACGCCGCTTTCGACTATTGGCTCGCATCTGCGGGTGAACAGAGGACAAA
>SXSC01000338.1 GCA_005792355.1 Opitutaceae bacterium
GGCCAAGGAGATCCTTCGCCGCCAGATCTGGCAGGTGGCAGACTACTGCGGTGTGCAGATCGTGACCTACGTGATCCTCTCGAATCACTTCCACGTCTTGCTCAACGTGCCGCAACAGGTCCCCGTGACCGACGCCGAACTCCTGCGCCGCTACAAGGTCCTGTATCCCACGCCCACCAAGTACCAATCCGCGCGTCTCGCCGTCGTTGAGGCCGAGCTGGCCACCAACGGTCCGGAGGCACTCGCCTGGCGGCAGCGCCAGCTCGCGCTGATGGGCGACGTCTCGCAGTTCATGAAATTGGTGAAGCAACGGTTCTCGATCTGGTTCAACAAGTCGCACCAACGTTTCGGCACGCTGTGGGCCGAGCGCTTCAAAAGCGAACTGCTGGAAAGCGAAGATCGGTTGAAGCAAACAATTGCCGCCTACATCGATCTCAATTGCGTGCGCGCCGGACTCGTCACCGATCCCAAGGACTATCGCTTCTGCGGGTACGCGGAAGCGGTGGCAGGTGGAGCGGCGGCCCAAGCGGGCATCCGCTCCGTGACGGGTGGCCGCGCGTGGGATGAGTCACAGGCTCACTACCGCGAGGTGCTCTTTGGCACCGGAGCCGGCGCCCGCGAGGGGGCCGCGACCATTTCCGCGGCCGATCTGCAGCGCGTGATCGACGAAGGCGGCCGACTGCCACTTTCAACCGTCCTACGCTGTCGGCTCAGATATTTCACGGATGGAGGCGTGCTGGGCAGCCGGGCCTTTGTCGAGCTGCAGCTGGCCAAATACCGGCAAAAGACCGGCCGCCGTGGGCGCACTGCGCCGCGCGCGTTGCCGGCGTGGACCGATTGGAGCGACTGGGCGACCCTGCGCGGGTTACGGCAGCGCGCGTTCGGGTAAGGCTCTCCGAATCCCAGAAAACGAAGGTCGAAGATGAGGGCCGGCGAAGGCGCCTCGCGCCACTTGCAACTTCCACCCGCCGTGGTGCTGAAGCGGCGAGTTCGCCGCAGCGACCGGCGCTCTTTCGCAATGACCGTCGCGGGTTATGTCTGCTCCCGTCCGTGTAAAAACGTTCGGTATCGAGCAAGCCCAAAGAAAATTCCAGCGAACAAGGGACAGGCTATTCTCGAACGCGATCAGTAGGGACAGGTTATTGCGAAATTCCCCGGGGCAGTCCGACCAGCCGCGCCGCCGCCGGTCGGTGGCCAATCCGATGAATCTCGACTCCGGTCGGTGGGAAGAGGCGGCCAGCCCCTGCCCCACGCCCACCGCGTTGCGCGACCTGCTCTCGTTCGAACGCACGCGGGCCCTCGTGGCGCAGCACGAGCACATCCAGTTGACCGCGATGCCGGAAAGCGTGCCCGATGTGCCACCGGACCGAATCCGCCGGCTCGCCGATTGGGCGAAGGTGAAATTCGACATCACCGATGCGACCAGCTGCCGCAACTCCGCCGTCGAGCTGGGCAACATCGTCGCGCGGTCAAGCACACTGCAGGTGATGGAAAAACTGCACGCCTTCGCCACGCAGCACCGCCGCCGCCTGCTGGTCGTCCTGAGCTATGGCACGCGTGCAGCCCAGCGAGCATGCGAAAGCGGGCCGAAGCTCGCGGCCGATGTCGCCCTGCTCCAATGGTTGAAAGACCGTGGCACGCCGACGCTCGATGCGCTGGACGCGCACGTCGCGGACTTCGCGCAATTCCGCATCCCGGCCGCCGCCTATATCAAGCGCCTCTACAACGGGCATTATTCACCGGCCGGAAACCAGTTCTTCGCCTTTGCGCTGAAAAACGCGCTGGTCGAATGGCTCGACCTCAAGCCGATAGCCTACCAACCGGGCGGCACAATCATCGATTTTCAGGACGGAAAACACCTGGCCAAACTGCCGGCCGACGCGCGCCACAAACGTTGAGCCCCGCGTTCTTCGCCCCGCGGCTCCGCGAACGAAACCATCGGAGGATTTTGGTGAGACACAGAGGCACAGCACGGAGGAGTCGCAACCATACTTGAACCCCAATCATTGGCACAGCAGGCAACCGAGCAAACGAAGGGAGCGGCTTCCGCGCGGAGCCGACAGCGCGGAGCGAGGGGACTCCAGCCCGGAGCGAGTCGCACGACTCTTCGTTCTCCATGTTGCCTTCTGTTCAAATTCCGTGGCTGGATCGATCCCCTCTGAAAATCGACTTCCTATCGGTAAACTTGTCTGCATGCATCGTGAATACATGAGCGCTTGACCCGCGACCACCCCTGCGGTTTCGCCCAGCCGACGACTTCAGAACCGACCATCTCCGTGTCCCATCCAAACGAGCCCCTCACCGCGTCCGCGTCCGATCCGGACGCCGGCTTGGCTTCCGCGCATCGGATGGCCGAGGAGGCGCGCTGGTTTGCGGAGGAGGTGCAGCCCCACGAGCCGGCGCTGCGCGCCGTCCTCCGCCGACTTGTCGGCTCGCTGAGCGACGTGGACGACCTGGTGCAAGAGTGCTACTTGCGAATGGTGCGTGCCAAGAGGCACGTGCGCATCCGCTCATGCCAGGCCTTTCTTTTCACCACCGCGCGCAACGCCGCGCATGATCTGCGCCGCCGCCGGTCGGTGGCCGCTCCGATTGTCTTCGTGGAAACCGACGACTTGCGCGTCTTAGAGGATAAGGGCAAAGGCGTCGTGGACTCGGTTTGCCACCAACAGGAGTTGTCGCTTCTGGCCGAGGCCATCCACGAATTGCCCGAACGCTGCCGCCAAGTGTTTCTCCTCAGAAAAATCCAGGAAATGCCGCAAAAGGTGATCGCCCAACGTCTCGGCATCAGCGAGAGCACGGTGGAAACCCTCGTGGCCAAGGGCGCCGCGCGTTGCGCCAGCTACCTCCACCGCCTCGGTCTCAGCTCCCGTTAGACCATGCCTCCCTCCTTTCCCGCCGCCGACTCGATTTCCCAGGACGCCGCACGCTGGCTCGCCGGGCACGACCGTGGTTTGCGCCCCCAAGAGCAACGGGAGTTCGACGCCTGGCTGGCGGGTGATCCCAGCCACGCCGCCGCCTACGAGCGCGTCTGCGCTGCCTGGAAAACGAGCGAAAGGGCCAAGGAGGTGCCCGTGCTGGCGCGGATGGCACAGGAACTCGACGAGCAGACCCGCGCCCGCCCGGGGCGGCGAGCGTGGCCCTGGCACCCCGCCTTCGGCCTGGCGGCGGCGGCGGCCGTGGCGGTGTTCGTCGGCGTCTGGCAATGGCGCACCCCGGCTCCGCTGAACCCGGAGATCGGTGCGATCACGACAGCCTACCGCGTCATTCCCAATACGGTCCGGAGGCTCGTGCTCGAGGACGGTTCGATTGCGGAATTGCGCGGGGGCGACAGTACGATCCAAACCTATTTCACCCCAGGCGAACGCCGCGTCCGGCTGCTGAGCGGCGAAGCGCATTTTGAGGTGGCGACGAACCCCGACCGGCCCTTTGTCGTCGTGGCCGGGCGGATCACAATCCGGGCGGTAGGCACCGCGTTCAACGTGCAACTGAACGCCGCGGACCTCGCGGTGGTGGTCACGGAGGGCCGGGTGTCAGTGGCGGCGGCGCCCGAACACCCGGCGGTGGCGCCACTCCTACAATCCGAGCCGCTGGCGCCGCTGCTCGCAGCCGGACAGCGCGCGTCGTTCGCGCGCGAAACGCCAACCCAACTGCCCGTGTTGCTGAAAGTAGAGAACCTCACCGCCAGCGAACTGGACAAACTGCTGGCGTGGCAGGCGACTTGGCTGGTCTTTGACGGGACGCCGCTGGCGGATACCATCGACGCATTCAACCGCCACGGCTCGCACCATCTCGTGGTAGAGGATGCGGCGCTGCGCACGAGGCGGCTGACCGGAAAATTCAGGACCGACAACATCGAGGGATTTCTCCGGCTGCTCGAACGGACGATGGATGTAAGAGTCGAGCGTCGCTCAGCGCGCGAAATTGCGCTGGTGTCCCACCCGTGATTTTGTGTTTGGGAAAGTTTTTCGTCAGGGAAATCGAACGGTGGTGCGTCAAGCAAAGTGACGGGCGCTTTCCGCCTGCCCTTTGCCTAACCACCACCCCATTTCCGCAACGCTTGCTGGCGATGTTCGTTGCCGGGCTGGCCGCGCTCGCGGTTCATGCCGGGCCGACGGGCGTGCCATCGACGCTGGTTGGATTCAACATCCCGGCCAGTGCGGCGGAGCACGGGCTCCGGCTCTTCGCCCGCCAGGCGGGTGTCGAAGTCTTGTTCGAGGTGGAGCAGGTGAAGGGGAGGCAGGCCAACGCCGTGGAGGGTCGATTTACCCCCCGCGGCGCGCTGGAGGCGCTCGTTGCGGGAACTGGTCTGGTCATCCTGCAGGATGAAGAGACCGGCGCGATGGCGGTGAAGACCGCCCATCCCACCGTCGATCCGCACAAAACTCTGCCCACACAACCCAAAACAGAGACCGCCATGAAAACGAAAACTTGGAATACCCTGCGTAACGTCCTCGCCGCGCTTTTCTTCAGCACGGGCGCAGCCGACATGGCGGCGCAGGCGCAAAACACAAAGGCAACTCCCCCGGTACCCGGGACCAATGCCGAGAAAGAAGAGGTCCTCGTCCTCACTCCATTCGAGGTAAACGAGAAAGCGACCCGTGGCTTTGTGGCCACGACCACCCTGGCGGGCAACCGCCTCAACGCAGATTTGCGCGACATCGGCAACTCGGTGAGCATCGTCACCACGCAATTCCTGACGGACGCCAACGCGGTTGATAATTCGACTTTGCTTGCCTACACGATGGGCACCGAGGTCGGCAGCATCACGAACGGCAATTTCGCGGGCGTGGGCGATTCGTCCTCGCTGAATGAGAACGGCCGGTTTACCAGCCCGAACAGCAACACGCGTGTGCGCGGCCTGTCCAGCGCGGACTCCGTACGAAATCTTTACCTAACAGACACCTCTTGGGACAGCTACAACATAGAGCGCGTCGACATCCAGCGCGGACCCAATACCGTTCTGTTCGGCAACGGCAGCCCCGGCGGCATCATCAATGGGGGCACGAAACAGGCCTTGTTCAAGGGGAACTTCGGCGAGTTCTCCCTCCGGCTCGACCAAAACATGGGCAGGCGGTCCACGGCCGATTATAACTTGGTCGTCCTCAAGGACGAACTCGCCGTGCGCGTGAACCTCCTGAGCGACAATGAAAAATTCCAGCAGGATCCGGCCTTCGACGATGATCGGCGCGCTTATTCCGCCCTGCGGTATGAACCCAAGTTCCTGAAGATCGGCGACGCCCGCACCGTGATCAAGGTCAACTACGAGTGGCAGGAACTCAACAGCAACCGTCCCCGAACACTGCCGCCGCAAGACCGGATCACGGCATGGTTCAACACCAAACCCCTGGTGGGCACATACAGGGCGGACGGGAGGATCCGCAATCCCGTTACCGGACTGGTGGAGAACGTCAAAAAGGGCGATCCTCGCGTCTTCCCGGCCCTGAACCGGCGTGGGTTCGACCCCCGATTGATCTTTGACGGCGCCACCAGCACGCTCGATCGCGGGCAGGCTTCGTCGACTTTCTCCGGCGGCCCGAACAGTAGTTTCTACAATCCGGGGTACCAGCCTGAGATAGGCGGTTTCGGCCGGCAAAGCGGCGGAATAGTCGCCGCCTACCAAACTCCTGGCGCCCCCCCGATCTTCATCCAACAGGACATAAGTACCCAACGCGGTTTCAATTCCAGCGGAAGAATCGACGCAGGCATTGATGCCTTCGCCTTCACCCGGACGGTCGGCATCGCGCCCAGCACCGATATCGCCTTGAACGCGGGACTTCCGTTCAGCCAATTCGGCCTGGCGAAGGATAACAACCTCACCGATCCCGGGATCTTCGATTTTTACAACAACCTGCTCGACGGCCCGAACAAGCGCGAGTGGCAGAACAGCCGCGTTTTCGAGTTCAGCATCGCGCAGACTTTTTGGAAAGACATGGTGGGTATCGAATACGGGGGCTACCGCGAGAACTATGACAACGGGCAGCTCTCACTGCTCACGGGGACACAGCAGGCGATCTTCGTCGACATGAACTCGCTGAATAGCGACGGAACGCCGAATCCGGATTTTGGCCGTCCCTTCATCAGCGACAACGGTATCGCCACCAACAACTCCATCGACGTCAATCGGAAGACGGATCGGGTCACCGGATTCGTCACCTACAATTTCGACAGGAATCGCAAGGGCAACCTCTGGGAGAAGATCGCCGGGCGCCAGACCCTCACCGGACTCTATGACGACAGCAGGAGAGAGATCGATGATCGCCGCTGGATGCAGTATTCAGTCATCGGCGATCCCACGTACAGGTCATTCGTCAATTCGAATCCAAACGACCGGTTCGATAACGGAATCTACGCGGTCGGTCGCGTGATCTATATGGGGCCCTCGCTCCTGAACATCGCAGGGCCCTCGGCTGCGAACATCCCGGGGCCAAAGACGGTCGCGACGGTGCCGCGCCAGATCACGGTCCGCGGGTTCGACTCGACTTGGAACGCCCCGTCTGTCGATCCTGCTGCACCGTTCGTAAACACCCGGTTTCCGGTGGGCGATGCGCGGCGGAATTCCACCCAGTCCGAGAATCCAGCGAACTACGTCGGCTTTGTTAACAGAGCGGTCAACGTCATAGATGCCGAGAATCCAGAGACGGGTGGCCGCGATCGACTCACCAGAACCGCCCGAAAGCTGAAAACCCAGGACCGCGCCAAAGCGTTCTCCTACCAAGGAAACTTCTGGGACAACTCGGTTGTGTTCTCCTACAGCCGCCGCCGGGACGAGACCAGCACGTGGGGGAGGTCATTGAACGGGTCCCCGATTGGAGGCGGTCCATTGAACTTGAGCCCCGACGTCTTTAAGCTGCCTGACAACCCCGATTCGATAATCGAGACGAACGTCGACAGCTACAGCGCTGTCAGCCACTTTGATCAGTTGCCTCTTCTGGGAAAGCTGACCAGAAAACTTCCGGTCTCGCTTTCGCTCACATGGGCGCGGTCGGCGAACAGCCAACCGGAAGCCAGCCGGGCCGATCTCAGAGGCAGTAGCCTTCCCACCCCGACGGGTGCCACAAAGGAAATGGGCTTCATCGTCGAAAGCCGCGATCGACGGTTCGGGTTAAGGATCAACCGCTACGAGACTAAGATTAAGGACGTTACCTCCAGCACTCTCGTCGGGCGTGGGTTCATCGGCAATTCCCAGTCGGAGGCCGGAAATTCGGTCAACATCTTCCACAACAACCTAATTTCCGGCAGCGCCATTCTCCCGGACAGATCCAACATCGGAAATCCAGCAACCGATCCGAACCGTGCACGCTATACCTATCTCCCGCAGGGGAATGAAACGCAGGCGGATGCCGACCGGCGCGAGGCGGCCGCCATCGCCGCCTGGCGCGGCTGGCAGGCCAAGGTGCCCACGTTGTTTCCCGGGTTCTATGAAGCTTGGAAGATCAATTCGAGAGCTATGGCCGACGCGTCCATCGCCCTCGGTTCAGATGCGCCGGGAGGGCTTTCGTTTACCGAGGATTCCATCTCGAAGGGCTGGGAGTTTGAACTGAATGCGAATCTCATGAACAACTGGCGGATGTCCCTCAATGCCACCAAGACCAACGCAACTCGCACGAACGTAGGCGGCGCGGCGCTCCTCAAATTCGCCACCGCCTATGAGGATTTTCTCCTGAACGGGGGCGGCGGCGACCTCCGCATCGGGTCGGGTAGCCCCGACGCAGCGACCGCACTTACCATGTGGAACCAGATCCTCGGCTCCGAACTCGTGTTGAAGCGCCTCCAGGAGGGCACAAACGTGCCGGAACTGCGCGAGTGGCGCGTCAATGCGATCACAACCTACGAGTTCGAGCGAGGCCGTTTCAAGGGATGGTATGTCGGCGGCGGCATCCGCTGGCAGGACGCCGTCGTCACCGGCTTCACCCCGATCCAGGACCGCCGCGACCCGGCAAAGGTCTCGTTTGACCTGTCGAGGCCCTTCAAATCTCCAACCGAGACGAATGTCGATCTCTGGTGGGGATACTCGCGGAAGTTGACCGACAAGATCAGATGGAAGATCCAGTTCAACATATCGAACGTTGGGAAGGAAGATGACGTGATCGCGGTCACCAGCCAGCCTGATGGCACGACCGCTGGGTACCGGATCGCACCACGACAGTATTGGAGCATCACGAACACCCTCACGTTCTGATCCGCAAGGATCCTCGACTCTAAATTGAGTCCCGTGGGAGCATGGATCGTCTAGCCTGCATGCATCACATCGCGGCGGCCGCAACCGAAGGCGCCAACCGGCTTTCATCGTTCCTCGTTCTCAGGATCGTTCCTCGTTCTCGCCGAGAGAACGAAAAAGAGAACGAGGAACGAGAACGATTGGCGTCGCACGTAATTCGTCGCGAACATGACGAATGCACGGATTCGTCCCGCTGCTTCCGCCGCGGGCGACAGTTGCCGATCCGAGCGGTGCACGCACCAGGAGTTGCGCGAAAGGCGCACACCCGGCGAAGAGATTTCGAGGTTGCACTCATCGTGGCGGCAACACTGCTCCCGCTCCCTGCTCTCGGCGCCCTCTCCGGCGGGCGCGTGCTCGCCGACGAGATTATCACCACGACGATCCCGGCGAACAATGGCGCCAGCCCGGTGTGGTGCGTCGGGGCGCCGCTGCTCGTGCGCGAGACCGGCACCGTGTGGGCATCCATCTCGGTGACCGATCCCGGAGCGGAGCCCTCCTGCAACACGCATTGGGAATTGTGGCGCCGGCCGGAGGCCGGCGCATGGGAGCGGATTCGCCGCGGCCCCGCAGCTTCGGAGCGCGAGCCGTGTCCGTTGTTCCTCCCCGAGCCGGACAAACTGATGCTGTCGATCCACCCGAAGATCCTCGAGTGGGCTCACTCCTCGACCAGCGAACACAAGTGGTATTGCCAGCCCGCGATCGCGCAGTTCTACCCGCGGGATCCCTCCAGCCAACCAACGCTCCTGCAGCCTAAGTTCGCGACAAGCCCTCTGTTCCACCAGAATTCGTATCGCGGCGTCGGCGTCGATCCCACCAATGGCTCGTTCCTGATGTTGGGCAAAGACAGCACAAACCATTCCCACATGACGCGGCGCGACCGTTCCGGAGCGTGGTTTCCGGTGGCAGCACCCGCGTTTCCGATCAAAGCCGAATATTCAGCCATCGTGCTGCGCGGCAACGAGGGCCATGTGTTCGCGATCGGCGACATCGTCGAGCCAAACGCGGCCTGGAAAGCCGAGAAGTTCCGTGTGCTCAACGATAGTTGGGACTTCGCGTTTCGCCGCGTGTTCTACGCATTTGCACCGGATCTCGCGACGGGAAGGTTCGAAGCGCTGCTCGAAGTCGACAGCGTCGATGGCACCGCCGGCTGGGCGTTCAACCTCGACATGGTCGCAGACGGCAACGGCCGCATCCATTTGCTCTGGGTGCGGCGGAACATCCAATATGGGTTCCTGCGCGACCGCTTCTTCCCGGGCACGCCCATCGTGGAGGAAGTCCGGCATGCGGTCCTCGAGCAGGGACGCATTCTATCGACCGAGACGCTCCTGCGCCGCGAAGTGGACGGAGCATTCGTAGCAGGCACGAGGATGAACGTCAGCACAGGACGCTTCCACCAGCTCCCCGACGGTCGTCTGCTCGCGGTGCTGGCCACCGATGTCGAGGACAGTAAAAAGCTCTCGACCCGTGCGCTACTCCTCCAGGAACTCGACCTCGATGCACGCGCTTCGCCACCGGCGGTTCGCGTCGCGCTCAAGACGCCGCTGCCCGTGAACTGGATCTTCACCAACACTGTCCGCGGTGGCTCGAAACCGGCGCACGACCTCGACATCCTGACCACGGCGACACGCGACAGCGTGGTCTCCGTTCGTTACATCCATGTTCACATTTCAGACTGATCCTGGAGCCAATCCATCATCAGCCCCATGAACGCCACTCCGGGCGCCGACAACCACACGCGCCGCTCCATGCTCAAGCAGACCGGCCTGGGATTGGTCGGCGCTGCGTTGCTCAGGACCGCGGCAAACGGCCAGGCCGCCGCCGCCCCGGCCGTGGCGGCTGGCGCGGCTTCCTCCGATCTTCCGCGCGCTTCGTTCAGCCGGTTTCCCCGCATGGTGCAGGAATATCTTGTCAGACGCGTGCGCGCGGCCGAACGGCTCGGCGACCAGCGGCGGGCGGCGCTCCAAACCCGGGCGGATGCAGAGAACTATGTCCGGGACGTCCGGGAAAGAATTCAGCAATGTTTTGGTCCGTGGCCGGAGAAAACACCCCTGAACGCGCGCATCACCGGTGTGCTGGAACGGGACGAATACTCGATCGAGAAGCTGATTTTCGAAAGCCGGCCCGGATTCTTGGTCACAGCCAATCTCTACGTGCCCAAGGGCCGCGGTGGCCGGCTGCCGGGGGTCGTTGCGGCCTGTGGTCATGCCGGGGAAGCCAAGGCCGAGGTCTCCTACCAGAGTTTTGCGCAGTCCCTGGCGCGTTTCGGCTATGTCACGCTCATCTTCGATCCTTTGGGCCAGGGCGAACGCCTCCAGTATTCCGACGACCAGATGAAGCGCTATGGCAAAGGTGGGAACCGGGGAGTGAATGAGCATCTCCACGCCGGCAACCAACAGGTGCTCGTGGGCGAGTCTTTCGCCACCTGGCGGACGTGGGATGGAATCCGTGCGCTCGACTACCTGCTCACCCGCCCCGAGGTCGATCCGACCCGCATCGGCGTGACGGGCAATTCAGGGGGCGGCGCGGACACGACCTGGCTTTGCGCCGTCGAACCCCGCATTGCCATGGCGGCGCCGCAGTGCTTTGTGGCCACTTTCCGCCGCAACTTGGAGAACGAACTCCCCGCGGATTCCGAGCAGTGCCCGCCGCGGGCGATTGCCCTCGGGCTCGACCACTCCGATTTCATCGCGGCCATGGCGCCAAAGCCAGTCGTCTTGATCGGACAAGAGAAGGACTTCTTTGATGTGCGCGGCCTCGAGGAGGCTCACGACCGGCTGCGCCGCGTTTACGGACTGCTTGGCGCGGCGGACAACCTGAAGCTCGTCATCGAGTCGGACTATCACAGTTTCTCCCGGCCAAGCCGTGAGGCGATGTATCGCTGGTTCAATCGCGTCGCCGGGATCGTGACGGACGGCAGCGAGCCTCCGGTCACCCTCGAAAGCCGGAAGGACCTCCAATGCACCCCGCACGGGCAGGTGAGCGAGCTGGGCAGCCATTCCGTCGCCTGGTTTACCAGGGAAAAATCGCTGGCGCTGCGCCTCAAGCGCCAGGCGGCGCCGGTTTCCGACTTGCCCCGGCTCGTGGCCGCGACCCTCAAACTGCCGCAGGTCACTGGAGCGCCCGATTACAGGATTCTTCGGCCGCAGAAAACCAAGGCCTACTTGGGTAAGTTTGCCGCGATCTACGCTGTGGAAACCGAGGCGGATGTCTTCTCCATCGTTTACCGGCTGGGCGACGAGTTCCTCGAGTCGCGACCGCCCCGGGGACCAGGGCGCGCGCTGCTCTACGTCTGCCACCAATCCTCGGATGAGGAGCTTCGCGGCGACCCTTGGCTGGCCGGACTGGTCGCAACGGAGGGCGCACAGGTCTTCACGTGCGATCCCCGCGGCGTCGGCGAGTCACGGCCGGGCTTTGCCCGCAACGGCCTGAACAATTGGGCGGCGCATTACGAGAGCGACTACTTCCATTCCGCGCACGGGCTGATGCTGGATTATCCCAGCGTCGGGCAGAAGACGTTCGACGTCCTCCGCGTTCTCGCATGGCTCAAGACCTGCGGCCATGAGGAAATTCATCTCGCCGCCTCCGGCTGGGGAACGCTGCCGGCGACCTTTGCTGCAGTGCTGTCGGGCGCTGTGACACAAGTCACGCTGCGGCACGCGCTATCCAGCTACAGCGACATCGCCGAGTCGGCAGACTACGCTTGGCCGCTCACTACCTTGGTGCCGGACATCCTGGCGAAGTTTGATCTCCCTGACTGCTACCGTGCACTGGAGTCCAAGAATCTTCGGCTCCTCGAACCTTGGGATGCGATGGGCGCGCGCGCCCGACCTGATGGATTGCAATAGGTATCTCGAAAAATCACCATGAAATCACTCATCCGTTCATTACCCGTTGCCGCGTGCCTGATGGCGTCGGCCGTGACCGGACAGCAGGCCGACCCACTCCGGGCGCATCCCGTTCTTTTCCGCGACGAAGTGTTCACGATCCGCGCGGTGGATCGCGTTTACGACCTTCACCGCACCCGCCCGGTCACCACGCTGGCGATCGAGCACCGCGACTGGCCGGGCAACTGGTTCGGGCTCTGGCTGCCCGAGACATTGTACGAGGAAGACAAGATCGTGTGGAGCAACTTCACGAAGACCGAGCGCACCCAGCGCTGGACGACCGAAGCCAACCGATCACTCAGCTGGCGGAGGCAGACCGAGCGCTTTGAGTTGACGACGAGGCTCACTCCGGATGCGACGAACAACGCCCTCTGGATCACCCACACCTTCCGCAACACCTCGAACGCGCCACTGCGCAAGCTGACAACCCAGACCTGCTTCCACATGGTGGACGCCCCGCAGTTCATCTCAACCTACGGCCAGCGCATCTGGGCGAAGCTCGACGGAGAGTGGATCTCCACCGATCGGGTGGACCGCCAGGTTTCGCCCGATCCGCGTCGGGTCATTTTCGTGCGTCGCGGGATCCGGCCCGTCCCCGAGATCGTGAAGCATCTGGATTTCCTTTCGGCCGAATTGCTCAATGTGGCCGACCATCCGCTGATCATCGCCGAGGCGTTTGGCGGCCAGGGAGCGGTCGGCATCGGGCAGCGAGACTTCCGCCACATCGTCAACAACAACGACTCCATTCTCCGCTGCATCCACAGCGAGCCGAAGCCGATTGCCACCCTCGAACCGGGTGCCGAGACCGTGCAAGAGGGGCTGATCATTTTCGACCGCGGCGATCATGTGGCGTTGCTGAAACGGTGGGAACGTCTCGTCAGCCAGCGGTGGAGGGAGCCGAAGTCAACTGGCGGAAATTGATCCCCATCGTGATCGCCCTCGCCCGGTTCCGTTGCCCCATCGTTTCGCTCCTGCTCGCCGCCGTCGCGGTGGCGGCCGCCGCCGACGCGACGCCGAAGCGGCTCAGGCGCGCGGACAGTTTCTTCGGCATCCACTTCGACTTTCACGCGAACGCCGCCGACACCAACATTGGCCAGAACACCACGCCCGCGATGGTCGAGGCGATCATCAACCTCGTCCATCCCGACTACCTTCAGATTGACGGCAAGGGCACTTATGGCTGGTCGAGCTACCCGACGAAGGTCGGCTACCCGGTGCCCGGTATCATCGGCGATCCCCTGCGCGTCTGGCGCGAGGTCACGGCCGCTCGCGGGGTGGCTCTCTACATTCACTATTCAGGCCTGTGGGACCTCAAAGCTCTCAAGGAACATCCGGACTGGGCCGCGATCAACGCCGACGGTAAACCCAACGAGCAGGCCCCGTCCGTCTTCAGCCCCTATGCCGAGAAGCTGTTGATCCCGCAGCTCCTCGAGTTGGCGGGCGAGTACGGCGTGGACGGCCTGTGGGTCGATGGAGACGGCTACGGGTCGGTGCCCGATTTCGGCCCGACTGCGCTGGCGGCGTTCCGCCAAGCCACCGGCATCACCGACGTGCCGCGCCAGCGGGACGATGCGCATCGGTTTGAGTTCCTCCAGTTCCACCGCGAAGCATTCCGCCGCCACCTGCGCCACTACATTGCCGCGGTGAAAAGGGCGAACCCGCAGTTTCAGATCTGCAGCAACTGGGCCTTCAGCGATCAAATGGCCGAACCCGTGAGCGCGCCGGTGGATTTTCTGTCGGGCGACATGGCCTCGGAGGACAGCGTCAACTCGGCGCGGCTCTCGGCGCGTTACCTCGCGCGCCAGGGCACACCGTGGGACCTGATGGCGTGGAGCTTCAGCCAAAAGCCCACGTGGACGCAGAAGCCCACCGTGCAGTTGCAGCGCGAGGCCGCCGTGGTGCTCGCGATGGGCGGCGGCTTCCAGGCATACTTCACCCAGAACCGCGACGGCTCGGTGCGCCTGAACGAGATGACCGTGATGGCCGAGGTGGCGAAATTCTGCCGCGCGCGGCAGGCGATCTGTCATCGCGCGGAGGCCGTGCCGCAAGTGGGTCTACTGCTCTCGACC
>SXSC01000029.1 GCA_005792355.1 Opitutaceae bacterium
CTGGATACGAGTGCCTGTGGAAAGGCTACGCGCAGTTTCGCGCCATGGTTCAAATCATCGGCCTGACCCGGAAGCGCGCCCGCAGCGCCGACGATTGATGCGCTACAGCCCCTTTTGTGGGGCAAGTGCAGGCCTAGCCCGGTTATTTCATAGGCGAAGCTGGTTTTTGGGGCTTTCCCAGTTGGGAAGCAGAACTGACGAGATTGGCGACTGATTTTCGGCCGCAGGGAGGGGCAAGCGGACGTTGGTTGCCAAAACGGGTTCTCCAAAAGAATCTGCCGGTGGCCGATAGGAAACTGGATTTTCAGGGGGATCGGATTGGGAGGGGGTTAGGGGGAGGGTGCCGGGTGGGAACGGAGTCGGACCCCTGTAGTCCCCCAACCCTCAAGTCCGCCTGACCGGCCAGCGGCGCGAAGAGCCGGTTAACGAAGATATCCCGACGGAAACCCAGCAACTCGTCCGATTCCGGCGCCGCGCCGGCGAATGTTCGGAGGTCAGTCGTGGCGGTCACGATGCGAAGAGACAGGCCTCCGGCCGCTCGCTGTCAATCAGCAGGTTTTCGCGCCGCGCGAAAACCTTTGCAGATGAAGGCGAGGAGGAATTCGTGGCCGCAGTCGGGGCAGTGGAGACGGATGAAGCCCGCGTGGAGGTCGCCGCAATCGAGGAAAGCGTCGATGGCCGCGGCGGCCTCGGGGGAGAGGCCAGGGACCTTCGCCGCGTGATCGTGGAGAATCTGCCAGACCGGCGAGGTGCGGGGCTTGTCCGCCGTAGGCGGGCTGGCGGGGGCGGTAGCGGATGCACACCATCTGGCGGGCAGATCACGCTGGGCGTGACGTCGCCGCAGCCAAGGCCGCGCTATACCCAAATTATGGGGTAAGGCGTTTGCGCGACCTGCGCCAACCTGGCGCGTTCACAAAGGCACCGGTTTGCAGACAACATCGCGGCGAGGGTCCGATCAAGGCGTGGGATTGGCCCGAACCACCCCCCCGGTTTCGTGAACAGGGAATTTCACGTTCGGCGGTTGAGTCTTGCGTCGTCGAAATCAGTGATGGCCGTGAGTTGCGGAGAAACCTGGGGCGAAGGGCGCGCCGGTTTTTGGAACCACAGAAAGACCGGCCGAGGCGGTAGGCGGAAGAAGCGTCAGTCACTCTTCGTCACCTCACGTGCCGCCTTCTGACGTCGGCGGCTCCACTTTCACCGACCGGCGCGGCGGCGCGCGCGGAGCCGTGGGCTCCAGTTTTCGGCTCGGGCTCCGTGGCGAACGCCTGGGGCGCACGATGCGGCCGGGAAAACCCGTGCCCGGGAGGATCAGACGGGCGGGAATCTCCTTGAGAGGTAGGAGCGTTCCTCGACAATCGCAGGACCGAATCCCCCATGAACCAACCGCATGTCACCTCCGCCGTCAGGATTCGCGAGCCGCGCCGGAGCGCATGTGCGACGCGATCGCGCGAGCGGGAACTGGCCCGCCTCCGGAGCTTGTCGGTGGAGGAGCGGATTGTGGCCGCGTTGACGATGGGCGCCCGGTTCGCCTGGCTCAAACCCACGCCAGGCCCTAAGACCCGATGAGCCACCCCGAAGAACTGCTGCGCACCGCGGAAGAGGTTCTCGCCATTCTGGCCCAACACCACCTCGACGCCGTCGTGATCGGGGCGGTGGCGCTCGCGGCGCACCACTATGTGCGGCAGACCGAGGATATCGATTTGGGCGTCAACGCCGACGTGCCCACGCTGCGGGCCGTCGTTGGGTCGCTGCAGGCGGCAGGGTTCGAGGTTGAGTTGCGGGAACCCGACGCCGCCGATCCCCTCGGTGGCGTGATCGATGTCAGCGGGCCCTTCGGTCTGGTTTAAATTATCGGCTATGCCGGCCGTTTCCCGGCAGTGATCGAAGATGCCGTGCGGCACTCGACGCTGGTGGTGCGCGAGGGCAGCCCGCTCAAGATTGTGCCGATACCGCACCTGATCGCACTCAAGCTTTACGCCGGCGGGCACAAGTCCAAGGCGGACATCATCGAGCTGCTGGTACGCAATCCCGATCTGGATTTGGACGAGGTCCGGACCGTATGCGCCCGTTATCTCGTTGCCGGGATCGACGAACTGATCGCCGAGTCAGGTTCTGTGTGACCGCCCCGTGACGTTTTGAGTAGCAGGTCGGTTCGCCCTTCGGTTGCCGGTTCGAGCCGCGCTGGGATGCAGGCAGGCTAGTTGCCGATCGTTCTCGGACTAGTGCGGCGACGAGCGCGTGATTTTCTTGGGTGATGAGGTTCGCGACGTCAAGGTGCCGAGTCGATCGGTGCCACGCGAGCACTCGTCGACCGTTGCAGACTGCTGTGGCACCAGAAATGGTGACATCCCGCAGGCGCAGGCCGGCGATTGAGCCCGTGCCTTCCGCGCGCAGGAAGTTCCGCCCGTTCACCCGGCCGTGAATTGTCACACCGTCGAACTGGATATTGCGCACCGGTCCCTTCACCTGGCGGAAGCCGACGAGCATGGGAAGGTCGCAGTCGAAGCGAAGGCGGCGGAGCGTGACACCGTCGATCACGCTTTCGGCGGACTGATTGCGGAGATTGAGGAAGGCTTGATTGGATTCGCGCTGAATTTCTTCGGCGGCATCGCAGGCGACGACGTCGATGTCCTCGACGAGGCAGTGCTGCGCGCTCTGGCCGGAGCCACCCCAGCCAAGTTGAAAGGGCGCGCCGTTGACCTGCTGGTAGATGACGAGGTGGCGCGCGGTCTGATTCTTGCCGTAGAGCTTCACGGAGTCGTCGTTGACCTTGATGAAGCTGTCCTCGATCGACGAGCCGTCGCCGCCGCCCCAGCCATCGGTCTGGTGCCGCCAACCGAAAAGCTTCACGTTGCGCGTGGTGAGCCGGCCGCGGGAGAGCAGGCAAAAGTGCTGGGGGTTGGTGACCGTGATGCCCTCGGAGAAGGAAAACGTGGTCCAGTGGTTGAAGTCGGAGCCGCGCTCGCGGAGGTGTTCGTCCTGGTGCGCGTGGCGATAGACAAACGAGTCATGGGTGCGGCCCGACTGGGTGACGCGTACGACGTAGTGGGGGGAGCGAAACTCCTCGGCGGGCGCGGGGTAGGTCCAGAGCCCGGCTTGGAGTGAAGCGGCCGCGAGGAGGAGCGCAGCAACGCTCTGGAAGATTGGGCGCTTCACGGACGTTTCTTCGTTGTCGGCCGTTTCCGCCCCGCGCCCTCCTCGTCGTCGCCGGTACTGCGGCCGGAAGTGCCGATGTCATAGGGCAAAGGGACCCGCTTGAATGCGCTGGTCGAGTTGACCGTTCATCGCGTCGCGAACCGCTTTGAGCGATGGGTCGTCGATCCGGTTGGTGTGTTCCCGTGGGTCGGCCCGCTGGTCGTAGAGCTCGGCATTGGCGGTGATGCCACTGTGGTGGATGGCGATCCCGATCATCGTGGCGGTGCGCGACGGATTGCGGAGTGGGGCGGGGCAGTACGCGTGGCGGAAAGCGACGCCTTGGGCGGAGAGGCGATCCAGATTGGGAGAAAGCACCTGGCGGATGGCCGCGCGTTTGGCCGCGGCGGGGTAGATCTCGGAGAGAAAGTTGTTCGGTTCCTCACTGAGGTGCCCGAGGATCGGCTTCAGATCATCGATGGCGATGAAGAGGAAGTTGGGGGCCTTCGGTTGCGCGAAGGACGTGACGACGCCGAGGGCGGCGAAGAGGAGCAGAACAAGTCGCGACATGCTGTTTAGGGGGATTGCGGTTGGAAAGAGGGCGGGGCAGGACGCACGATTTGCCGTGTTCAGGATTTCCGTTGAACGTCGCCGCGTCACGCGCTCTGTCGTGCGACCGTTCAATACCAGTGGGCTACGGTGCGGCGGACCATGGTGATATCGGATAGATTGGTGGGCATTCCTCGCTCGCAAAGGGCCTCGGTGTTGTGGGACATTCTTCGGGAGCAAGGCTTCAGGATGGGGCCACGTTTCATAAAACTACGATGCAACTTCTTGCCTGCAGTAAGCGCTGGTTCGGTGGTGCGGTTAGCACGAGCAGGCGATTTCGCCCAATCTTGCCCACCGTTCTTTGGTGGCTCCTGGCGACAATGTCCGCGGGAGGTTGCCTGGTTGCCGCCCCGCCCAATTTCGTCGTCATTCTGGCCGACGACATGGGCTTCTCCGACATCGGCGCCTACGGGTCGAGGCGATCCGATGGGGTCAGTCCGTGAATTGCTAGTCCGCTTCAGCAGTGGTTGGCGGCACTTTAGCATACCCGAATTCTCGATATTGGGCCGGCTCGCTTCATGACTTCGAGTACTCCGACCCGTCGCAATAGCTCGGAGACTGCGCGTTCAATTCTCGTCCTCCATACGGACCAGCTGCGGGACCAGGGGCGGCGAGCAGGGACTTGCGAATCACGGACTGACCCTCTGGGATTGCCCGAGTACGAAGAAGGAGCTGATCGACTTGCGGGATCTCGCCAAGGTTCGTGCCCGGCGCCCCATCCTTATCGCCCATCGTGGCGGCGTAGTCGGCCCGACGCTCCCTGAATGTTCGCTGGCTGCCCTCCGGGCAGCTTCGAAATGGGGTTATGACCTGACCGAACTCGACGTGCGCGAAACCAAGGACGGCGTGCCGGTGATTTTCCACGACAGCGATCTTCGCTCAGCCTGCGGGCGGGAAGCGACCATCCGTGACCTCACCGCGGCGGAGGTGCGCGGCATCCGCTACCAGAAAAACAATGAGACAATTGCGAGCCTCGATGAGGCACTGGCGCTCTGCCGGAAGCTCAATCTGGGTGTCATGCTCGATCTCAAGGACAGCAGTCTGCGCCCGGAATTCCTGCGACAGGTTGGGACACTCGTGCGCCGGCATCACCTGGAACGATCGACCGTGACCATCTCGGGCAACCCGCTCGTCCGGGTGGAACTGCGCTCCGTGGCGGTGGTCCCCGTGACTCCCCAGGAATTGCAAAGGATCGCAAAAGGCGAGCCGGTGGCAGCCGACGGGTTGTACTGGTTTGGAATTCCCGCTTGGATCGCCTTCGACACCATTCCCAAGCTGCAGCGCGCCGGCGCACTCGTGGTGCCAGCCATCAACACGTTTCGCTATGAGAACGATCCCGACCGCGTCCAAGCTCGCCGCGAGGTCGAACAGTTGCTCGCGATCGGGGTTGATGGATTCCAGATCGATTCGGCGTACCAGGATTTCTTCGGGCGCGCGTTGCCCTGATGCGAAGAAACGAGGTTGCCACGAGCCGGAGGGGTGCGAAGGTGCCGCGGTGATGATGCGGATAATCACTGCGCTCGTTCTGACGACGCTCGCTTTGGGTTCGGGCCGGGCGGCCGAACTGCGCACACCCGGCCTCCACCTGCAGTTGGCGGTGGACGGCCAGGGCGGACCCGCGCTCTCTTTGCCCTCCGTGTTCGTTAGCCCCGGCCGCGCCGGAAACTGGCGGGTGGCGGGGACCCGCGCCGAACTTGACCAGCCGATCGCCGGCGATCTGCGCATGACCTGGACGGTGGATGCGTCGCCCCCTCGTCGATCTGGTAAACCAAGCTCCAGAAGACGCGGCCCAGGCGCACGCACACTTCGTCGACGCCGAGCGTGCGGATGCCTTCCAGCACCCGATGCTTCAGCCCATACTCCACCACCCACGGCACCGAGGCGTAGACGTCGGCCCAGCCGACGCGGAAGCTCTGGGCCTTTTCCCGCCACGAAAGCTTGCGCGCCCAATGAGCCAGAAACAGACGAAAGCCGTCGCAAAGCTGATGCTTGCCGCTGGCCCACGGCACCTGCTCGACCACCACGCCGCATCGCGGACAGTTCACTCGCCGCATCGTGAAACGCAGAACCAAAGTGAGAATCCAAAGCGGCGCCATTCGCCACGTCCGCGGCTGCGGCATGTGATCGTAGATGGCGCAGGCCCCGCCGCACTGGTGGCACCGCGGCTTCGCGCCGGTCCGCGGCACCACCGTCACCTCGATGGTGTCCTCCTGCGTGGGCGAAAAACGCACCGATTCGTAAACAAAGCCCTTGATGGGCTGCACCCGATTGAGTATGGACTTCAGTGACACACACACGAGGGACTGGCTTAGAAAAGCCTCGGCGGCTTGGCCAGTCCTTCAATGTCTCGGGGGCCCCCCACGCCAGGATCTCACCCACAGATTCCTTCCAGGAGGCACGTTTTTGGAGGCGGCAACCTACCGAACGAACTCTGACCGTCGAAGAGCCGGACTTCCAGGCTATCTCCTTACGTCTGGATTTTTCGCCGTAAGAAGGCCCCCTGCGAGAGCGGCGAGATAGCCGGCCGCAAAAGTGGCTATGGCGGAGAAGGCCAACCACCAGAGGAAAGCCACCCGGGTCGACGACCCGACGAGAACGGCGACGCTCAATCCGACGCACAGCCCGAGAAATGCCGCATTGCCACGAGGACGCCTGGTCAACATGCCAAGCAGAAACAGCCCCACGAGCGGGCCGCCAAAGAAGCTGCTGATCTTCAGCGTCATCTCAACGATGTTCCCCAAGCGGTCTGAGAACACAGCGGCGATCATGCCGAGCACTCCAAAGCCCAAGGTGGCCAAACGCGCCACACCGACCCCCGCCTGCCTCACGGCGAACCGATTGTAGAAGTCCGCAATCGCAACCGTCGCCAGCGAATTTAGAACAGAGCTGATGGTCGACATGGCGGCGGAAAAAACCGCCGCCAGCAGGAGTCCCTTCAATCCAGCCGGCAACTCCTCGATGATGAACTTCGGCATCACGTCGTTGGAGGCAATCGCCATTGCCCCTTTTTCGGGATGTTGCACATAGAACGAGTACAGGACCGTCCCGACGAAAAACACCGCAAGCCCGACAACGAACGTAAGGAGCAGGGTCCCCACCAGCGCGATGCGCGCGTCCCGCAAAGTGCGCGTAGCCATGAACCGCTGCATTTCCGACTGGTCCGTGCCAAACTGAGTCAGGATGAGAAAGCCGCCGCAGATGAGCCCGGTCCAGAACGTGTACGGAGTTGTCAGGTCCAGCCTGAAATCGAAGAAACGCAGCTTGGAATCCGCCTCGGCCACGCTGAGGACGGTTTCCAAGCCTCCGTGGATCCTGCCCACCGCCACCACCGCCACGACCACCAGGCCAAGGAGGAGAATCAGAAGCTGGGCGACGTCGGTCCAGACGACGGCTTTGACCCCGCCCGTGACGGTGTAGATGGTTGTAACTCCGCCAACCAGAAGTACCACCAGCCAAACCGGAGCGTCGACCATCGTTCGAAGAATGATCGTGGGCGCATAGATGGCAACGCCCACATAACACACCTTGAGCGTCAAGAAAGTCCCGCTGGCGAGGAGGCGTGTTTTGAGGTCAAATCGCTCTTCCAGGTACTCGTAAAGCGAATACCGCTGTGCCCGAAAGAAGTGCGGCAGCATGAACACGCAACTGATCACAATGGCGAACGGAAGACCCAACCGGTACTGGTGCAGCGTGAAATCTCCCTGAAACGCCACCCCGGGGCCGCCCAAGTAGGACACCGCGCTCACGATCGTGGCGACCCCCGAGCCCATCGCCGCCCACCAAGGCACGCTGCCGCCCCCGAGGAAGTACTCGCGCAACGAGTTCTGCCCGCGGAAACAGAAGCTGGCGACCACCAGTCCCCCAAAGTAAACGGCGATGATGACGTAATCGGCGATGTTCATGGACTTCCTCGAAAAGGGGCGCTAACCGGAACCCGAGTTCACGTATGACGACCCCTCGTCGTCCGGTTTCGCGGGCATGGCCTTCGCGGTCATTCCCGCCGCCGTCTCGCTCGGCCCGTCGAATACCGTCGCCCCGGCAAACCCGATCATAGCGGTCTTGACTGAGTGCTGCACGAAAGCCCGTCGATTGGTTTTCATTCTCTTCGTCCTGTTGTGTCTGGTTACGATTGTTGGGTATGATTAGGAGAGGCGTTTTTGACGGGCCTTGGCCGCAGCCGCGCCAGTCTGCGCTAATCCGACTTGAACTGGAAGCTATACAGGTCGGCGTCGCGCAGGTAGACGTGAAGCCGGATGAAGTTGTTCTTGAACGGAATCAACGCTCCCTCCTTCCAGCGGACGGGGTGGCCGATGGCATCGCCGCGGAATTCCTCGCAGCGCTCCGCCTCGAATCCGGGGATGACCTTGCCGTCCGCATCGGTCACGGCGATGCGGACGGAGCCCCCCGGCCGGCAGCGGGCGTTGACCACGAGTCGGCCGCCCTCGGCCTGGAACGGCCTTGTGACCAGCAGTCCTTCGCGCACGGCGAGGGCCGTCAGCGAGACAAACCGGTCCGCCTTCATGCGCAGGAGCCCGAGCGCATAGTTGACCAGCCCGAGGTCACCCGCCTCCGGCATGTTCAGCCCTTCGCGGCGCCCCTCGATCCACCAGTCATGGTGATTGTTGCTACCCCCGTAATAGACGTAGAGTTCGTCCCCCACCGGCACCGGCGGGCTATAGACATTGACCATCAGGCTGTCCCAGCTTCCCGGATCGCCTTCCAGCCAGGGGATCCCCGGCTGGATCCGCTGAAAGCTGACCCCGTCCCGCGAAAATAGTAGCTGCACGTGCATGGTGTTCTCAGTCATCCGGAACACGTGCAGGAACCCGATCCACGCATCGCCGATCGGCATCTGCGTCATGCCATAGAAGGCCTCGTCGAGATTGTCGTGGGCAGGATCGGGTACGACGACCGGGCGCAGATTTGTCCAGCGGACAAAGTCCGAGCTCTCCGCTTGGAAAACCCGCCGCCGATTCTCCCGCAGCGGATCGCGCGGATAAGCCGGGCGGATGAACGAGCCGACCGGACCGTCGGGCCGC
>SXSC01000339.1 GCA_005792355.1 Opitutaceae bacterium
AAAAGTGGCGTGCTTCGCACGCAGCCGGATTTGCACCACAGAGACGCAGAGGACACAGAGAATACCGCCTGCCGAAAAGCCCGGCCAAGGCTACTCACTGACGGGGTGAAGCACTTTCCCTTCAATTTCTTGGTCTTCTCCGCTGTGTTCTCAGTGTCCTCTGTGGTAAAATGGTCTGGTTATGCCGTTAAGCACTAGAACCAACATGTTGGTCTCTACGCTCGAATTGCTCGGCAAAGATTCTCCGACCCTGGAGGCGGGGTGCCCTCACCCCGCAGGCTGCGAGGTGCGATCACGATCTGCCGTGGGGTGGGGCACCGATTGGCGCTTAAGTTTTTTCCGGGCGGCGATAGCTGCTACCATGGCGGATTTCGCTGTCGGCGTGGTCTTTTGGCAGAGGAATGGGTGGCAGGGGAATGAACTGCCAAGGAATTTATTCCCCGGCCACCCATTCCCTTGCCCTCCTGCCCCAGCGTCCGCCGCCGAAAGTGGACCTTCTCTGCTGGCCAGCAGAGTTGCCCGACGTTTCAACTGAATCCCTACAACTCAGGGGGACCGCGGCACCGCGCCGCGCACCGGCCGGCCGGCCATCACGCCTTTCACCAACTTGCCGTCGCGCACCACGAAGACGCCGTTCACGATCACGTGCGGGATTCCGGCGGAAGGTGTGGTCGGGGTCGCAAACGTGGCACGGTCGATGACCGTGGCGGGATCGAAGACGGTAAGATCGGCGTCGGCGCCGACGGCGATCCGGCCCTTGTTTCGCATCGCGGGCACTTGGTCGAGCCGGCGGGCGGGAAGGAGCGCTTCACCCCTCGACCGTCGGTCGAATCGCGGCTTGGCGCGACGAAGTTCACCGCGAGGTCACAGGCTCCATGCCACTTTTTCTGATCGCGGAGTCGGCCGCCGGCGAGACGAGGAACGTGATGAGCACCCGAGCTGCGGCGGGCTCCCGCGCACTTGAGGCGAGACCCGCAGAAAACACCGTGACTCGCTGCACCTCGGGCGGCAGCGGGCCGACATAGTCGATGCCCGCGATGGGAAGGAGTTCGCTGATCTGCTGAAACCCGATCTCGGCCTCGCCTCGTGCCACCACGGCGCCGACCCGTTCGCGCTCGATCTTCCTGCTCTTGCTCTTGACTTGCTCGGCGATTCCCAAGCGCTGAAACAGTTCGGTGGAAAGGTAGTCGCCGCTGACGCTGGCAGAATATGCGATGGATTTCGCGTTGAGCAGCGTGCGCTTCAGAGCGTCGACGGAACTGATGTCCGGCTTGGGTGCGCCGGTGCGCACAGCCAGGCCGATGCTCGACCGCGCCAGATCGACCCGGCTGCCGGCCACGATCGTGCCCTGCTTGATCATGTCGTCCAACGCATCGGAGGCGACGATGACAACGTCGGCCCGTTCGCCGCGTTGCAACCGGGTCGGGATGAAATTCGCTCCCGTCCCCATGCCCGTTGCCGCCGTCACGATCTTATGGTTGGTGACGCGTTCGACTTGGGGGATAAGCGCAAGGTGGGCCGCTGTAAAAGCCCCGGACGTCATGACCGTGATTTCTGCGCCCGACACCTGGGAGGCAAAGAGCAGGATACTCGTGAGCAGCACCATGATCGATTTCACGTTGATGAGCCTCATGCGGTGTTGGATGATGGGGAAGCGGAGCCGGACAATCTGCGTGGAGACGTGGAGAAATGTCTTGGCTGGTAATTCGGCTGCAGCCTCATCGCGTCAACGCCACCACTGCGCTCGCCATTCCTTCGGCGACCCGCGTCACCGCTCCGACATCGACCGCGTGCGGCCAGCGGTCCTGGGGCAGGTGAAACAATGGACTGGTTTCCGGCGGCCCCACCAACGTCAGATATCGGCCGCCGGCCTTGTGGATGTCCTTCGTTTCGCCCGAGGGCACCACGGTCTTTTCGGCGAGCAGGTCGGGCTTCTGCCCGGAGTCGGTGAGGTGCTTGACCGCGAGCGCCCGCAGATCGTCGTGCGCCGACATGATCATGAGTTTGCTGCCCGCCGCACCGATGTTCGCACCGTAGTGGATCCAAGTCGCCCTGGTTTCCCAGCCGGGACGGCGCGCGACAAAGTCATCCAGGCCGATGTGGCCAAGTTCGTGACCGGTGTTCGCGGTAAAGACCACGTCGCCGGCCGGCGGTTTCGCTTGCAGGGCGCGCAGCGTCTCCAGCCAGCACGCCAGGCCGCCGCCGCGCTCGGAGGTGGACTGCCACCACGAACTGCGCGGCGTCATCACCACCACCGGCGGATGCGTGCGGTCGCGTCCGGGAATCGTCAGCACCACATTCCGGGCCTGCGTGGGCGTGCGCTTGGTTTGGACCACGACGCGAAATTCCACCTTCCGGGCGAGCGCGGCGAGGACGCGATCCCGCTCGATACTGGAGATCTGCACCGTCGGCGGACCAAACGGTGTGCGAAACGACTCGGCATTGAGCAGCGCCAGGCCGGGCGCGCCGCCCAACGTCACGATTACGTGGGCGCGGTGCGCGCTGTCCCGGCGCATCCGGGCGTATTCCGGCCGGTAGACTTCCCGAGGAGACAACGGCAGCACCGCGATCGGACCCGCGCCGGTTTGGTCGGTGGCCAGCCCGCGCACTCCGCCCGGCGGGGTGGCGGGGCCGTCGAGCAGGGCCTCCCCCTCGATTTTCACGCCGTCGATTTCGACATAGGCCGCGATCGGATCGATGCGCTCGAGTTGAAACGACTCGCTCGTGACCGGCCCCGCGATTGCCGTCGCTTCGCGCGCGAGCCAGGCGGCGCCGGCTTCATCGCCCGCCGTCCCTGTGCGATGGATACCCAGGCGGTCCCAGGCCTTGAGCCAGGCGGCGACCCGGGCCTCGGCGGCGGCGGCGGGTGCGGCGAAGAGATCCGCCGGGCCGGGTGCCGCGAGCGCCGCCGCACTCGCGAAGAGGAAACCGGGGTTGAGTTTCATGGGAGGGTCTTCAGACCCCGATCAATTTGAGAATCGCCGCCCGGGGCTCGGGATAATTTGCGGCAATCCAGGCGACGGCATCCTCGCGCGTCGCACGATTCCGGATACTCCGGCCGCCGCCGGCGGCGCAGCGATAGCAGTGCAGCGAAATCTTGGCCGAGATGTCCGGGCCGTGCCGTGCCACCCAGTTGTCACTCGCCGCCGGGGGCGGCGGCGGCAGGAAGCGGCCGGGATCTTCCAGCAGGACCTCCGCCGAGTCGGCCACGATCTGCCGTTCGATGTAGAGCACCTCGTTGCCACTTTCGACGCTTTCGTCGAGAATCGATTCGTCCTCGGCGTAGCGCACCTGCCAGTCGCCATTCGGACCCTCGCCGGTGATGGGGGCGTGCAGCTGGGGTGCGTCGGCGAAGGCCGCGAAGGTCATGCTCAAATCGACGGGCGCGAGATCGCCGATGGTGCACCAGGCGTGTTTGGGCTCGCGGTCGAGCGTCGTGAGCGGCGGGAGCAAGCGAGAGAGAATCGCGAAATCGCCCGTGCGCAGGCTGGCGCGCGAACCGAACATCCGCGCCACAAAGAACGCATGCCAGGCGTGCTCGTGCCCGCGCCAGCCGCAGTCCCAGCCGAGGGGAGTCTCGGCGGGCGGAATGGTGTAGAGGAAGTTCAGCTCCGGCGCGATCTGTTGGCGCAGCGTTTTCAAAACACTCATGGCTCTTGGCTGAGGCCACGTGCCGACGGGGTCGAGCGCGATCTGGAACGGGAAAAGCATTCCAGCCCGGCGAAGGGCAAGCCGGCGATCTGCGGGCCGAAGCTGGTGATGCCGTGCGGCGTACCGCGACTGGAGGCGGGGTGCCCGCAGCCCGCACCCGTGCAGTCAAAATCCGACACTGCTGCGGAGTATCAGGGCACTCCGGCTCCCTCAGCCCGAGCCGACGTTCAGGCGGAGCATTTCCACCCGCCTCACCGGGTGTGCTCCCGTGCGCGTTCCAGGTCGCGTTCCACCCAGACCTTGTAGGCCAGCACCAGGGCCAGGCCGGCGATCACGAAGAGCAGCGCGATGCCGGCGAAGATCGCGTTGAGCCCAAACTCGCGTTTCAACACGCCGGCGAGCAGCACGCCCACGCCGCCGACCGCGGTCGCGCACGTGTTCATGATGCCGATCGCGGTGGAGCGGAATTGCACCGGGATGATCTCGCAGACGATGGGATTTTCATTGGCCTGGCCCAGGCCGCGGAAAAAGAAAAAGCTGACACGGCGATCGCCACGGTGGTGAAACCTGGCCGCGTGAGAAACAGCAGGAGGAACGGCGCGGCCGCGAGGTAGCTGAGCCCCTGCACGAGCATGCGTTCCTTGGCGCCCTTGGCGGCGGCCCGATCGGAAAGCCACCCGCCCACGACGATCCCGATCACGGTTGAGATTTGCAGCATGAAGGTCCCCGCAAAACCAGCGGCACCGAGCGTCATATTGTAGGCCGCGCGAAAATACAGGGGCAGCCAGTTGAGGAAAACCCACACGCCCACGCCCGCGAGCATGGCCTTCGCCAGCAGCACGTGGTACGACGGCACACCCGCCAGATACGCCAGCGCCTCCCCAAACGAGCTGCGTCTCGCGGCCCCTGGCCCCTTGTCACCTATTGGGAGTGCCGCGCTTTTCCGCTGGGTTCGCAAACACGTGGTCGGGATTTAGTTACAGTCAGACAACTATCATCGCCAACTGAAGGTTCAAGCGTGTATTCGAAATCTATTGTCATGCTGCCGTCATGCAGGGGACTTGCCCGTTTGGCGGACGTCGACGAGTGCTCCGCGGACGTTCCGATTGCTTGCTCTCGGAACAGGCAATTTTCGCGGTGTGGCGCGCCGAGATGCGCGCCCTTTCAGGCTCGCGTCACGGAGACTTCGGCTTGGCTTGCAGTAGCAATCAGCGGGTTGACCCCGTCGTCGCGAAAGAGCGCAGAGCGCTGGTTGCCACCGCTTGCGCGCCTTGAGTTGCTGAGCTGATTTTACTGCTGAAGCTCGGGCGTCGGGCGCTCACGCTGCCACGACATGAACGTGCCGCTCCCGCTGAAACCCGCGGGGACATAACTGGGTTGCCCCCGAGGACCACGAGAACCATCATCGTGTCGAGATGAAGCCCTCGGTGTATCTCGAAACAACCATTCCAAGCTATTATACCGCTCGCGCGAGCCGCGATGTGGTTGTGGCGGGGCATCAGGCTACGACCCGCGATTGGTGGGACACTCGCCTCGCTCGTTTCCGCGTTTTCGTCTCGCAGATTGTCATCGACGAGGCGGCCGGTGGAGATGCTCGAGCCGCCAAGGACCGCCTTGCGGCGCTCAAAACGTTTCCGTTGTTGGACGTCAGCGACGAGGCGAGCGACCTTGCACGCCACTTGATTGAATCAGGACCGCTTCCCCCAAAGGCGGCGCGGGACGCGCTGCACATTGCCATTGCCGTGGTCCACGGCATCGATTTCCTCGTGACTTGGAACTGCACTCATATCGCCAATGCCGAAATGGCGGCCAAGATTGCGGAGGTTTGTTGTGATCACGGCTTCGACTGTCCCGTGATTTGCACTCCGGAGGAATTGATGGGAACCTGACCTATGCCAACTGATCCAATTGTTGACGAGATTCGGCAGATTCGCGACCAACTCGCGGCCAAGTTTAACTACGACGTAACCGCAATCGCCCGAGATGCCCGGGCGCGCCAGAAAGCAGCGAAGCGAAAGGTCGTGTCGCTGAAACCACGCAAAATGCAAGTGGCCTGACTCATTTCATGGGCTTGGAAGATTCGGCGCAGAACACCTTTGATTGAAGATTGCGCTAAGGCCATGGATAACAATCAAGCTCTGGTCTTCGCAATCGCCCGCAGAAACGGCTCCGCAGACCCAGGGGCCGCGCGGCACGCACTCGCCAGCCGGCTCACCTGAAAAGGACTTCCCATCGCCAGGGCATCCGCGAGCCACCGATTCGTCGCCGACCGATAGGAAACTGGATTTTCAGGGGGATCTTTCAGAGGGATCGGATCTGGGAGGGGTTTAAGATGTTCTCTCTGCTGTAAAGTGCTTTGAAGCTCGACGGTGGCGCCGGAGAGGGCGTTGCGGAGGGCGGCGTTGGTGACGGAGCCGGAGAGCGAGCCGCTGGCGGCGCGGGCGGCGGAGGTGAGCGCGAGCAGGTTAGCGCCGAGAAGGAGAAGGTGGCGGAAGGACAGGTTCATGGTTTGGGCGCGACGGCGTGGGCAAGGGCCGGCGCAGGCGGGGCCGGCGGTTGGACGCGGAGTCAAGGTGTTCGAGGTCAAAATGGAAGCTGGGTGAGGATAACAGCCAACGCACGCCCGGGAAATGGACAATTGGGGACAGATTTGTTCTTTTGCGGCCAATGAGCTGCTGGAAATGAGAGCACGAGGCCCCGCGACCGTGGAAGCGCCGGTGGTGTGTCGTGCCGCACTGTTCCAGTTCGCGGCGCGGCAGGCCTGCGCCAAGGGCTGCGGGCAAAGCCACGGGCTCTTTTGGTGCAAAAGCGGACGCGGGAGCGGCGCGATTTTCAGACCGGGTTTTCCCGGAGGGCGCGCGCAGGCCGGGCTTAAAACGTCATGGACGTGCTGAAGCGAATCTCGCGCGGGAGGTAGTAGACGAAGGCGTTGCGCCGCACGGTGCCGCCGATCGCGTCGCGATACTCCGCGATGGTTTCGCCCTTCTGGTCGTCGAGGAGGTTGTTGACCACGACTTGGAAGTTCCAGCTGCGGTTGGCGAGTTTGGCGCGGTAGCCGAGGCCGAGGCGGAATTCGGTGCGCGCGGGCAGGTCGGGCGTCTTGAGCGCGTTGACCACGAGGTCGCCGGCGCCGATCGGCACGCTGGTCTGGCGCGGCGCCGTCCAGATCACACTCGGGCGCACCGAGAGGCCCTTGAGCGGGCCAGCCTCAAACGTGTAGTTGCTCAGGATTGAGAACGAATTCTTCGGCGAGTCGTCGAGGCTCTTGCCGAGGAGCAGGCTGTTCGCGCTCGTCGAGGCGAGCTTCGGGTCGGTGAACTGCGAAGGTCCGCCGAACGCATAGACCCAGAGGTCGTATTCGGTGCCGTAGTTGCGGTCGTCGGCGGAATCGATGAAGTCCACGAACTTGAAGGGCTCGGTGACTTTGCGCAGGACGTTCGCGTAGTTGAAGGTGAGCTGCCAGTTCGACATCGGCGAGAGGATCAACTGCGCGTCGAAGCCGCGGGAGTTGTCGCCGAAGGCGGTGTCGGTGCCGCGGCTGGCGCCGGTCCAGTTGGCGCCGCCGCGGTTGCTCTCGAAGGGGCCCGGCGTGTAGCCGGCGACGGGCGCGACGTTCTGGCTGTTGGCGAGCTTCCCGGTGAGCGCGGCCTCGATCGCGGCGCGTTCGAGAGGGTTCACGCTGCCGAGCGTCTCGTAGTTGATGACGATGTCGGCGGAGGTCTCGGTGTTGGGCGTCGCGGGCTGGCCGAAGGCGGTCACGGGGCGGACGGGCAGGTAGGTGGCGAGCGCGGGGTTGGCTGTCGCGGCGGCGGCGCGGACTTGGTTGAAGATTTCCTTGCGCACGCCGAACGAGCGCGGGATGCGCGGATCGAAACCGGTGGCGCCGGGCTGCGTGCGGTTCAGGCGGGGGGAGGGCGCGAAGCTGGCGAAGTAGATCGCGTTTTTCCGGTCGATTTCGAAAAACGAAATCGTGCCGGAGATTTTGCCCTGCATCAGGTCGACCTTGAGGCCGACCTCCTTGCTCTGCGTGGTCTCGGCGTCGAAGTTCTGGCCGCGGCCGTCGCGCTGGCCGGGGTTGGGCGTGAGGCCGCCGGCGGAGACGGCGTAGATTGAGACCGGCTTCGCGATCTCGACGTTTACGCCGACGGTCGGGCTGCCCTGTTCCTGCGGCCGGCCTTGGAAACGGTAGCCGGCGCGGAGCGGATTCGCGGCGGTGGTGGCGCCGGGCAGTCCCTGCGCGGCGGCCCATCGGCCGGTGTTCCAGGTGCCCTGATCGGCGGCCGGATCGGTCGCGAGCGAGCCGCGGGGCGCGGCGCGGCGCTGGCCGTCGATGTAGTCGTAGGTGCGCACCCGAACGAGGTAGCGGTCCTGCCGGAAGCCGCCGACAATCTGCACGCGGTCTTTCCAGAATTTGCCCTGATAAACGCCGTAGTGGCCGGTCTGCCAGCGCTCGTCGAGGCTGTCGCGCGTCGAGAAGGTCTGCTGCCCGCCGTAGCGGAAGAGACTGAAGTCGTCGGTGCGTTTCCAGACGAAGGTGTTTTGGAACTGGAGCGCGCCGTTGGCGGCGACGGTCGGCGCGGCGCTGCCGCGGCCGAAGGTGTCGTTGGTTTCCTTCACGTCCTGGCGGCCGAAGACGAAGCTGTGCGAGCTGGCGCCGAGGAGCGGCAGGTTGAGGGGGAAGCGGTAGTTGCCCTCGACGCGGACGGAGTCGGTGGAAACCTCGAGGCCGTCGTCGTTCCACTCGTAACGGAGCGCGTCGAAGCCGGTGCCGGCGCGGAGCGGCGTGCGCAGGTCGGCGGGCGTGCCGGCGTTGTTGGTCTGCACGCCTTGGCCGGTGATGCGGCGGCGCGCGAGGTCGCGAAACTGGTGCTGCACCGAGGCGACGAACGTGAGGTTCTCGCCGGCCTTCTGCGTGACCTCGGCGAGCGCGATGCGCGCGCGGTTCTTCTCGTAGGTGTCGGGGCCGCTCCAGCGGAACTTCTTGTCCTTGTTGCCGAGGCTGCGAGCGAGGCCGAGCGAGCGATCAAACTCGGAGCGCGGCAGATTGGGATAGGTGATGTCCTGGAAACCGTTGCCGGAGATTTTCTGGTCGAGGAACTGGAAGTCGAAAAACACGTTGGTGCCGCGGAACGGGCGAAACTCGATCTTCGGCGCGAGGAATTTGGACTCGGTCTCGAAGTGGTCGGTCCAATCGCCGCGGTGCATGATCGAGCCGGGCAGCCGGTAGTTCACCGATTGCTCGCCGAGGCGGAAGAGCGGGCCGGTGAGATCGAAATTGAAACGCCAGAGATCGTTTGAACCGACGGTGGCGCCGAACGAGTAGCGCGGCTGGCCGAGGGGATACTTGGGCAGCACGTTGACGGTGCCGCCGAGGATGCTGTGGCCGTAGAGCAGGGCGGCGGGACCGCGCACGACCTCCATGCGGCCGATGTCGGCGGAGTCGAGCTGGCCGCGGGTGATGAAGCCGTTGCGCAGGGTGACGTTGGTCGTGAAGCCGCGGAGCTTGTAATCGTTGCTCGAGCTCAGATTGCCGCCGGAGTTGGACGGGGAGAAGTCGAACGAGGTCGGCTGCGACGTCGGCGTGGAGGTGCCGTTGTCGAACGCCGAGTCGAGCAGCACGCCGGAGCTGTAGGCGAGCGCCTCGCGCACATCGAGGGCCCCGATGTCCTCGATGAACTTGTCGGTGATGACCTCGATCGGGAGCGGGAGGTTTTTGATCGGCGTGTTGAGCCGCGTGCCGGAGATGGCGTTGGTGGCGGCGTAGCCTTTGTCTTTGGTGGTATCGACGCGGAATTCCGAGAGTTTGATCGGGGCGGCGTCGGGCGCCGGGGCCGCGGGTGCGGGGGCGGCGGCTTGGGCGCGCAGGCCGGTCGCGGCGAGCGCGGCGGCGGCGAGGATTACGCGGAGGCGGGAATTCATGATGGTGGGGGATGTCGATTTAGGCTAAGCCGGACTCATGCAGTTGAACTTTGTTCACCTCGATGGCGACAGGACTGAAAAGTGAACTGCATAGCAGTTGGGGTTTCGGCAAAGCGACTATTGGCCTGCAATCACTTGCGCCGGACATCGTCCATTTCAACTGCATGAGTTCGGCTAAGTGTGACGACGAAGCGAGAGGAGAAGAAGCGGCAACGCGGGTCTCACGGCGGTTTCGCCGCGCCGAGCTGGCCGCGCAGCCACGCGATCAAGTTGGCGCATTCGACGGGGGTGAGCGTGTCGGCGAACGAGGGCATCAGCGAGCGCGCGACGCGGCGGATTTGCACGACGTCCTGCCGCAGCACGACCTGTTCGACGCCGCCGGGCAGGAGCAACGTGAGCGCGGTGGCGCTCTCGGCCTTCAGGATGCCCAGCTGCTGCGTCCCTGCCTGGGTGTCGACCTGCGTCGTCTCGAAACCCGGCCGGATGTGTTCGCTCGGCAGCACGATGTGGCGCACCAGCGTCTCCTCGGCCACGCCGATTTCGCCGAGCAAATCCGGGCCGAAATCGTGGCCTTCGTCGCCGATGCGATGGCAGGGCGCGCAGGAGGCTCGAAAAATCTGTCCACCCCGGCGCACATCCCGGGGACGGTCGAGCGCCGCGATGAATTTCTTGAAAATCTCCTCGGTGACTTCGGGGCCGACCGTCGCGCGGGCATCCTCATTGGTCTCCGTGGCGGAGAGCGTGGCCGGGGCGAAGGTCTCCCCCAGTGCCCGAGCGGCGGTGCGGACGTCGTCGGCGTTGCTCGCCGCAAAGGTGGCGAGGGCGGCGCGCGTGGCGGCGTCGGCGAGCGGCCGGCGCAGGGCGTTGGCGCGGCCTTTTAGAAGTGCGCCGAGCAAGTTCGCCTGCATCGGTTCCGCTGCGGCAAGGGTTAGTTCCAGCGTACGGTGCAGTTCGCTTTCGTCGCGACTGGCTCCGACCGTCTGGGCCAACGGGACGATCAATTTCTCGCCGGTGCCTGGCTCGCGGAGAAGTTCGGCGAGCAGCGCGGCTCCGCGGCCGTGTACCGAGGAAAGCACGGCCGTATCCATCCAACGAACAGCCAGGCGCTCGCGGGCGAATTGAACCAGCGCGGCAAATGCCCGTGGATCCCGGCTCTCACCCAAGCTCAACGCGAACTGAATCTGGACCCGAGGATTTCCCTCGGCCTCGGCCGCGGCGAGGACAGCGGCGAGCATCTCCGGGGCAACGGGGGCGGCGAGCCAGCGATCGCCCAGTTGGAGAGCGTGCACCCTGACAGCGGCGTCCGCGTGAGTAAGCAGCGGCCGCACGTCGATCGGGGTTAATCGGCCGAGTCCGTCGAGGGTGCGGAGCACGGTGATGAGCGCGGCGGGGGCGGCGGCCGCCGTCAGCCCGGCGCGCAGGGCCGGCGCGACCTCAGCCGCGGCGCGTTCCACGAGCAGACGCTGGGCCGTCTCCCGTCGCCACAGCAGCGGGCTGGAAATCTCGCGGGCGAGCTCTCTCGCCGTCAAGGTGGCGAGGGCGCCCGCCGGTGCGGCCACGGCCTCACGGTGGGTGAGGCGGTAGATCCGCCCGCGGTCCTTGCCGGCGGCGAGCCCGTAGATCTGCTGCAGGTGCCGGGGAATCGCCGAGTAGTCCTCAATGATTTCGCGGTAATAATCCGCGACCCAGATCGCTCCGTCCGGTCCGTGCGTGAGAAAGATCGGATGGCTCCATGAATCGTCGGACGCGGCGAACTCCGACTGTTCTTCGCCCGCCGGACGGCGCAGTTGGAGGGCGGAGCCGTCGGGCTCGATCAGGGAGCGGTGAATGAAATTCCCGGCCGGTTCGCACACGAAATACTGCCCGTGCAACCCGGGCAGCACGTGGTCGCGGTAGACGAAGGCACCGCAGGCACCGGTGAACCAACCCGCGGCTTCGCTTTCGGACGGACCGTAGCGTTCGCGATAGAACTTGAAAAACTCCGCGTCGTCCGCCCGCCGCCGGCGCCACGGATGAGGCGCGGATCGCGCAAACGCGTGGCGATCACCCGCGCCCGCATCGAGCGAGGAGGTCGCGGCGGCGGGGTTGCGCACGAGGTAGCGCCACGGCAGCGGGGCGACGAAGATGCCCGGCATGGACGTGGTGGAGACGAAACGGTCGCCGCTCTCCGTGAACGCAAAGCCGAACGTGCGGGTGCCGCCCGTGACGGGTTCGATCGCGCTGCCGTCGGCGCGAATCCGGAAATCCGCGTCGGCAAGAATGACCGGATGCGCCAGTTTCGGACCGGTGATGGTGCCGCCGCTCCAGCCGCGGCCAAAGTAGATCCAGCCGTCGGCGCCCCAGCGCGGAGCGTTGACGCCGCGCTCAATCGCGCCGGTGCGAAAGCCCGTGAACAACACTTCTCGCACTTCTGCGTGGCCGTCACCATCGCGGTCCGCAAGGAAGATGATGTCGGGCGCGCAGGCCACGATCACGCCATCTCGCGTCGGCACGAGACCGTAGGCCGGGGGCAGATCGCGTGCCCAAATGTCCGCGCTGTCCATCCGACCGTCGCCGTCGCGATCGCGGAGCAGCTTCACGACGCCGAAGGTACCCGCCTTGGAGGCGATTTTGAATTTTTCCTCGGCCTCGACGCGGCGGACCTGGGTGTCGAGTTTGCCAGTCTTGTTGAGATCCTCGATGTCGAGCTGGCCCTCGAGATTGTAGCCATGGAGTTCGCTGATGAACATCCGGCCGCGCGCGTCCCAGCAAATCCCGCTGGGCGCCGAGATGAGGGGCTCGCTCGCGACCAGTTCCATCCGGAAGCCGTCGGGCAAGGCAAATGAGGCGGCACTCTCCGCCGGTGACCGCGGGAACGGAGCGTCGGTGGGGGCCGGAATCTGGGCGGATGCCGTCGCAACGAGAATGAGGAGGGCAAGGGTGAGCAAGGAACGGTTCATCGGTCTTTCAGCAGGCGATCGAAGCCGGCGTGGATCATCGCTTCAGACTCGGGGACGACCGGCAGCGAGGATTCATAGGTGAAGGCTGCGCCCCGGGTCGAGGCCTCGTAGCCGGCACGGTCGCCGAGCCGGAGATCTTTTGCTGTGGGCAGGTAGGCCTGCATGCCGTTGGTGTAGCCGAGACCGAAAGTGTGCGCATACGGCGACGCCGCGAGCAATCGATGGTGGTACTCGGCAAACGGCTCGTGCGCCACTCCCACCACGCAAATCTCATGACCCAGCGCCAGCGCCCGGATCGGGCAGGGCATCGGGGCCGCCCGGCCGCGTCGGGCGACGCCCAGGAGCCGCTCGAGATGGCCGCGGCGCTCGTTGCTTTTCTCCGTGGCGATCATCGTCTCCACCGCGGCCGGCGTCGGTGGAGTCTGCAGGGGCAACTCCAGATCCATCGAGCGGACCGCGAGCTTTCCGGTGAAACGGGCCCGCGGCGGCAGTTCGAGGGCGCGCAGGACCGCGTCCCCGAGTTCCCGCCCCGCCGCCCGTGCGGCGTCGATCCCGCCGCGGAGTGGGAAACCGTTGATGTTGCCGGCGAATCCTTGGGCGAAGAGGAACACTGGTTTGGGTCCGGGCAATTCCTTGAGCCGCTCGATGGCAAAGCCGGGATACTCGGCGGAGATCAGCGTGCTGGTGGCGTGAATGATGACCGGATGCGCCGCGTAAGCGAAGACCACGGCAATCGGCTGGCCATCGGTGCCGTCGATGGCGAGCACGTCGGTCCAAGGCACGACGACGCCGGCCGGATTTGTGGCCATCGTGATGCGATCGCCGTGCAGCAGCCGGCGATTGAAGCCAATCTGCACGGGCGCCTGATGGGAGCGCAGGGTGGCCGGCTGCAACCGCTCCCGCGCCAGTCGGGTCACTTCCCTGATCCGGATC
>SXSC01000340.1 GCA_005792355.1 Opitutaceae bacterium
CAACCGTGTCGGAACCGGCGGCGATCTGATGATCGCGGGTTTTGTCATCGATGGCACCGGACCGAAGTCGGTGCTGATCCGCGCGGTGGGGCCGACGTTGGCGGCCTTTGGCGTGACGGAGGCGCTCGCCAATCCTAAACTGCAGATCTTCAGCGGAGAACGGTTGGTGGCGGAGAATGACGATTGGGCTCCGGCGCTGGCGACGGTGTTCGGGCAGGTCGGGGCGTTTTCGCTCGTCGCGGGGAGTCTGGATGCGGCGCTCACGCTCTCGCTGCAGCCGGGCGCCTACACGGCGCAGATCACCGGAGTGAACGGCGCCACGGGTGAAGCGCTGGTGGAGATCTACGAATTGCAGAACTGAGCCGGGCCCTCTCCCTGGTTGTTGAGACCCCGCTCTCGCCGTCCGTCAAACGGACGGTGGTGCCCAATTGTGCGCCGCGGCGCACAATTCAGCTGGGCGGACGGATCGCGTGACGGTGCACCGCGGGATCGACGGTGATCCGCTGGCGGTTGCTGTCATTGGAACTTGTCGCACGGTCTGGCCAAGCTGATTTGCGCGGACGCCGGGGTCATGTCGCGAACCGCGAATCTATCAGCAGCCGGCCGAGTTGGGTTCCGATTTTCGGCGGAGGTGCGTTCCGCCCCGCGGAAATTCTGTGATGCCCATAGTGCCGCCCTGGCGTCGGCGACGTCTCGTTGCACGTCACGGTTCTTGTGTGATGGTCTTGGCCGTGAAGATGTTTCGGTGCCGGAGGCGACGGAGCCGTTGGGCGTGGGGATCGGTTTCCGTTGCGCCAGCCATCCCGGTTCGTTCGGCTTCGATGGCGTTGAGCAGGGTGCGGCAATGCTCACGGACTCGGACGTCCGGGTTGGTTTTCCGGTTGGTGTCGAGACACTCCAACTCGGCTGGCTCAAGTTCGCGGCCGCAGGTCCATTTTTTCTCCAACGTGGGCAACGGGTTGTCGGGATCCAGCCATTGGATGGTCGGCATCATGTTTGTTCGGGCGGATTGAAATTCATCCGTGAGTTCAATTGTGGCCGCAGATCGGTTTGGATGCGGGTCAATTCTTTTGCATGGCGGTGTCCAGGGGGTGGACGAGACGAAAAGCAGTGCCACGGGGCCCAATCACCTCGCAACAGCGGGTCGCCCATGGGCCAAGCAGTTGGAGGAGGTTTTCGTCCAGCAGTTCGACCTCCACATCAGTGGTGGTGTCGTGGGCGTTGAGAAACGCGGCCAGTTCGTCGGTGACGATGGTGTCGGGGTCATGGTGCTGCGCTCGGGCAGAATGGTGAACGCGAGGGAGCCGGCGCCAATCAGCGTGATGTGGGTTGGCGGATTCGTCCGATTGAATTCGATGAGAGCATTTTCCAACCAAACCAACGTGGAGATGAGGCCGGGATCAATCCGCGCCGCCGGTTTTTGAGCAGCAACGGCGTAAACGATTTCCAAGTCCGGCGCTTTGAGTCGGTGCTGAATGCCTTTGAGAAAAATCGTGAAACCTTCCGGAGTGGCTTCGACATGGGTCGCCCCGAAGACCGCCCCGCTTCTTGTGACAATGATGAAGGGTCCTTTCAGTTCAGAATGGTCTGATTCATCGGGGGCAGGTTTATCTCTTGAATGCATTCCGCAAGGCGAAGCGGGCTCCCTCGAAACGGGCTCCACCTTTCAGTCGCCAATGCCCGCGGTTGCCATCGCGGCCAGCCGCGGTGCTCTTGCTGTCCGGTCCAGATTTTCGGAACCGCCGCCCCTCCGCGGGCTCTTACCTCCCGCCGATGTGTGCCCAAAACCCCTAACTCCGCCGGTTTCAAGGCGTCTTTTCGGGATTAATTCCCGTTTGAGCCCTCGCTTGCCTTGCGTCGCCGCCGACCTCAACCTCGATCCCCTTGTTATTGTTCCCACCAGCAAACCTGCCCGCCCGGTCCCCATTTTCCATGCTACTCGTCCCGCTCCTCCGCTCTGTTGTGCGTCTCGCCCGTACGGTCGGCACCTTGTTTGCCGCCGCCGTCCTCGCGCTGACCCCAACCCTCGCCCAATCGCCCTCCGCCGCCGACGGCTTCGACCCCAATGTTGACGGCAACGTTTATGCGGTCGCAGTGCAGCCCGACGGCAGACTCATCGTGGCCGGCCAGTTCACGATGATCGGCGGCGTGTCGCGCCCCAACCTGGCCCGGCTCAACCTCGACGGTTCGGTTGACACGACCTTCAATCCCGGGGTCAACGGCGCCGTCCGGGCACTTCAGCTCCAGCGTGACGGCCGCCTTGTGTTCGGCGGAGATTTCACGGGCGTTCAGCCTGGTGGCACTGGCGCCACCACCGTGCGCAACCGCCTCGCGCGCCTCAACCCCGATGGCTCGCTCGATGCCACCTTCAACCCAAACGTCGGCGGTCAACTTCTGCCCCAAGTCCACGCGCTCCTCGTCCAGGCCGACGGACGCCTCGTCGCGGGTGGCTCCTTCACCACCACGCAGCCCAATGGAGCCGCGACCGCCACCACCCGCAACTATCTCGCGCGCTTCAATGCCGACGGCTCGCTCGACGCCGCCTTCAACCCCAATCCCAACTCCATCGTCCTCGCCCTCGCGCTCCATGTGGACAACAAGATTCTGGTCGGCGGCGGCTTCACCGCCCTGCAGCCGGCCGGCGACACGGCCGCGACCACCCGCAACCGCATCGCCCGCCTGAATCCATCGGGCACGATCGACTCCGAATTCAATCCCAACTCCAACAACGGCGTCACCAGCCTCGCCGTGCAGCGCGACGGCAAGATTCTCCTCGCGGGCTTTTTCACCACGCTGCAGCCCCCCACCGATGCCTCGCCCGCCGGCCGCTCGCGTTTGGCCCGACTGAATGTCGACGGCACGCTCGATTCCGAATTCTACCCGCGCGCCGACGGCAGTGTCGCGGGCGTGGCGGTGCAGCCGGACGGCACGATCGTCATTGTGGGTTCGTTTACCTCTGTCTGGGGCCGCGGCACGAGTTCGGTGAACCGCAGCTACGTCGCGCGCTTCAGTCCCGATGGCTCACTCGACAGCGGCTTCGCGCCGTCGGTCAACGGTCCCGTCAACGCCGTCGCCACCCAAACGGACGGCAAGATTGTCATCGGCGGTCTCTTCACTCGCGCGCTTCCTCTGGGTGCCACGACCCCGATCCTGCGCAACCGCCTCGCCCGGATCAATGCTGACGGCTCGCTCGACGCCAGCTTCGAACTCGAGGCCGGTGGACGTCCGCTCGTCTCGGTCACCCAGGCCGACGGCAAGATCGTGATCGGCGGCTCGTTCACGAGCGTCGGTTCATCCAGCCGCAACTATGTCGCCCGCCTCAATGCCGACGGTACGGTCGACAGCGCCTACAAGCCCGATTTCAACGGCCGGGTCTACACGATGGCGCTGCAGTCCGACGGTAAGGTGATCGTCGGCGGCGCCTTCACCACGATCGACGGCGAGAAACGCGAGTATCTCGCGCGCCTCAACACGTCCGGCACGCTCGACTCCGAATTCAACCCGCACTTCGGCGGCCAGGTTGGTGTCGTCGTGCTCCTCTCCGACGGCCGCATGCTGGTGGGCGGCACCTTTAACAGCGTGCAGCCGGCGGGATCCGCGACCCCGTTGCAGCGGCAAAACCTCGTTCGCCTCAACGCCAACGGCACCCTCGACACGGCTTTCGATCCCGAGCCCAACTCTTCGGTCGCGGCAATCGCCGTGCAGAGCGATGGCAAGATCGTCGTCGGTGGCGCGTTCACGTCCGTCCAGCCCGGCGGTGCTCCCACCGTCACGACCGCAGCCGACGGCTCGACCACGACCAAGTTCAGCACCGCCGCCATCACGGCGCGCAACCATCTGGCGCGGTTCAACGCCGACGGCACGCTCGACACCGCGTTTGATCCCAATTTCAACGCCGCGATCAGCGCACTCGCGCTCCAGGCCGACGGGAAAATCATCGTGGGTGGCTCCTTCACCGCGCTCAACCCGGCCGGCGCCCCGTCGGTTACCACGACCAACGCCGACGGCACGAAGACCACCACCACGGTGATCACCCGGGCGCGGCTGGCCCGGCTCAACGCCGACGGTTCCAACGACACCGCGTACAATCCCAACGCCAACGGCAACGTCCTCGCCCTCGCTCTTCAATCCGACGGCAAACTGATCATCGGCGGTTCGTTCACCACCTTGCAGCCCAACGGAGCCGCCGATTGGACGCTGCGCAAATATGCCGCGCGGCTCAATGCCGACGGCACCGTCGATGCCACCTTCAACCTCGATCTCAACGAACTGCCCGGCAACCGCGTCGATTCGCTCCGCCTGCAGTCCGACGGCCGTCTCCTGATCGGCGGCAGTTTTGCGTCGTTCGCCCCCCTTGGCGCGCCGGCCCGCATCGCCCGCCGCAGCTTCGCCCGACTGCTCGCCAACGGCCAGGTCGACACGACGTTCGACGCCGCGGCGGGCGGCGCCACGGGCGCGATCGTCAACGCCCTCGCGGTGCAAGCCGACGGTCGCGTGCTCGCGGTCGGCAGCTTCGCCGATCTCGGCGGGGCGAAGAGCACCAACATCGCCCGCTACCGTTCCGAGGGTACGCCCGATCCCGAATTCAATACGAATCTGAACACCGACGGACCGGTCAGCGCCGTGATCGTGCGACCTGAAGGCGCGCCGGTCCCCACGCAGCTGGGTGGTTTCGCCTGGCTCAATGCCAACGGCACGATGCGCGCGGCCTTTGCCACCGCCGGCGCACGCTTGAGCGGCGAGATCAACGCCGTCGCGATCGATGCCTCCGGTCGCTTGTTGCTCGGCGGCACCTTTGCCAACCTCAGCAACTCTTCCGGCGGGAACCTCGTGCGGTTTGCGGCCAACGGCACCCTCGACACGAGTTTCAACCCGACTCCCAACGGCGCCGTCACCGGCATCGTTGTGCAAACCGACAACCGGATCGTGGTCGTCGGCTCGTTCACGACCGTCAGCGGCACGGCCCGCAACCGGATCGCGCGAATCGACGACAACGGCTCGCTCGACGTCACCTATGACCCCAATGCCAACGGGCGGATCGCCGCTATCGTGCGCGAGAGCGACGGCCGCATGATCGTCGCGGGTTCGTTCAACAGCTTTACCCCCAACCTCGCCACCACCGCGGTCGCGCGCAACTACCTCGCGCGGATCAACGTCGATGGCACGGTGGATGCGAACTACAACCCGTCGCCCAACTTCAATGTCAACGCCCTCGCGCTGCAGGGTGACGGCAAGATTGTCGCGGGCGGCGGTTTCACGAGTGTCTCGCCCAACGGCGCCACCACCCCGATCACGCGCAACAATCTCGCTCGGTTCAACACCGACGGCACGGTCGATCAAAACTTCAACCCCAGTCCCAATTCGTCGGTCGAGGCGTTGGTCGCGCTCGGCAACGGCCAGTTCCTCGTGGGCGGCTCGTTCACGACCCTGCAGCCCGGCGCCACCGGCACCGCCGTCGCGCGCAACAACCTCGCGCGCATCAACAGCGACGGCGCCGTCGACCAGGGCTTCAACCCCAACGCCAACTCCGTGGTGACCACGCTCGCGGTGCAGCCCGACGGCGGCATTCTCGTCGGCGGATCATTCTCGACCCTGCAGCCGGGCGCGACGGGCACCCCGGTCACGCGCAACCGCTTTGCCCGGCTCAACCAAGACGGCACGCTCGATCTCAATTTCAACCCCGACATCCGCGGCGGCATCAATGTCGTCGCCGCGCGTCCGGATGGCACCGTGCTCGTGGGCGGCAACTTCACCGATCTCCAGTTCACCGGCTCGATCATGGTCGGCGGCAATTTTGCCACCATCGGTGGCGTCGCCGCGCGCAATCTCGCGATGCTTAACGACAATGGCTCGGTCACGACTTCCTTCCAGCCGCGGCCGGATGGCGTCGTCAGCGCCCTGCTGGCGCTCCCCGACGGCAAGACGATTGTCGGCGGCGCGTTCACCAACATCGCCGGCGTCGCGCGCAACCGGCTCGCGCGGTTCAATGCCGACGGCGGACTCGACACCACCTTTAATGCCAGTGCGCCCGGCGCCGTCCGCGCCCTTGCCGTGCAATCCGACGGACGCGTGCTCGTCGGCGGCACTGGCATCGTGCGGTTCAACGCCAACGGCACTCCGGATGCGTCGCTTACCACGAGCGTGACCGGTCCGGTGACCTCACTCGCCGTGCAGGCGGACGGAAGAATTCTCTACGCCACGAATCAGACCGCGCTCGCGCGCCTCAACCCCGACGGCTCGGCGGATCCTTCGTTTTCCCCGGCGGCGGGCGGGGTCTCGGCGATCACGGTCCAGGCCGACGGCCGAATCTTGGTGGGAGGCGCGCCTGCGCGCCTCGTGCGGCTCAACTCGAACGGCTCGTTGGACTCGTCGTTTACCCTGTCCTTCGACGGCGCCGTCACCGCGCTCGCGCTTCAGGCGGACGGCCGTCTGATGATCGGCGGCGGATTCCGCAGTGTCGGCGGCACCGCGCGGCCGGGCATCGCCCGACTCACTGGGGCCGGCGCCGCGGCGCAGACGCTGGGTGTCGCCGCCAATCGCGGTTCCATCGTCCTGAGTCGCACGGGTGCGATCGGCGAAATCTCGGCCGTCCGCTTCGAGCAATCGTCCGACCGCGGCACCTGGACTTCCCTAGGGGACGGGGTGCGCGCTCCCGGCACGGCCAACTGGCAGATCGCCGGCCTGAATCTGCCCGCGAGCGGCGCCTTCTACCTCCGGGCCCGCAGTATCACTCCGTCGACCGCCGGCGCTGCCTCGGGCATCTACGAGACCGTGCGTGAGTTCAACTACGCCAGCCCGGTTCCCGGCCTCGGTATTCCCGCCAACACCACGACCATGCCGGCGCAGACCGCGGCGCAAAGTCCGATCGATTTCGCCACCGGGATTATTCCGCGCTCCATCATCACGTCGGTCCCGGGTGAAGGCACGGTGGAAATTTTCGTCGGCGCGACCACGGTGGCCTCGGGTGCGAGCCCCGCCCGGCTCACCAATCTTTCGACCCGCGGTCGCGTGACGCCCGACCAATCCCTGATTCTGGGCTTTTCGATTGCCGGCACTGAGCCGCGTCAGGTGCTCGTCCGTGGTGTTGGTCCGGCGCTGAACGCGTTTGGCGTGAGCGATGCGCTCCGCGCCACCCGCCTGCAGATCTACAATGCGGCCGGCGCGTTGCTCGCCAGCAACGAAGGCTGGAGCAGCGTCACCGCCGCCGCCCCGACGGCGGCGACGACGGGCGCGTTTCCGCTCGCCGCCGGCAGTGCCGACAGCGCGGCGGTGCTTGCGCTCGCGCCGGGAAATTACACCGCGCAAGTTTTCGATCCGCGTGGCGGCGGGGGCGTGGCCCTCGCGGAGATCTATGATGCCGGCTCCGGATCGGGCGCGCGGCTCGTCAACGTTTCGAGCCGCGGTGCCGCCGGCACGGGGGCTGATGCGCTCATCAGCGGTTTTGTGCTCGAGGGCGGTCTCGCGTCACGCGTGCTGCTGCGCGGCATCGGTCCCGGTCTCGCGCAGTTCGGCGCTGCCAACACGGTCGCCGATCCGGTCCTCTCGCTCTTCGACAGCACCGGCCAGGCGCTCGGCGCGAATGACGACTGGGTGTCCAGCATCAGCGATGTCTCGACGGCCGCCCTGCGCGCCGGCGCTTTCGCGCTGACCCGCGGCAGCAAGGATGCGGCCGTCCTCGCGACGCTCCCCTCGGGCGTTTACACGATTCAGGTCAGCTCGAATTCGGCGACCACCGCCTTCGCGCTGCTCGAAATCTATCAGATTCCGTAAATTGGCTTGCGGCTCCGATCCGTCGTCGATCGGATCTTCTTGTGCCGAAACCCGACCGTCCACCCAAGGCTCACCGCCGGCCCGCCCCGGTCGCGGAGATGCGTGTGTTCCAACCCGCGGACGGTCTGGTCGCGGCGGGACCGGAGGTGTTGCTGCCGAGCCGGCTCGTCCATCGCGACGACGCGCGCGGAGTTTTTCTCTACCACGGCGACTGCCTGGCGGTGATGGACACTCTGGCGGCGAAACATCCCGGTGGATGTTTTGATCTGATCTTCGCCGACCCGCCGTATTTTCTTTCGAATGGTGGCATCACGTGCCAGGGCGGCCGGATGGTGAAGGTCGACAAGGGCGCCTGGGACAAATCGCGCGGCGCGGAGGAGAATCACAACTTCAACCGCGAGTGGCTGCGGCGTTGCCAGGCGTTGTTGAAACCCAACGGGGTGCTCTTTGTCAGCGGAACCCATCATGTGATTTTTTCCGTCGGGTATGCGCTGCAGCAGCTCGGCCTGAAGATCCTGAACCAGATCACGTGGCAGAAACCCAACCCGCCGCCCAATCTTGCCTGCCGCTGTTTCACGCATTCGACGGAGACGGTGTTGTGGGCGGCGAAGCAGGAGAAGAGCCGCCACGTTTTCAATTACGCCGACATGAAGCGGACCAATGGCGGGAAGCAGATGAAGGATGTCTGGAGTTTCACCGCGCCGCGCGGCGCGGAGAAAAAACTGGGAAAGCACCCGACGCAGAAGCCCCTGATATTGCTCGAGCGGATTCTCCTGGCCGCGAGCAAACCGGGGGATCTGGTGCTGGATCCGTTTCTGGGCAGTGGCACGACGGCGATTGCGTGTGCGTTGCGCGGCCGGCGCTGCGTTGGCATCGAGAGCGACGCCAGGCACCTGGTGCTCGCGGAGGCCAGATTGCGCGAGGCGTTGCAGCCGCGTCTGGTGCAGGCTGAACTTGATGTGGCGATCACGGGCCCCATCAGGACCGGAGTGTGATTCATCCAAGCCGTGACGATTCAGTCCGGAGTGGAGCCCGGGGCGGTGCCCGCCCTCGGCTGGCGCGGAGGCTCAGTCCCCCACGGGCTGATTGGAGAGCGTACCGCGCAAAACCCGCTGGGGACATCGGGTTCCACCTTCCGGTATTTTTCTCGCATCGCTTCGGGTCCATACGTGGTTGAACCGCATCCGGCCCGGGAGGGGATCGGGGCGATCGAGGTTCGCGCAACGGCGAGCGCCGGCCGGCAACGAACGCCGATCGCCGACTCCGTCGGTCGGCGCGGAAAACTTGACGCCGGGCGTCTGAACTTGCGGAGTGCAGGGGAGCCGGGGCCTTGCCACCCCGCGTGGCCCATCCCCCTGCAATCACTCCTCCAACCTCCGCAAAATCCATTTCGCAACATGATTCGAATCCTACTCCTGATCGCGTTAGTCTTCTCCGCCGCCGCGCTGCACGCCGAGAACTGGGCCAACTGGCGCGGGCCGCTGCACAACGGTGCCAGTCCCGAAAAAGGCCTGCCCGGGAAGTTCAGCAAGACCGAGGGAGTGAAATGGGCCACCACGCTCCCAGGTTCGTCCGCCGCGACGCCGGTGATCTGGGGGGACCTGGTGTTCCTGACCGCCGCTGAAACGAAGACGAACAAGCAGATTGCCCTCTGCCTCGATCGCCGGACCGGCAAGGAACTCTGGCGCGCGGAGATCAGCGACTTCGCCACCGACGGCCAGTACAGCAACACCTGTTCCCCCTCGCCCGTGACCGACGGCAAGATCGTCGTGTTCTTCTTCGGCACCGGCGATCTGGTCGGGTTCGAGGTCTCGGGGAAAAAACTTTGGGCAAGAAATCTCGGGCCGTTCGCGTTTCAGTGGACGTTCTCCGCCACCCCGCTGCTGCACGATGGCCGTCTCATCATGCCGATCCTGCAACGCGACGTCGCCGTGCGGGGTCGCGGCAAGCCGACCGGCAACGAGTCCTACCTGCTGGCCATGGAGCCGCGCACCGGCCAGGATGTCTGGCGGAGCCTCCGGCCCTCCGAGGCCGTGGCCGAATCACGCGAGGCCTACAGTACTCCCCTGCCTTTCACCCACAACGGACGCCAGGAACTCATCATCGTCGGCGGTGACTGCATCACCGGCCACGAGCCCGCGTCCGGCCGGGAACTCTGGCGCTGGGGCACTTGGAACCCGACCAAGATTGGACATTGGCGACTCGTGCCGTCGCCGACGGTCGGCGGTGGCGTCATCCTCGCGTGCGGCCCGAAAAATGCCCCGGTCTATGCCGTGAAGACCGGCGGCAGCGGCACAATCCCAACCAAGAGTCTCGCCTGGCAGAGCCACGTGCAACCGACGGAAGATGCCGCCGAGGCCGCCCCGTCGATCAACGAGCGCGACCTCACGGCCGACGTGCCCACGCCGCTTTTTTACGAAGGGAAATTCTACATCCTCAACGGCACGAAAAAGAAACTCTACTGCGTCAACCCCGCCGACGGTGCCGTCGTCTGGAGTGGCGACATGGGCGGGAAGTCCGTCTTCCAAGCCTCGCCCACCGCGGCCGACGGCAAGATCTACGTGATGAACTTCGACGCCGACGTGTCGGTGATCCAGGCCGGCGGCACCGCGTTCAAGCAGCTGCACAGCGTGAATCTCCGCGACGAGGGCGACGACACCCGCCACCGCTCCAGCGTCGCGATCTCGCAGGGCAACCTTTTCATCCGCACCGGCACGAAGCTGTTCTGCGTGGGAAAGTGAACGCCCGCGGAAGGTGCCCGCCCGCCGGATCGACCCGCCTGCTGGCCAGGGGTTCACGGAATTGCCGGAGGATTGTGGCGGGTCCGGCCTCCTAGCGCGAAGATTTCACACGCGGAGGTGTGAAATCTTCGCCCTGTCGGGCCGACTTCGTCGCGGCCTGGTTAAACCGCTCCTTCTCCTCGTCGCGCTCGAGGTAGGGGATGCCTTTTTCCATCCACTCGGGGGCGGGGGCGCCCTTGAGGTAGTGGTCGAAAAACTGGCTCATGCGCAGCGCCCAGTCCTTTTGATCGGCGCGGCGGCGCAGGCCGTGGAATTCGCCGTTGTAGTTGAAGAACCAGGCCTCCTTCCCGTGGCGGCGCAGCGCGAGGAACAGCTCGATGCCCTGATACCACGGCACGGCGTCGTCCGCGTCGTTGTGCAGGATCAGGAGCGGCGTCTGCACCTTGCCGATTTGGAATACGGGCGAGTTGTCGATGAACGCCTGCGGCGCGTCGGTGAGTTTCCGGCCGATGCGGCTCTGCGTCTGCTCGTATTGGAACTGCCGCGGCAGGCCCGGGCCCCAGCGGATGCCGGAGTAGGCGCTGGTCATGTTGCCCACGGGCGCGCCCGCCTCGGCGGCGCGGAAGCGGTTCGTCTGCGTGACCATGTAGGCAATCTGGTAGCCGCCCCACGAGTGGCCCTGGATGCCGATGGCTTTTTCGTCGACGAAACCGAGCTTCGCCACCGCATCGATCGCGGGCAGCACGCAGCGGAGCGCGCTCGGGCCGGGCTCGCCGGTCTTGTAGGCGATGTCCGGCGTGAGGATGAGGTAGCCGTTGCTGACGTAATACGAGAAGTTGATGCTCGTGCCGGGCGAGGGATTGACGAAGCCGTGCACGCCCTGCGCGAGCCGCTCGTAAATGTAGACGAGCATCGGATATTTCTTCTTCGGATCGAAATTCGCCGGCTTGTAGAGCGCGGCCTGGAGCGGCACGCCGTCGGTGCTGCGGAACGAGATGAGTTCGCCGGTGCCCCACGCGAACTTCGCGAGCTGCGCGCCGCCGTCGGTGGCCTTCGTGAGCTGCGCGAACGACGCGTCGGTCACGTGCACGTCGGGAAACTCGTCGAAGCGCGCCGCGGTCACGAGCAGCACGTCGGCCTCCTGCGCGCGGCCGGCGTAAGTGAAGCGCTTGTCACCCCACAGAAGCCGTGCGGGCGCGGTGGTCGCGGCAAACGTCGTGCGGAAAAACCCGCTCGCGCGCGTCTCCACGCTCTCGCCCCGAAGCACGAGCGGCTTCGCCGGATCGATGCCGCGCTCCTCGTCGTCCTCATCGACGGGCTCGATGCCCTGCACGCGGAGCTGCGTCTTGTGCGCGCGGCCGAGGCCGGCCGTGAGATTCTTCGGCGTGCGGCCGTCGGCAAAAAGCTGCCACACATCGTAGCGGTCGTAGGCGAGGAAGGAGGCGCTGTCCTTCGTCCAGCCGGCGCTGCCGTAGGCCGCGGGCGGCGACGGCGAATCGTGCAGCTCGTTCCAAAACGCCGGCTGCAACCCGGCGGTGAGGCGGCGCGCGGCGCCCGTCGCGGTGTCGAGTGCGTGCCAGTGTTTGTCGACGTAATAGATGGCCGACTTGCCGTCGGGCGACCAGATCGGGGCGGTGCCGCGGAATTGCTTGAGGACCTCGCGGCGGGCGCCGGTCGTACCGTCGACGAGGTAGGCATCGAAGTAACGCGTGTCGTATTCCTGCATGCGGCGGTAGGCGCGGTCATCCTGGCCGAGGGCGCGCGAGCCGTCGTCGCTGAGCGAGACCTGCTGCAACGTGGCGTCGGCCAGCTGGGTGTAGCGCCTGCTCGCGAGGTCGAGCACGCCGCGGTAGCTGCGGTTGCGCTCCTGGGTGGCCCGCACGCGCTGCATCGGCTGCACGAAGTCGTCGTTCCACCGCCAGAGATCGGCCGTCACGCGGTCCTCCTCGGCGGGGGCGGCGGCGGGATCGCGCGGCGGTTTCGGCGGCGCGCCCGCGGCGACGTAGAGTTTTTTGCCGTCGCGCGAAAACGCCGGCGCGGCCTTGTCGCTCACCGCGAGATCCGCCGGGAAACCGGGCGTCGCGGCGGTGACCGTCTCGACGGCCTCGCTGGCGCCGCGGGGCCAGAGGTAGAGCTTGGAGCGGGGCACCTTCGCCGCCGTGTCGTCCCGATCGCTGAGGAACGCGACCTGGGTCTGCTCGCGGTCCCAGGTGAGCATCGCGTATTTGCCCTTGCCGGCGAGCAGGGCGCGCGGCGCGGCGTCGGTGCCCGGAACGAGGGCGTAGGCGCCGTTCTCCGTCTCGGTCCTCGAGGCGACGGTGTAGAGGAGGTTTTTGCCGTCCCGGGCGAACGAGACCGCGAGGACGTTGGCGAACGACCGCTCGGCGCCGGCGGCGAGTTCGCGCAGGACGAGTTCGGTGCCGTACACTTTGGCGGGACCGGCGGCAGGCGCGTTGGCGCCGCCCCGACCAGCCCCGCCGCGCGCGCCGCCGCGTTGTTGATCCGGGTCCTCGTGGTCGTCGTCGGGTGCGCCGACTTCGGCCGGCTTTTCGGCGGGCTTGGCCTCGTCCGGCTTTTTCTCCTCGGGCTTCGCGCCTTTCAAGTAGGCGAGCCAGGAGCCGCCTTTCGAGGGGACGGAAAAACTCTTCACGTCGGCGACGTGCGTGACGGCGCCCGAGGCGAGATGGACGATGGCGAGCCCGTCCTTCGGCATTTCCTCGGGTTTTTTCTTGGCCTTGCGGGCGGCGAGCAGCTCGGCCTTCGGCGGGTGGGTGTTGGCGATGAGAAAGCGGCTGTCGCTCGTGATGACGATCCGGATGGCGCGCGACGTGGGCGGCTCCTCGGGAGCGGTGGTTTCCCCGGACGGCGCGGCGGCGGGCGGCGGCAGCGCGCCGACGGGCACTCGCAGATCGCGACCAGTTGCGAGTTCCCGCACGATCACGTCGCCATCGGCGTCCTGTGGCATGAACGAATACGCGAGCCACTTGCCGTCGCGGGAGAGTTGCGGCGCGCCGATGCTGCGCCACGCGTCGAAGTCGGTGGGCGCCAGCGGGCGCGGGGCCGGCGGTTGCGCTGAAACGAGCTGGACGCAGACAGCAAGAATCGCGGCCAACGTGGCGCGGAGAAAAGTTCGGTTATTCATGAGGTGAAAATTCGCGGCGGCGGGTTCGTCGGACGCCACTGATCGGAAATTGGATTTTCAAGGGGTTGGGCCGGGAGGAGGGACCGGTAACGGCCTTATTCTCCAAAGCAGCCCCACCGCTGGCGAGTTCATTGTTCTCGCGGTTCGCTGGCGGCGATCCTGCCTGCCGGCTTCGCGCAAACCGCCGCGCTCCGGCCCGTCGATCTCCGCTGCGATTCGGCGGACAATCCGCCCGGGGTCGCTGGAAGCGCCTGAGGGAGTGCGAGCAAAAGTTTGCGTCCGGGCGCGTCGGCGGTTGTTAGCCCGGGAAATCAACACGCCCATGACCAACACGAATCCTGCTCTTTCGTCCTCGGTTTCATCATTACCTGTCGCCGTGATCGGCGCGGGTCCGATCGGTCTCGCGGCGGCGGCGCGGGGCATGGATTTTAAAGCGATCGGCTGGGAGCGTCGGCAGGCGAAACCCTGCTGCTCGCCCGCATTTTTCGCACCGCGGCCGGCGGCCGCTCCCTGTGGAACGATCAACCTCGTCGCAGAAATGCACGATGCGGATCGCTAGCGGCCCGACGCGGCAACCATAACCGAAGATCTTCGGTTGCGGTTGCCGGATGGTGCTATTGATCCATTTCGATCCTTAATGTGGAGCTCCACATTAAGGATCTAATGTGAAGTGGTCAATAATGTGGAGTGGAGCGGCCGTCGTTGGCTCTGAACGGCGAGCCCTTGGCGGGGTGACTCCACATTATTGACGGAGG